>DATDXM010000073.1:0-3251 GCA_035289325.1 Candidatus Nanoarchaeia archaeon
CAACGAACCACGGAACAGCAAGTGAAGTATCTTCATCTCATTAGATAGAAAAGGAAGGTTTGTTTTGCCCCTCAAAATAAGACAAGTTCTCGGCGTTCCAACAAATGGAAAGATTATAGTTAATGCTACATTTAAACGAGATAATTGTATACTTACATTATCTAATGCAATAAAAGAGCCTCTGGAAAATACAACCTGCATGTCAAAAAACGTGCTGGTCGAGTCTTCAATTGACGACATTTCTAAAACAGTTTTGAGTGATTTTCTTCATCAACACTTCTCAACAGCGTGCTAACTCTATTTCTTCATCAAGCAAGCAGCCCATCAGGCTTAAAACATGGAGAAAACAAACATGAAACCACTGCGAATGTATGAGGATAAAGCTGCAACCCCAGCTGATTGTGTTCACAGATGGTAATTACACAAAAGCCGAAATTCTTTGTCGAGGAATTAATGTAAAAGAAAGTAACATCATGGATTTAATAAAAGCGCAGAATCCTTTCAACGAACTGCGTTCAGGCTTGGGATATGGCTGGTATATTATGCTTGACGGCAATCGATTTGTCAATGCAAGCGTCTATTTTGGTTATACTAAGAACTCTCCATTCACTGTTGAAAAAAAAGATGGGCAGTTAACACTTGTGCACGAAGGAAAAGCAATCTCACGTATTTCCCCATTGCCCCCGCCAGAATGGTATTTTGAGAAAACTTCTTCAGGGCAACCAATGGGGCGAATCTTTCAGCAGCACGGTAAAAATGCATTAACTACGGCGGTTTATGCAGGATGCCAATTCTTCACAAAAAATAATGAATGTAAATTTTGTAAGATGGGGGACGGAGAATCACTTGGTGCATTGAAAATAAAAAGTGTAGATGATCTTGTCGAGGCAGCTGTACGTGCAATCAGATACAATCCTAATTATGAAGTTGACATTAATGGTGGTACAACATATACAGATGGAACAGGATTTGAAATTTTTATTCCAAGAGTTGCTGCTATAAGAAAAGCATTGCCAACGGTGAGAATAGCCGTTGAAGCAGCGCCACCGTTAGATAATTCATATATCCGTGAATTAAAAGAGGCTGGAGCAAATGTTCTGATGATGAATTTAGAACTTTTTGATGAAGAAAAAAGACGTGAATATTGCCCAGGCAAGTCTGATCTCATTCCACGAGCGCGTTTTATTGATGCATTAGATTATGCAGTCAATGTGTTTGGAAAGGGAAATGTCTCCTCTTGCCTGATTGCAGGTTTAGAGGATACAATCTCAACAATCGAAGGTGCACGCTTTCTCATTGGACGAGGCATAGTGCCAAGTATCTTGCCATACCGGCCAATTACGACCAAGATTGACTCAGGCATTCGGTTGGATGTAACACAATACCTCATTATCAACAGAGAAGTGGGGTTGTTGCTTCGTTCATCAGACCTAGGTGCTGACAAACAGGCAGGATGTGTCGGTTGCACCGGTTGCTCACTTGAGGTTGATCTGAGCAGATAATAAACAAAAAATTCCACCAATAACTTCCACTCCATTCAAACCTATCCCAACGTATATAAATACAAACCTCTCTATTCTTCTCATGCCTAAAAGCAATTTCCTCTTAGTAAGCTTGGAAGACCTGCAAGCAAAGCAATTAGCCGAAGTCTTAAGTAATGACACGTGCCGCAAAATAATGGATTTTCTTGCGCAAAAAGAAGATGCAACTGAAACAGACATTTCATCAGCATTAAGCATCCCATTGCCCACAGTCCATTATAATCTTCAAAACCTCAAAAAAGCGCAGCTCGTCACTGCTGAAGAATTCCATTACAGCAAAAAAGGCAGAGAAGTCGACCATTATAAGCTTGCAAACAAATATGTTATTATCACTCCTAAACCAGTCAAAGGAATAAAAAATGCATTGCGCAGCATTCTGCCCGTAAGCCTTGTTTTTGCAGGCATTACTGCGCTGTTAGCAATAAACAATTCCTATTCCGCACAAAAACTATTCACACGTACAGCAGACTTCGCCGCCGAATCCGCATCGCTCGCAATGAATGTCGCTGAAGACAGCGTACTATCTTCATCCTCAGCGCCATGGCCGTTCTGGCTTTGGTTTTTAATCGGCGGCATCGTAACAATCATATTATTCATAATTATACAAATAATAAGAGCACGGAGGTCAACATGAAACAGATAATAGTATTCAGTCTAATCGTCGCATTATTGTTGGGCGGCTGCATCGTGACAAATGGCGGTGACAAGCCAACAATTTCATCATCCGGCACAGCACAGCTGTCAGTGTTGCCAGATGAAGCCCAGATTTTTGTTGCAGTTGAAACACTTGCAAAAACCGCAGATGAATCAAAAACAGAGAACGCACAAAAAACAGATGCAGTCTATGCAGCATTGTACAAAATTAATATTCCCCGAGATAGCATCGAAACCCAGTACTTCAATATCTATGAAGAGTTTGATTGGTCGAACAACATGCAAAAATCAAAAGGCTTCAAGACACAGCACACATTGAAGATAAAAACAGCAGAATTCGATGATGTTGGCAAGATTATTGACGCAGTTGTCGGCGCAGGCGCAACACGAATTGACAGCATTTCATTTGACATCAGCAATGCAAAGCGCAATGAGCTGAAGAAGCAGGTGCTTGCCGAAGCCTCAAAAGATGCGCGTGAAAAAGCTGAAGCAATCGCATCTGGCTTGAACGCAGAGCTTGGCGACATCATCTCAGTAAGTGACCTCTCCTATGATTACACACCCTATCCATACTTGCGAGCGCCATTAGCAGCAGATGCAGCAGTAAAAGAGATTGCTGTTGACACGCAAATATCACCGCAAAAGCTCGAAGTCACGGCACAGGTGCAGGTAAGCTTTGAGGTTGATTAAGTTTTTTTATTTTTCTTATACCTCACACGCATTCTTTCTTGATATTCTTTCACCATTATTTTCCAATCGTGCATCTCGCCATTCCGTGCACGCATGCTGCGCTCAATCAGCCGATGAATTTCAACATCAAAGCCCATGTGAACTAATTTCTCAATGCAGGTGCGCTGCCGTTTGCTTATTTGTTCATGTGCAAGTTTGCATTCCACAAATGTAAACACTCCCTTGCGATAACAGATAAAATCAGGCATGCCATGATGCACTGCACAGAACAGCTGCAATAGATCATACTGCTCAGGATGCTTTTCCATTAGCAGTTTTTCAAGCAGCGCATATTTTTTATAGACATTAGGATAAACAACAGCGCGG
>DATDXM010000074.1:0-5120 GCA_035289325.1 Candidatus Nanoarchaeia archaeon
CGGCCCAACAAAACAGCCATACTCACGCGCAATCCGATGTGCTTCACGAATCGCATTCGCACTCGACACCATAATAACATCATCAATAAATTCCCGATGCCGAGAAACAATCGGCGGAACAAAACCATCTCCGATTCCCTCGATATGATGTTCTTTGCAAACATGCGCAAGCTTATGCAGCCCAAATATCTTATGCTCGCCATATCCTTCGCCTGACAATAGTGCACATTCTTTTGGCTCAACAGCAACAACCGCAGCGCGAGGAAATTTCTTTCGAACAGCTTTTCCAACACCAATCAGCGTGCCACCCGTTCCGACACCAGCAACAACAGCATCAATTTTATGCATAGACTTCAAAATCTCTCGTCCAAGTAATTTCTCATTCTCCTCTACATTCCATTCATTGTCAAACTGCTGTGGTGCATAATGTCGTGGCATGCCTGCAATCCGCGCAGCTTTTTCAACCGCGCACTTCACACAGAGTTTATGCACCAGCGTCACTTTCGCGCCATAGGATTTCATTATTTGCAGCCGTTCAGTGCTCATTCCTCGAGGCATAACGACATGCATCTTATAGCCAAGTGCCGCCGCAACAAACGAAAATGCGATGCCCGTATTGCCGGATGTTGCTTCGACGATAGTATAGCCTTTGCGCAGCAAACCTTTTCTTTCGGCTTTCTCAACAATGAATTTCGCAATTCTGTCTTTGATTGAGCCGCTGGGATTGAGCTGTTCTTGTTTGACGAAGATGTTTTCTATGTTGAGGAGAGGCGTATTACCTATGCGATTGAGGATGGATTCGTCTATCACAGGTTTGTGTAATTTAAGCGTGGTTAAAAAGGTTTCTTCATCAGCAACCAGAGAAATACGGGCATAATTTGTATCAATTTACCTTTGACGTGTATATCCTCGCGTTGCTCAAATGTGAGAATTAATCCCCTGTCGAGCTTCAACGCAGTCATCGCCTTCACTAATCCATTAATTTCCCGTTCACGATTCGAATCATCAAGAGCATAGCAGACCTGAACAGCTTCAGTTATTTTTGTGCCGCTTTTAATCACAAAATCACACTCACCATCATCTGAGAAATAATAGATGTTCTTTCCTTTTCTTTGGAGCTCAATAAACACAGCATTTTCAAGAATTCTTCCTTTATTTGGAGAAAACTGAAGCCCACAGATATCACCAAATGCTGAATCAACAAGGTATATCTTTCTTGGTGAACCCAGTTGGCGGCGCACTGAATAAGAAAACTGCAACAATTCAAAAAAAAGATAAGAATTGCATAGATAAGATATGTATTCTTTTACAGTAATAGCATTCGAAAGTCCCAAAGTGTTTTTCAGGGAATTATATGTAAACCTTGATGATGTTGATGTTGCTAATATATTGACAAGTTCCTTCAGAATCTTTTCGCGTCTGATAGAGTATCGAGTGATTATATCTTTATATAAAATATTTTCATAAACAGTTCTGACATAATCAATATCGTTGTTCCTTAAATATTCAGGAAGGCCGCCCAGCGTCAGATATTCTCTAAACGCTTTGAGCATAGAAACTTTCTTCTCAGGTGAATAAACGTCTTTTTCGCTCAAATTTATATGTCTAAATGACATAAACTCTCTGAACGAAAAAGGGTACACTTCAAATGACTTGTATCTGCCGGTCAACTTAGTCCCAAATTCTTTGCTCAACAGCGAGGCATTTGAGCCAGTGATAATGATCTTCTTTCCTTCATCCTGCAGCCGCCGTACAAACGTCTCGAATTTGTCGACATTCTGAATTTCATCAAAAAAATAAATTTGCGCAGGACCGTACACCTCAATCAGCACTTCATTGAGCAGCTCAAAATCCTGTGCTGCAAAATCGATCATGCGCTCATCCTCAAAATGAACATAGCACCAGCCCGATGCTTTCTCCATCAGCTGTTTTAAAAGTGTAGATTTGCCGCACCGTCGAACACCTGTAATCACGAGAACACGATCATCGCTCATCCATCGGAGGATTTCGGGTAAAATCTCCCGCGGGACAGACTCTTTTGACCCAAATGTCTCTTTCTGACGCATGACAATCTGACGCAGTATTTCCTTCGTTATCATACTAATTACTGATTAGTACTTATTTATAAATGTTTGCATTGACAATGAGTACCAACATCGAGTTAAGCTTATTTTTGAAGAATGGTCATGGTTGCTTTAGCGTGCACTTAAGGTAATTTAATGATGTGCAGGGTTCACAGGTGCCTGATGAGCAGTCGTGGCATTTATTCGTATAAAAATCACTTAGTTTGCATTGGAGATTTTCGAAGTCGCCTCGTATCCCTACGATATCATCAGCACAGAGGACATAATTTTCTGGATCTACCGTGGAGAATGGCTCTAATGTCTGAACGAAAGTGTTTAACTCAGTATCGTATGATGACCCCAGATATGAAGTATAAGCCTGAATAGAGCTTGGTGTTGTCTGTTTATAACCAAAAGACTTGCCCATGATGCATCCTTGTTTTAATGGTAAACGAGACAAATCTGGATTTGGTACTCCTTTAGGAGACTGCAGCCCGAATCCAACATACAAATCTGATAGTGAAAATAATTGATGGCCCATCTCATGAACGATAGTAAGGTAAGCACTGTTTGGTACGACAACAGAAGACACTTGAAGCTCAATAGGAATGTACGATTTGGTATTCGCTGCAAATCCCCTGCCGAAGTGATCTAAGTTAGGCGCTCCGTCATAATACTGCACATACATCGTGAAATCGTACGTGCTTAAATCGAGATGAGCAGAAGCGGCAGCATCATCAAAGAAAGTTTTCACTGCACCATGGTCACTTGAGGTTAGTGTGTTCACTCTTTCTATTGGAGGAAGAACAATCACATTAAATTTAGGATTGATTCCTAAAGTTGTTATTCTGTTGGTCAATCCATGCTTTGCTAACAAATTTTCCCAGAATGAGCCGATGCTCAGTAATGAATAAATGTTTACATCGCCTAATCTTGAAGGCAAATAGGAGGACATTCTTACATCAGGGATAGATGTAAACGGATTCTGTGAAAAGAAGATTTCTTTAAAATTATGAGTACGTATCACAGATCTATATATGACACCTGTTCCAGGGTTCATAGAAGTAGTAGGACAGGTGCCTGCTGGATAGACACCAAATGGCTCATAACCCTGAAGACCATTAGATTGCATAGCGGGAGTATGATCTAAACAAATATCTAAAGTGCTGATATCCAGTCCTGGGGGTACGACCTGTACAACACCTATAGTATATATTTTATTTTCGGGCACCGGTGTTTTTGCAAGACTATAGCTTTTCTCAAAAAGAGTTGTGCCGATCGGCTCAGAAGTAATATAATTACGTGACGTTGGATTTGTATTTTCGAGGATTTTTATTGAAAGAGGCAGCTGCGCACCACTATATGCTTCGAGTAATGGCATTGGATTATCAAATGTAAAGATTCGTGTTAGTCTCAGACTGCTCTCTGAAAAGATTCCATCACCAGGAGTTTTACTAACAGTAAAATAAGGTTCAATACTACTTTGTACATTTGGAACAGCTATTTTTACTGGAAACGATAAAGCATAATCGCCCGTTGGCATAGGTCCAAGATATTCTACGTCTATATGAAGATTAAAGCCTAATCCACCTTTTTCTTTATACCCCCAACCTGTTATATCAACATTATGAATTTTAAATGAACATTTGGAGCATATTCCCCCGCAATCTACATTTAATTCATCCTGATTTTGGATGTTATCAGAGCAAGTTGCAGCTACACACGTATTGCTACACACATCAGAATCTACTTGATTCCCATCATCACATTCCTCGTTTGGCTGGTTCACAGCACTATCCCCACAGAACGGCTCAATAGCGCATATATATGAGCACCCATCTCCATCTGCAGTATTCCCATCATCGCACTGTTCCGTGCCTTCCTTCACCCCATCGCCGCACCGAACAACACAAGCTCCATTTGTGCATTGATTTGCACACGTCACGGTCGTCGGATTATATGGCCGTGCGCATTCATATTCTCTCAATTGATTCGTGCTGACGCAGCTATCGTAAAAATAATAAGGCCGATAGGAATATCCTCCGGGAAAGAATGCCATTGAACCGCGCTGAGCAATATTAAATCCTCCATCGCCATCATAACAGGCTGCGGGAATATATCGCCGTGCTCTGCGCCGGAAAAACGCTTGACCAGCTAAGTCCTGCGCTTCTTCGTCGGTGATGCCCACTTGCGCAAGCAATTGCATATCTAATTCTCGTTTTTGTGATAGATCAGAAAAGAGCCAGACAGCGAGAGCAATAACGAATATTACGCCAATGTACAAATAAGTTCGATTCCACTTCACTCTCTTTTTCACAACCATAAGAACTTTTTTAATCTATATAAACCTTTCACACCAATCCCCCCACCACCACAGCAAGCATCCCCAATGACAATACACCGCCAAGCAGCGGCAGCACAGGCACACCATAGACATGACAGTTGACACAAAAACGAGGTTTCGTCGCCATCTTATATCGGAGTGCAATCACCGCAAAATTCACAAGCACAAACGTCCCAAACATAAAGAGGTTTGATATGCTTGCAAGGAGCTCAAGATTGCCGACGCCTAAAAACAGCAGCGACGCAAGAAACACCACTGCAATCGCATACCGCGGCACACGATTGGCATTATTATTCGTAAGAAAAAAAGTTGGCAATTCTTTTCGTTCCGCTAACCCGTACACCATTCGTGAGCCCGCGACCATCTCAACCATTACTGTATTCGCAGTTGACACAAGCGCAATCACACCAACAAAAATAAATGCCCAATTGCCGAGCACAGCACGAGCAACATCAGCAAGCGGTGATGACGAGGCACTAAGCTCCTGCCATCCAAGTACACTGACCGCCGACAGCGCAACAAGAATATACAACACAGTGGTAATGCCAATTGCAGACAGGATAGCACGAGGTATAACCTTCGTTGGATTTTTTGTTTCCTCGGTCAGCTTGATGATAGCCTCAAACCCGACATAGGCAAAAAAAACAAGCGCAGACGCACGTACAACGCCAAACACCCCTTGAGGAGAATAAAAGAGATCAGCAGATCCAAAA
>DATDXM010000075.1:0-7530 GCA_035289325.1 Candidatus Nanoarchaeia archaeon
AGTCGTGAAGTAAAAGAGATCGAGCGCAAGCTGAGAGAGCTGGAAAAAAATACAAAACCCAAGAGAAACCTATAAAAACCGCTGCTCCTCTGCACATCCATGTCGCCCAAAATTGGTCTTGAGGTTCATGTGTATGTCAAAAGTGCACAGAAGCTATTTTGTACATGTGCTATCAATCAAACCGCACAGCCAAACACGACAATCTGTCCTATCTGCACCGCTCAGCCCGGTGCAAAGCCGATGCTGCCCAATAAAGATGCAGTCTTCAAAGTTCTAAAGACGGCAGCAATGCTCAACTGTAAACTAAACAGCGAGCTCGTTTGGCAGCGCAAGCATTATGATTGGCCTGATCTGCCGAAAGGATACCAAAACACAATGTCTGGCAGCTACGCTGTACCCGTCGGCGAACACGGTCATTTTCTCGGCATTGGCATCCGTGAATGTCATCTCGAAGAAGATCCTGCACGATGGGATCCAGAAACAGGCTGCATTGATTATAATCGTTCAGGCTATCCATTGCTCGAAATAGTCACCGAACCAGACTTCACTAGTGCCGATCAGGTCAAACAGTGGCTGAAAAAGCTTCTTACAACGCTGAGTTATGTTGATGCCGTCAACCGTGATATGGGCCTCAAGTGTGATGTGAACGTATCGATCGCCCCATTATACACACGTGTTGAGATTAAAAACGTCAACTCTTTCAGCGGAATCACATCTGCCATCCTCTATGAGCAGCAGCGCCAGGAACGCGAAATAAAATCAAAACTGATTGAGCAGCAGACACGGCAATGGAGCGACGCTGAACACGTCACCAAATTCATGCGATCAAAAGAACAGGCATTGGATTACATGTTTATTCCCGATCCAGACTTGCCCGTTGTCACGGTCGGCAAAGATATCATTGCAAGAATCAAAAGCGAATTGCCTGATCGTCCAGAACAAAAAGTAAAACAACTGCTAAAAGCCGGCATCGAAAAAACAACTGCTGATGTTATAGCAACTGACCTTCCGCTCAGCGAACTGTTTGAGCGCTTGTCAAAGAAAGTCAAGCCTACGACCGTCGCCAACTGGATAAGAAAAGAGCTGCTGAGAATAATGAATGAACTCGATAAAGATGTTACTGAACTCAACCTCGACGAAGCACATCTCGCCGAGCTTCTTGAGCTGCTCAACAGCAATAAAATTACAGAGCAGGTCGGCAGAAAGCTGCTCCAGGATCTCATCAAAAAGCCATTCTCGCCAAAGGTATATGTTGCTTCACAAAACCTCACAGCCATTAGCGGCACAGGCGAGCTTGAAAAATTCTGCAAAGACGCGATAAAGAGTAACCCCAAACCCGCTGCCGATTACAAGTCCGGCAACGCTGATGCATTAAATTTCCTCGTTGGACAGGTCATGCGCGTTACAAAAGGCAAAGCTAAGCCGCAGGAGCTGAAAGAGATATTTATGAGATTGATGAAATAAAAACCCTTAATCTCTATCCTAAAAACTTCTCTTTAACCACACTGATACTATCGGCAATAATCCGCACTTCAAAATCCCGCGCCGTTTCACCTTCTTTTTTCTCAGCAGCAAGCGCATGCATCAGCTCTTTCACAATCGCATGATGTTCGCCCCCATGCTCTCGAATCAGCATATCCTCGATCTGTTCGATAGAATCCGACTGTACTGTTACCTCTTCAAACTCTTTGCTCTTCAGCGCCGCAGCATTCTTCAGCACCGCATACGCACCGCGTGCATACGCATCTGCCATCGCATCTTTAAAATTAACATCAGTAACATTCCCTGCACTCAACATTCCTTCAACTCGGATCGTCACCAACCCATCTGAAACATTGCTTTTCTGTACTTGGGCAAGTAGTTCTTTGCTCACATCATCTGCACTCTTCCCTTCAGCATCAGCCATAATGGCAACACGTTCCTTCACGTTCACTGCTTTCCACTCAACATTCTCACCGTCGATCAAGAAGAATCCGCCGTGTCCATATTTCTCCAGTTCAGCAAAATTATTTGGAAACAATGCACCGGGCTGTGTGACTTTTTTATATCCATCTGCAGAAAATTCCATGCGATGATGCACATGGCCGCCTGCATAGTAATTAAATCCGCGAGGCAGCAGTGACACAGGCTGCGCTTCCATATGGTTAAGATGTGTTGGCTTTAATTCCTGCAGCGCGGTATGAAACATAAAAATCTTGTATCCTTCTTCCTTCTCCAGATGAAGTCTATCCAAATCTTCGTAAAACATCCGGTCAAGCATCCCTTTCTTGCCTAATATGCCGGTAATCTTAGCTCCTGTCTTTGCATCAACCGTAAATTTCAGCCGCAGCATTTTATGCGCAACATCGCCTTTATACACATTCACCAGCAGCCCACCCTGTTCAAGCACATCAATCATCGTTGTTCCGCTCGGACTGAAATCATGGCTGCCGGGAATGACATAAACAGGTATTCCATCATCTTTTAATTCTCTCAATACACGTGCAACAATCGCGAGCTTGTCAATTGCAGGCAGCGCCGTGTTAAAAAGATCTCCAGCAAACAAAATAAAGTCAACTTTTTCCGCGCGGCACATTTCAATCGATTTCAGAAATACCTGCATGCTTACATCTCGCAGTCGCTCATCTCTCCAGCTGCCAATGTGCAGGTCAGAAAGGTGCGCGTATTTCATTTTAGCCGCAGCAGAAAAGCCCCTATATAAGCATTCAGCAGATCAAATATCTAATAGCAAATCTCATAAATTATGGTACTTATAGAGATTTGCTAGTATAGATAAAGTGCATTTTGAAATGTTCCATTATTTATGCACTTTACTATAATACTAAAAAAAGTAAAATAAAAAATCAGCTCCTGCACTTGTCGCAGTAATACCTGTTTGCATTTTCCACAACAATTTTGCCGCCGCAGCCTTTGCAGTAGCGTTGGATTTTAAACTTCTCAATCTCCTTAAAAATATACTGCTTCATACACTCACCTTCTTTTTGTGCTGGTAGGAGTAAGCCTGTTATAAATATGTCGGAGTTTCCAGTGTGCGCACTGGTGGAAACTCTGAGCATGCTCAAAAACTACCAGCGTGGTAGTTTTTGACACTTTTCGGTCTAGAATGCAACCACTACAATCTACCACCAACTTGATTGCGTAAAAAACTCACAATGCTCGTGTACCCATGCTCGACGTGTACATCATGCCGATTTTCGGGTGACAACGCTACGCTCAGTGAATCATAAAACGCACGCTCTGATCGTGCATCGATGCTTCTAACTACTGTGCGCGATCCGCCAATCTCAGGGATGCTAAAATGGGTGTCTGAATTGCCCAAATGTGTACATTCATATTTATCAGCCAGCCTTCGCATGAGCAGATTGCTAGGAAACATCCAGAGCGTATTCTGCATATTATCCGTTTCAACCGGCGGGTGATGTCTATCGAGCAATTGTTCTTTCCAAAATAATTCTTTCCGTGTAGGATAACGAAACCCGATCGTTGGCACAGGAACGCTCGCCATATGGTCGGGAAACCACAGCTCGCCATTATCACGCGCAATTTCTGCAATTCATCGACCGTCGTAGACTGATGCCCATAGCGCCGCTGCGGTCCAACAGCTAAATCATGCAAAAAATGCGGCAGCTCAGCAATAACATCTGCACGCAGCGAATGCCGCATCCCCCGTGTTACAAGTGTATAAAAATCTTGAGCCAAACCCATAAGTTTAATCGAAGAACGATCTATTTAAAATTACCCCAAAAATTTTCTCACTGAAGCAGCGCGCAGAATATTATCATGCAGTTCAGCATGCTGTTCTTTCGCCAGCGCATCAACAACGCTGGTTGTAATCTTCTCGTGCTCTTTATTAATGGACACATCAAACTTCTGTAACAATCCACGTACATTCTTCTCAAGCGACGGCGCAAATTTCTTTACTGCTTCCATGTTTGTATATTGCAGCGCAGCCTTCATGTCGCCCTGCATGTTCTTATACAATCCTGAATCTAAAAAGCTCATGTCCTTTTCTGTCAGCGCAGACAAGCCAAGCAACTCTGGTGGAATGCCTGCAGAATACAATGATGCGCAGAATGTTATCGCGCGCGGCAGCTGAAACTCGCCCACGCCGCGAGAATACCCAAACAGCCCAATATGTAATTTCCGCGCTCGTCTTTTTGGAATATGCTTTGAAATTGTTGAAAGCACAGGAATAACTTCTCGCAGCTCAGAAATATATGCGTCAGAATACCTATCAACAATATCCAGCACTTTTTTCTTGTCAACTGCAACTGACGCTCCACGTTTCGTGTCATTAATTTTGTCAACTGCGTCACGCACTTTCTCTACAGGATGGTCAAACTTGAATGCGCTTTGCACCGTAAATGTTTGCACACTGGGATAGCCTTGCAGGCAATTGATATTGTCTGGGCTGAAATTTCCTCGAAATGGCACGCTGCCCACGCCGATAATGGGATAGATTTCAACCGAGCTCTGGCGCTGTAATTCTTCAAGTTCAGCAAGTGCATATTTGCTTAACAGCACCGCGCTTACCATGCCATAATTCAGCGCTGGATCGCTTCGGGCAAGAAAAACACGCTGTTGCTCAAGTTTCTTGTTTTTAATATATGGCCCAACAATGTTTTTGATGCCCAGCAGGCTTTGCTTGTCCTCAACCAACGGAATAACACTAATTGCATCTGGCTTAAATTCACCAATCCAATCTTTAATCTTCACATCATGGACATTCTGGTGCTGTTTCCCGGTGACATATGTCTTATAATAGTCATGCACGCGCTCAATCTCTCGTGCATCGCGCGTCATCGGCAATATCACTTCAAAGATGGGCGCAACACTTGCACCAAAACTTTTCGCCGTATCAAACGAGCGTGGAATACTTTCAAGTGTTTCAGAAACAATCTTTGCTTCATTCTTCTCGACTGCAGGGTTTGGAATGCGGAGAGTTAACCTAAAATCCTTGCCGAGCTGTTTCTGCTGGAAAAACGTCTCATATTTCGTCAGCAGCTTTTTGACAACATGGTTGTCGACTTCTTTCCCTTCAGAATCCCACATCTGTTCTTTGATGCCGAGATGTGAGAAAACATAAAACGCTTCTTGAACTTCATCATCGCCTGACAGCACTGAATTTTGTGCAAAGAATGGCAGCGTGACATTGTCTGGATGCTGTGTTGACATGCAGCGCGGTGGAGTCATAATACAAAACAAAAGGTGGGGGTATTAAAAGGTTGCCTATTGTTGAGAATCACAAAATTAATATACTTGTATCTACATAGATATACTTTATGGAAGGAGTCTACATTCACGGCAAGCCTGTGTTTGTAACTTCTCACGCAATCAAGCAGGCGCGAGCAAGAGAGATCGCATACCCAGATCACGTTTATACGACGCTAAAAACAGGAAAAATCGAGCGTTTTGCAAAGCATGGTCTAAAGATAATAGGCAAATCCAAAAATGGCTCAATCATTTGTATAGGTGAAGATTTTGGCCATGCTATCATAATCAAAACCATCGAGCGAGGTAACTAACATGAAATGCCCTATCTGCAAAGGAACAATGGAAAAAGTGAAAGATATTATTGAACAAGATGGAGTGGAATTTGAGGCGCTTAAATGCACTTCCTGCGGTGAGGAACTGTTGGACATGGCGCAGCTTAAATCATTAGCCTCAAAATACCGAAGCTTGAGAAAAGCAAAAGATGTAACATTTGCCCAATGGGGGAACAGCATTGCAGTCAGAATACCGCGCGATATCGCAGAAGAATTTCATATTGTCTCAGGAAAGCAAGGGCTGCTGAAAAAAGAAAAGGATGGAATAAAAATTGTGCCAGTGTGAATGTATACTAGAAGACCTAACAAATTATATCAAATAATTAGGTCTTCTATTATAACTTATAGCCACAGCATCCCAAATCCCACAGCTACGGTAATCGCCCAAACCGCTTTGTTCCAGACAAAAACTTTCTTTCCATCAAGTATCCACAATGGTATCATGTTAAACAGCGCAAGCCATGCATTGATCTGGTGGCCATAGCTGAATATCTGCAGCGGCATCACAAATCCAAGCAAAAAAAACACTATCGCAAGCGCAATATTAACCCAGCTTCCGACGACTGCAATTAGTCCATTTTCTTTGCGCGTTACCTCACCAGAGATCACAACTGCGCCTGGCGCAGCAAAAATAAACCCAAGTGCAGCAAGCCCAATTGCCAGCAGCAGCATCTTGTCGTCTGCTCGAAATTCCGCCCAGCATCCATATCGCTGTGCAACAATCTTGTGTGCCAGCTCATGAAAAATAAATCCAATGCCGACAGTAAAAGCCGCGGCAACAATCGCAGTAAAAAATGCAGCAGAAAAGCTTGGACCTTGAAGAACAAGTGCAAATGCGATGCTGATCGCTATCCATCCTTTCGCGAGGTCGATAATTTCAACACGGGAAACTTTGTGCATAGGTCGAATAAATGCTAAACTCCTCTTAAATGTTATGTGCATATCTTTAAATAGAAATTATCTCCCCTAACAACCAATGAAGCTCACCAAGACTGGTCTCTATCTTATTGCTCTTATCATCGTCGCACTTATTCTTCGCATCATCGCCGCAAGCTATGTGAACGTATCAACCGATGAAATGATTTATTCCATTTTGCCATTACACATCATGTCCGCAGGCCGCCTCGGCACGGTCGAGCAATCGCCGTTGGCATTCTACCTCAATGACCTCAGCTACATATTTTTCGGCGGCATCACACCAATTTCAATTCGCCTCCCCAGCATCTTATTTGGCGCAGCAGCAGTCATTCTCATCTACCTTATCAGTCTGCATCTCACAAAGGACACGACTGCATCTTTTGCCGCATCTGCTCTCTTTACGTTCTCTGGGTATGCACTCATCAATAATGTCGAGATGGACATGGCAGCATTTTTCTTCACGCTGCTGAGCATCTACTTTTTCATGCGATCGCTTGATGACTCTTGGAATCTGTACTTTGCATCAACTTCACTCGCACTCGGCATCCTCATCAAAAATATCGTTGCGCTCGTTATCCCCGCATACATCATTATTCTCATAATTAAAGCAGTCCGTGACAAAAAAGCAAACAATTTCACTATCAACAAAACAGCAATAAAGCGCACCGTCATAGCAATCGCTCTTGCAGCTATCATCCTCACCCCCATCTTCATCTACAACTACATGACCTACAGCTATGTCGGGATAACAGATTATTACTTCTCAAATATCCTGGGCATCGGCAAAAGCGTCCATACTGGCCTTGAAAATGCGCCGTGGGCGCTGTCAACGGTAAAAAATGTTTTTTGGGTTAACTTCAAAGAATCATTTGGACTTGATTGGCTGCTTATTATTCTCGGTATCGCTGGTTTCATTATCGCACTCAAGCAAAAATGGTTTGAAACCTTGACAATAGTTCTCCCCGTGTTTTCCATCGCTTTCTATGTCGCAGGCATTACCGCAAGCACCAGCCATTTCCTATTGATTCCTGCAGCATTAAGCATCTGCGCAGCATTTTTCATCAAA
>DATDXM010000076.1:0-3962 GCA_035289325.1 Candidatus Nanoarchaeia archaeon
GTAAAAAACACAAGAGCTGCAATATGGACATCATAAAACACGCGACATAATGAAACAGACAACTTTTCACATCAAAGGCATGCATTGTGC
Organism: Candidatus Nanoarchaeia archaeon; assembly: GCA_035289325.1. Lineage (GTDB taxonomy): Archaea > Nanobdellota > Nanobdellia > Woesearchaeales > JAGLXL01 > DATDXM01. The sequence goes on from DATDXM010000076.1 coordinate 91, forward strand.
GTCGTGCGCAGTGCGCAATGAGCGAAGCCTGCAAAAGCTGGATGGTGTTAAGACTGCGAATGTAAATTACGCGATGCGGACTGCGTCGGTTGAATATGATGAAAACAAAGTTTCAGAGCACGACTTGCATCAGGCGGTTGTAAAGACAGGTTATAAAGTCCAAGAGATGGACACGGTACAGGGCATGGACCACATGAGCCATAGCGCCTCTGCTGACAGCCTTCAGGAGCAAAAAGAAGCGAAGATAAAAGCTGTTGTTGCGCTGATTTTTGCGATTCCTGCATTGATTCTTGCGATGTTTTCAATAGAATTTGGTGTGAAGATAGCGCAATATGATCTGAGCATAATAATTCAAGCTATACTCAGCACTTTTGTCATTCTCGTGATGGGTTGGGAGTTCCATAAAGGGATGCTCATCACTGCGAAACATTTTTCAGCGAACATGGATACGCTTATTTCGATAGGGACACTGGCTGCATTGATTTTCAGTTTCTGGGCGATGATGCAGGGAAAAACGGAATTTTATTTTGAGACAGGTGCAGTGATTACTGCACTTATTTTATTGGGGCGCTATTTTGAGGCAAGAAGCAGAGGACAGGCATCGCAGGCGATTGAGAAATTGCTTGAACTTGGCGCGAAGACTGCACGGGTTGTGCGCGGAAAAAAAGAGATTGACATACCAATCGAGCAGGTTGTTGTCGGCGACATTATCATTGTGCGCCCAGGCGAGAAAATTCCCGTGGATGGGAAAGTTGTTCACGGCGAATCGAGCATTGATGAATCTATGCTCACCGGCGAAAGCATGCCTGTCGGAAAGAAAAAAAATGACGACGTATTTGGCGCTACTATCAATATCAGCGGCGCTTTTGAAATGAGGGCAACAAAAGTCGGAAAGGATACAGTGCTTGCGCAAATTGTCAAAGTAGTTCAGGAAGCACAGACAAAAAAAGCGCCAATTCAGCGGCTTGCGGACAAAGTATCAGGCATTTTTGTGCCGATCGTTATTGTGATTGCACTCGTTACGGGGGGCAGTTGGTATTTTATTACAGGTGACATCGAACAAAGTTTTGTTCCTGCGGTTGCTGTTCTTGTCATTGCATGCCCCTGTGCACTTGGCTTAGCGACGCCTACTGCCATCATGGTTGGCACGGGCATTGGCGCGAAGAAAGGCATCCTTATAAAAAATGGCGAGGCACTTGAGCGCTCGCGGAAAATTGATACGGTTATTTTTGATAAAACGGGAACGCTGACGGAAGGCAAGCCGAAAGTGACGGATATTATTGCACTGAAAGGGAAAGAAAGCGACGTGCTGAAGATTGCGGCGAGCATTGAAAAATTATCTGAACATCCATTAGCACAAGCAGTTGTTCAGGAAGCACATGCAAAGAGGATTACACTACGTAAAGTGACCGGATTTAAGGCTGTTACTGGAAAAGGAGTGTCAGCAAAGCTTGGGACGGCAGTTATTCGGATAGGTAATCTGCGCATGATGAAAGAACATGGCATTTCAATTTCTTCTGCTCAAGAAGCTGTTGGTGAGCTCGAAGCACAGGCAAAAACAGTGATTGCAGTTGCAAAGAATAAGCAGATTATTGGCATTCTTGCGATTGCTGATGCACTCAAAAGCGATGCAAAAGAAGCTGTTGAAAAATTGCGGGCGATTGGTGTTGAGACATGGATGATCACGGGCGATAACAAGAAAACAGCACATGCAATTGCATCACAGGTAGGCATCACAGCAGTCATGGCAGAAGTCTTACCACAGGATAAGTCAGCGAAAGTTGAAGAATTACAAAAGCAAGGCAAAAGTGTTGCATTTGTAGGCGACGGCATCAACGATGCACCTGCGCTTGTTCAGGCAGATGTGGGCATTGCGATGGGGACTGGAACAGACATTGCGATTGAATCTGGAAGTATTGTGCTCGTTAAAGGAAGCCCGCTGAAAGTTGTTGAAGCGCTTGGGCTTGCACGATTGACGCTGAAGACGATTAAACAGAATTTGTTCTGGGCATTTTTTTATAATCTCGCGGCGCTGCCGTTGGCTGCGTTTGGGTTATTGAGCCCGATGATTGCAGCAGGAGCAATGGCGTTTTCAAGTGTGAGCGTGGTGGGGAATAGCTTGAGGATTAAGAGGAAAGTTTGAAGCTGAGTATGCTGGATAATGAGATAGTCTATTATATATTTTATAATTTATTAAACCGCAAGATATATAAAAGAAAATAATATCCTTTTTCTCATGCAGCCGACAAATAAAACAAATTTGCTTTTTAGGTATAGCGGATGCATTATGTCCCGTTGGACCCATCAGATCGCGAAAGCGAACTGAAACAGGGGTTCAACATTCTGTGTTTTTGCTCGCGTGATGACCGACGCGTGTTGAACCCAAAGCATAATCACTATTAAAAATATACAATGGAGGTGACGCCATAGAGCGCCAAACATGAGAGCAACAGAAAATAGCTGTGTGGTTTGTGAGGAAGTTATCACAAATCCAATATGTCCAGACTGTCTCGCACGACAGATGAGAGCATGGCTCAGCGAAGTAAAGCCAGCACTTGCAGGCACTATTGATGGCGGATATGTTCCAGGTGAAACTAACTGCCTCTTTTGCAGCAAAGATATGGGTATTTGCGCACACTGCTACAGCAGGGACGTCTATGAACAGCTGATGCTCTCAGATGAGAAGATTGCGAAAGAATTTATGGCGCGCTTCGATTTTGAGCTGAGAAAAGAAGTTGTGGTGTTGTAATTTTTTTTTATCTTAATATCTTGATGTTCTTCAGGTCTTTGAATGCGCGGTCGCCGGTGATGAATATAATCTGTTCCGCAGAAGCATAGGTATAACCAAAACTATCGATATAAGAAAACTTCTGTGTTGGTCGATGGTGTTTTCTAAATTCCATTGATTTGGGGATAAGAGGTGTGGGAAAATCAACGATGATTCTTGAAAAGATGTTAAAAAAGAAATCTGCTGCCTGTTTATTTGATTTAAGTATAAAAAAGTAATACATCTCGGCAACATTGTCCCGAAGCGTCACAGTTTCAGCTTGCGAATATTCTTTATATGAGGGATTGCCTTGCGCAATTTCAATGAGCGCGTATGTATCTAAGAAGTATTTCATCCTAACCTACTATCAAGCTCATCATCAATTTCTTTAAGAAGCTCATCAGTTGATTTTTTTGAGGTAATCTTAAAGTTCTTCAACATACCAAAAGCGTCTTCAACAGTGGGATGTTTTTTCTTTACAGTAATAATCACTTCGTCTTCGGCTTCAAGATTTTCATGTACTAAAGTGTCTTTAGGTATGATTACGCCGATTGAGTTCCCCCATGCTTTAAGCTTAACGTGCGCTTTTATCATAAGTATAACTATTGTATAACTAGTATAAATAGGTTTTGTAAGAACTTAATTAAAAATATAATAGAAGACCTAATTATTTGATATAATTTGTTAGGTCTTCTAGTATAAGTCTTAGTAATTCCCTTGCTATGTATCTTGTTTCATTCCACGCCCAAACGAGCAACAAAATGTTCAGAAACAATAAACAGATTCCAATCATTCTATGCTTTAAGGATTCTTCCAGAATTATTTCGCGACAGAGTATAAGTGATAATAACAGCGGTATGAATGGCATGAAGAAGAAGATCATAAAATCATCCCACACTTGTGGAGCAATCTGAACATGAAATCCTATAGAGAACTCCCCTGCCAGCAAGAATAGCGCTATAAGAAAATATTTCACACCTACATCAGTTTGAGGCAGCCATGTCTTCATTAAAAAAAAGAAAGTAGAAACTCCTTAAAAACCTAACTATCAAAATGCTGCACAAACTCCCAAGGATGTGGTCTTAATCGAACTTGGTCCCACTCG
>DATDXM010000077.1:0-2081 GCA_035289325.1 Candidatus Nanoarchaeia archaeon
AACGAAATGTTACTTTCACAAGCTTTTTTAAGTCTACTACATACGTTACCATTGTGGGCGCTCCCCACCCCATCGTGTTCCTTTTCCAAATACACGAAGTGGGGAAACCCACTTAAATTATTCGAACTTGCAAACAAGCCAGTGTTGTGCGAATGTTTAAATACCCTCCTCTCATTTAATTGCACATGAGATTCAACAGTATTCCACCCGTCCCAAATGCACAGACACTGCTGGACATCGTATTTCGAAAAACGAGAGACGCTGCCCAAAAAGCACGCCCGCATTCCGGCCACGCGGTGCATCGGAAAGAACAGAAGCGCGTCATCATGGTTGCGGATACATTACGCCAGAAGCTTATAACTGCTATCAAGAGTTTTTCAGCGCCGAGCACACCATTCTATAAAGAGCTGATGAGCATCACCATTGATGATGAACAATACAATCAAGCATTAAGCGGCGTTCGATTATGTATAGAGAGACTGGACAAAGTAAAAAGCTATACACTGCAGCGGCTTGAAAAAGCACCTAATGTCGATCGGCTGCGCAGGGCATACTATGGCAGAATTTCTGCAATAATAAAAAAAACACAAAAATCACTTGCGTACCTTGAGCAAGTTCGCAGAATCATGCGGGATTTTCCGATGATTCAGGACATGCCGACGGCAGCAATTGCTGGCTTTCCAAATGTCGGAAAGACAACGCTGCTGAACAAGCTTACACAATCAAATGCAGAAGTCGCAGCGTATGCGTTTACAACTACAAGCATCAACAGCGGATTTTTCAGCGTTGGCAGCACCGCTATGCAGCTGCTTGATACGCCTGGGACGCTTGCACGGCTGGACAAAATGAATGACATCGAAAAGCAAGCGTACTGCGCGATGAAACATTGCGCCGATATTATCGTTTATGTGTTTGATCCTACGGAAGAATACCCTCTTGCACAACAAGAGAGATTATTTGAGATAGTTAAAGCATTGGGAAAGCCAGTGCTGCTCTATTTGAGCAAAACTGATCGAGTGCCAGAACATCAATTTAAAAAAAGATACCCCAATATTATCATATCAATTGATGAATTAAAAGAGAAAATCTATTCACTTCTTCGCTTAGCCCAACAAGGTAGCAATTAAACTAAAAAAATGGATTTTTCTTATTTCCACCACAACCTTTATAAATAACCAAAAGTTACTATATAATAACTCATAGTTACTATGGTAGAATTAACCCAAAACGAAAGAAAAACAATCCTCGTATTATTCAAAGACTTTAATAGCTATCACAATGCTCGCACGATAAGCAAAATTCTCAACATCAGCCATGTCGGAGCACAGAAAATATGCAAGCGTCTTTTGAAAGAGAACATACTCACAAGTAAACGAATTGGAAAATCAATTATTTACAAAGTCAATAATAATGATGATTACGTCAAAAGTCTGGTTACATTCCTGCTTGCTGATGAGGCTCACCATTTCAAGCGATGGCAGGAAGAATTCAGAGAATTAAAAGGTAATATCGTGATTATATATGGCTCCGCAATAAAAGATTATGCACATGCTCGTGATATTGATATTATAGTAGTCATAGAAAAGGATGATAAAGAAATTCAGAAAATTCTTAAAAAAAAAGAGGAGATATTACCAAAGAAACTTCATGCTATAATATTAACTCAAAAAGACTTAAGAGAAAACATCAAAAAGAAAGATAAAGTGATTATTGATATTGTAAAGAACGCAGTAATTCTTTATGGACAAGAAAAATATACCGAGATACTAGGAGAACCCTAATGTCCCAAGCTTCGAAACAAGTAGAATGGTGTTTGAACAAAGCAAAGAAAGAGATTGAGGAATGCAAAAAACTCGGCAAGAAACCAAAACACCGAGGTCTGCTTAAAGTAGATCCAAACACTGATGAAGCAAAGAAACATCTCACAAAAGCAGAACACAACCTCATAGGCATTACAAAGTTCAAAGAGATCGGTTTTTCAGACTGGTCGATGTCCGCTGGCTTTTATTGCATCTACCATTGTTTCCTAGCGATTGCCGCAAGATTCGGATATGAAACATCAAACCAGACATGCACAATCG
>DATDXM010000078.1:0-4343 GCA_035289325.1 Candidatus Nanoarchaeia archaeon
ATTAAAAGAGAAAGGTTTAAATACTGCTCATGATTTTTGTGCTTCAAGGGTTATAACAAAAGCTTTAAAATGACAGCAACACTTGAGCCGCTTGAACGAATTGTGAGCGGCGGACACGGACACGACGGGGAGCATGGACATCATGGACCAAAGACACTCCCTGAAGCAGCAGTACGATACTTTGCGAAGAAGAAACTAGCAAAGCGGATTGAGGATACAACTCGTTCTATTCACACAGATGTCTACCAGACAGCAGAAAAGAAATATTTACGTAATGAGGATGGTGAAGTTGATTATTCAAAACTGGAAAAAGCCGACATCAGGAAAAAGATGGAAGATGAGATAATTGAAGGTTATAAAAGCGAAGCAAAAAGATTGGGTGCCAGTTTTAAGAAAGGGGCCACCAAAGATGATATTAATGTTGTCCTGAACAAGTATTTTCGCGTGACAACGGATTCAATACATAGCAAATTCGAAGAGGGTGAGCAGACTGGTGATCCCTATACCGCTGAAGCTCATGAGAAAAATAGAGAGGAACATCTCAAATTAGTAAAAGCAGAGCTAAGAGGTGTTACACATTCGCACTTCTTGTCTCTTGAAGGAAAAGACATCGAAGATGTTTTAGGATATATGGGTGGAGCGGCAAGTGAGATGTTTGATAAGACTGCTATAAAGAAAAACAGGGCGATCTTAGGCGATCTTTTGGAATTAAATCGCATAAACAAAGAGCAAGGTGTCCCTCTTCAGCTGGTTCAGCAGAGTGAAGAATTACAAAAGTACTTAACTGTTGACTACGCCAGCAAAAAAGTCCCAACAACCAATGAAGAAGTCGAAAAGCAAAAGAAAGAGCACGAGAAGCACGCTCACGGCCATACACCAGCACATAACTAATGATTATACATAGATTTTTCTAAGCGCAATCGGAGGAGGGAAACACATGCTAGAGAATATCCTCCGATTGGACACGTACTGGCGGCGCACGAAGAAAGCGCACGCACTGCTCACACAAGAAGGCAACGTTAACTGGGCAGAAACCGCAGGCGAGCTCGGCAGATTCAAGCAAGAAGCAGCATACACCGCGCGTCTTTATCGCAGATTTCTCAAGATGCAGGGCATCGGATTAGTTCATTACCTCGGTAGAGACACAAAATACCTGTTGAAGCATTTGCGTGGTGTAGGCTCTGCGCGATACCAACCAGAAGGCGGCAGAATTGTTGCTGCAATGGTTTACATGAATACTAACCCTGACAAGCGATACATTATCAGCAACGGCTACGGCGGCGGCTTCAGCGAAGGTCTTGACACGCTGATGGGCGAGCACAATCTGCCTCGCAGTGAAACACTGGAATACGTGTTAACAGAAGAAACAACACATCTCGCTCGGCCAACATGGAGCGAAAGCAGAGTCGCAGAATCAATGTTCAGATGGTATATGCATCGTGCAGACAAAACAAAAAATCCTGGAACAAAAGAGCGCTACATGAAGCTTGCAGAAGTTGCAAATGACCGCTACAAGGCGCATTGCAAGCTTGAAGGAAAGAGAGTGCGCGACTTAGGCAAATTCAAAAAGCCAGAGAAGAAAGTTGCACATGGCCATAACGGACACGGTGACGGACATGGCCACGACAGCCACAATGGAAAAGACGGCGGTCATCATGTAAAGCAGTATAATGGTAATAAAAATTATTCGCCTAAAGTATATAAGCCGCGGCAATCCTACACATCAAGAACACAGTCGACATACAGAAAGGCGGCATGATTAGCCCAGCAGCTTCGGATACGCCTTCATATTAGTTATGCCATAAATCTCTCTGATTTTCTCTTTGCCGCCCGGCTGCTTCGACAATCGCTCTATAAAATCCCATGCCATCTGAAATTGTCCATTAATAAAAGCTGCATGATGCTTCTGCCATTCAGTGGGATGTCTTTTTACAAACTTCACCCATCGTTCTTCAAAATCAGCATGGGATTTATCGCGCATATTTCACCGTTTTAATCATTTTCTTATATTCAGCAACAACTCTCTCATTCACAGGATATATTTTACGCAAATATGTTGCATCTTCTATATCTTTTTCAGATTTTAAATATTCTTCTTTAAACGCAATATTCATTTCAATTGAACTAAACCAGACATCAATGCCCGTCAAAGGAATTTTTTGGCGATGCACAAGTTGAAAAGTATCGAGCTCATCTTTCGCAAATTTCATCTCCATTTCTGGCAGAGGGAGATCATCAAAAGTATATCGCAACGCTGAATTTTGAGATAGATAATCGTTATATAATCTTTCTGTGTCATCTGACTGCATACAAACGAAACCATGAGCAATCAGATCATTGTGCATTTGTACAAATTTTTCTTTACTTATTCGCTCTATAATCATATCGATATCCACCGTACCACGAGCTCTCCCACTTGCTATAACCACAAATCCTGAAACAACAATGTACCCTGCATAGCGATCAACGACTGAGCAGAAATCTGTGCAAAACTTTTTCAAGATGAGCACGTCTTTAATCTCTCGTTCCATAGATAGATATGAGTAATACACATTTATAAACTCTCCTTATTAAAGTACAAGATATGAAACTCGCCCAAGGCGCAGAAGCAATCATAACAAAAACAGATGATTCTATCATAAAACATCGCTTTGAAAAGAAATACCGCCACCCATTGCTTGACAAAAAGCTCCGCACAGCAAGAACACGCCACGAGGCTAAAATTCTAAAAAAACTGGAACAATTAAAATTTCCTGCACCGAAAATAAAAAAAGTCGACGAAGGCGCAGGGAAGATAGAGATGCAATGGCTGCCAGGGCAATTAGTCCGCAACCAGCTCGAAAAAAATGAAAAAATCGCATCCCATATCGGCACATGCATCGCACAGCTTCACACAAATGACATCATTCACGGCGACTTAACCACAAGCAACATGATATGGGACAAAAAGCTTTTTCTGATCGACTTCGGGCTAAGTTTTATTTCTCTAAAAGTAGAAGACAAGGCTGTTGACTTGCACGTTTTTGAAGAAGCGCTTGAAGCAAGCCATCACACCGTGTACAGCAAAGTCTGGAAAGATATCTGCGCAGCGTACAAAAAGAAGTACAAAGATGCACAGCTGGTTCTCAACAGATTAGAGCAGGTACGAAAGCGCGGAAGAAATAAGGCGAAATATTAGCACAAAACATTTTTATACCATCCTCATTTCATTCTCACATGCTCGCAAAAGGCACATCTGACTACACGCCGGAAGAGAAAATTCTCCGAAACAAAATTGTCCATACGATTCAGCACTTATTCGAGCGCTATGGCTTCGCGCCGTTAGAAACCGCAACGCTTGAGCGTTTGGAAACCTTAACCGCAAAATATGCAGGCGGCGACGAAATCATTAAAGAAATTTACAAATTGACAGACCAAGGAAAACGAGACCTCGGACTCAGATACGACCTCACAGTTCCATTAGCACGCTACGTTGGTGAAAACCCGAACATTAAAATGCCGTTCAAGCGCTACGAAATTGGCAAAGTTTTCCGCGACGGCCCGATAAAAGCCGGGCGCATGCGCGAATTCTGGCAGTGTGATGGTGATGTTATCGGCGCGTCGAGCATGCTCGCAGATGCAGAATTACTGAAGCTCGCACATGACGTATTCACACAATTAAACATGGATGTCGTCATTAAAGTCAACAATCGAAAACTGCTCAACGGCATCATGAGCGCAGCTGGCATCACGCAAAACAAAGACGGCGCAATTCTCTCGTTGGACAAGATCGAAAAATTTGGCGCAGCAGCAGTAAAAAAAGAATTAAATGAAAAATGCTTTGATGACACACAAATAAATGAAGTTCTAAAGCTCACCACAATCAAAGGCTCGAATGAAAGCATCATAAAAAAGCTCGAGCCCTTAATCAACGACAGTGAAGGCGAACAAGGAATAAAGGAGATACGTGAATTGCTCCACTTCTTGAAACTCTTCAATACCAACGTCGAGCTTGACATTTCACTTGCGCGCGGCCTGGCATATTACACAGGCACAATTTACGAAGTCTATCTCAAGTCAGGCACAATAACATCATCGCTCGCTGCAGGCGGCCGCTGGGACACCATGATTGGCAAGTTCCTCAAAACAGAGAAGCCATACCCAGCAGTCGGCATTTCCTTCGGGTTAGAACCGATAACTGCTGCGCTGAAATCTCAGACACAAAAGTCAGTCACCAAAGTATATATTGTCCCAATCAACACGCTCGACCAGAGTATCATCACGCTGCAGAAGTTTCGCAGTGAAGGTGTCACAGCAGACATCGATTTAGTCGGCAGAAGCCCAGGCAAGAACATGAATCATGC
>DATDXM010000079.1:0-13386 GCA_035289325.1 Candidatus Nanoarchaeia archaeon
CTTGAGAATGAATAAGACTTCTACTTTATCATAAGCATCGCCAATGGTTCTGTCATCCAAGCTCTCGTGTATTCCAAAGAATGGACCAATTATTTTCATCCAGCCTTGACCATTTCTCTCTGTAAAGCCAAGAGCTTCACAGGCTAACACTGCTTTTGCCAAGATTTTTGGATTCGTGAGTGGTTTACCAACCTTACCTTCGGTTGGCATATAATTTGCCTCATCAACTTTTTCCCGTATAAACACAAGTGTTTCTGCTGCAGTTTCAATCTGTGAATCATTGTATTCAGGCCATGAAATTTCTCGCCACTCTTCAGATTCGTAAAATCCTTTCTCACGGAGAAGTGGAACCATTGCTCGAAATTGTGTATTAGGAAGTTTTGGCATATGCTCAAGAATTAATACATATTTATATGTATTTAGGTGATGAATCACCGAAATATTTAAATACATATCAATACATATTATTTGAATGCGGAAAATTATGATGCAAGATAAAAAATTTCAACTCGTTGAAGATATTGATTTTGTCTATGAAAAAATCATCAATAAATATGGGACTGGCGCTAAAATTGATGCACCTAAAGAATTTTTAGGAAGAAAAGTTTACGTTCTTATCAGAAAAGAGTGAGTTTCCACGCAATGCCGAAAATATAGAAACATTTATATAATAGTTATATCTAGGTTAAACTATGGAAAAAAGAGAGATTCTGCAAAAGCTAGCTGGGATTCAAACCATCGAATCGGTAATGGACATACTTGAAGTAGATAAAAGAATGGCGATTTATTACATACACCGCCTTAGGAAAGAGGGCTATGTTAAAACCAAGAGACAGAGTAATAATCGAAGAGTATACAATATCTCGCTAGATAACAAACTTGGGGGTAAAAGTTATTATGAGATTATTAATCAGCATTCTCCTGTTAAAATTTCAACACCAATAATTTATAGAATATATGGGAAAGAACCAAGTTTAGAAGAAACTTTAATTTACGCAATCAAAACAAAAAGTCTTAGGACTATTTTGGCTTCGTTGGCTTTATTCAAAAAAATTAGTAATTGGGTAGAATTATATAATCTTGCCAAAGAGAACCACGTCGAAAGACAGGTTGGGGCATTGTATGATCTCGCTCGCCAAATTATGAAAGTGAGAAGAATGACTACTACATTTAGAAATAATGCTCTCCAAAAAGAAGATTATAAATTTGGATATGTCGTTCCGGAATTAAGATCTAGAGATTTTACGAAGATAGAAAAAATTTGGAGAATCTATCTCCCATTTAATAAGAAAGATTTGGAGGAATACGAATGATTACCATAGAACAACAGCAGAAATTATTATTAAACGTCTCCAGAAGACTAACGAGGAAAATAACTAGTTATGCCATTGGTGGGACAGCCATGATGTTCTTAGGCTTTAAAGATGCGACGTTGGATATTGATCTTGTCTTTGAGAACGAAAAAGATCGCGCTGTTTTCAAGGAAGCAGTAAAATCACTTGGTTACCTGGAAATGGATGCCATTAAAATTTACGGCGCAAAGAGAAATACTCCTGAGATGTTGAAACTAGACGATGAACGCTTTGATTTATTTGTCGTAGAAGTAATAGATTTCATCTTTTCCGAGAATATGAGACAAAGGGCAGAGCAAATTCATCAGTTTGAACATAATCTAGTATTAAAAATCGCTAATCCGCATGATATAATACTTATGAAATGTGCTACAGACAGAATAAAAGATAAAGACGATGCTCGAAGAATAATCAATTCGACAAAGATTAATTGGGACATTATTATCGATGAAGCAAAAAAACAGATGGAACTTGGAAAGGATAGGGCTGTTTTTGACCTAGGTTTTTTCTTAGAAGAACTTAAGACAAAAATGAACATCGACATTCCACAGGAAGTATTAGATAAATTATTCTCAATTGTAGAAAAACAAGCTAAAGATAAAATCTCAAAATAGCAACGACTAATTACAAAACAGCCAATTCCGATATTTTCATATAAGAGACTGAATCACAACAAACCTTTAAAATAAGAGGCATCTTTTGATGAAAATGAAGCATGTTCTTGTGATGTTTGGCAGCACTTCTGATGCGCTGGTCTACAATAGGATTGTTGAATGCCTGCGAAAAGAAAGAATCAATGTAGAGCTTCGTATCCTTTCTGCACATCGGACACCTGAAGAGGTTGACAAGGTTATTGCTGCAGGGAAGCATGATGTGATTATTGCAGGTGCCGGGCTTGCGGCGCATTTGCCAGGTGTTATCGCTGCGCGGACAACTGTTCCCATTATTGGCGTGCCGTGCAACAGCAATTTTGATGGAATCGACTCATTATTATCAATCGTTCAGATGCCGCCCGGCATTCCTGTGATAAGTGTTGGCGTTGACAGGGCAGAAGAAGCAGCACGTGGGGCACAATTAATGATGAAAAAGTATAATGATGTTTGTATCACCGGTGACGAAACACAGAAAGCAGTGCAAAGTTGTGTGAGCATGCTGAAGGAATTAGGAACTACTTATCGAATTGGGGATGTTGATGATGGCTCGGTGAATATTTTGTTTTCGGCGCTAGGGGAAGCTCAGTCACATACTGCACTGGTGTTAACTGTGCCGATTGCACAATCACAACGCGCAGCAGATGCACAAAAGATGATGGCTATGATGCAAAATGGGCTGTTTTTAGGAGTAAATAGAGGAGAGAATGCTGCGCTTGCTGCGGCTGCCATCCTTGGACAGACTGAACGGATAAAAAAATATCGTGCCCAGATGAAGCAAAAAGTGCTGGATGCGGACAGCGAGGTGCACGATGGATTATAAAAACGCAGGCGTTGACATTGATGCTGCAAATGAAGCAGTTGAACGACTTAAAAAGCATGTCAAGACGACGTATACACCGCAGGTATTAAGCACAGTGGGCAGTTTTGGGGGACTTGTTGAGCTGCCGTATTACAAAAAGCCTGTGCTGGTTTCAAGCACTGATGGTGTTGGAACAAAAATAAAGCTCGCATTCTGGACAGGAAAACATGATACTGTTGGGCAAGATCTTGTCAATCATTGCGTCAATGATATTCTTGTGCAGGGCGCAACGCCGCTGTTTTTCATGGATTACATCGGCACGGGCAAAGTTGAGCCTGAGATTATAGAACAGATTGTCAAAGGGATGTCGATTGCGTGCCATCAGACACAGACTGCGCTGGTCAAAGGTGAAATTGCCGAGATGAAAGACATGTACAAGCAAGGAGAATACGACATCGTTGGTGCAATCGTCGGCATTGTTGAAAAAGATGACATCGTCAGCGGCAAAGAGATACAGCAGGGGGATGTGATTATCGGGCTTGCTTCAAATGGGCTGCACACCAATGGATATACGCTTGCGCTGAAGGTGCTTCTTGAACAGAGTGGTATAAAACTTCACGAGTATGTGAATGAGATAGGCTGCACGCTGCAGGAAGCGTTGATGCGCATTCATACCTGTTATCTGCCTGTTGTCAAAGGATTATGGAAGAGTGCAGTAAAGATTAAAGGGATGGCACATATCACTGGCGGCGGTTTGGTTGAGAATATTCCACGGATTTTACCAGAGGAGTGTGATGCAGCAATAACAGGATCATGGAATATGCTGCCGATATTTGGATTGATTCAACGACTTGGAAATGTTGCTGAAGATGAGATGTTTCGCGTCTTTAACATGAGTATTGGATTTATTGTGATCGTATCGCCTGATCGGGTGGCACAGGTTATTGACGTTGCACAAAGACTAGGGATTCCTGCGTATGCTATTGGGACTATTGTAAAAGGTGCGGGGGATGTTCGATTTACATCTAATGGTACGGTTGGTTTACATAGTGGAGTGTCTGAAAAAGTGTTGGCAGAACAGCTTGCACATACACTTGAGATGACCGATTTCCCTTCCCTAGGAGAAAAGTATGAAGGCAAAGTGCGCGACAATTATTCAAAGGATGGACGGCGAATCATAATTGCGACGGATAGGCTTTCGGCATTTGATCGCATTCTCTGCACGATACCATTTAAAGGACAAGTGCTCACACAAATGGCACGGTTCTGGTTCGAGCAGACTACAGAGATTTGTAGAAATCACATGATTGATGTGCCTGATGCAAATGTGATGGTAGTAAATGAATGTACTGCGCTGCCTGTTGAAATGGTTGTTCGTGCATATCTCACCGGAACAACGACGACAAGTGCTTGGTACAACTATGAGAAAGGGGTACGAAATTTTTGCGGAAATGTATTACCTGAAGAGATGAAGAAAGACCAGAAATTTGAGCAGCCGATATTGACGCCGTCGACAAAAGCAGAAAAAGGAGCACATGATGAATCAGTATCACGGGCAGAAATACTGAGAAGAGGTTTAGTCACTGAGAAGCAATTTGATGAGATGGCACGGATCAGTTTTGCGCTCTTTCAGAGAGGACAGGAGATTTGTGCACGACAGGGAATTATTCTTGTTGACACAAAATATGAATTTGGTGTTGATGAGAAAGGAGAGATTGTATTAATTGATGAGATACATACACCAGATAGCTCTCGATTTTGGTTTGCGGATTCCTATGGAGAGCTGTTTGCACTGGGAAAAGAACAGCGCAAGATTGACAAAGAATATGTACGGCTGTGGCTTGCGGAACGCGGCTTCAGAGGAGATGGCGAGATTCCGCTGATTCCTGATGATGTGAAAATTGAGACTGCGCGACGCTACATACAGGCATATGAACTGATTACTGGTGTACGATTTATTGCTGTTCCGGGTAATCCGATTGAACGGGTAAGAAAAAATCTAAAGAGATATGGACCGATTTGACACGATTTCACCATTGGACTTTCGCTATTACGCCCAGAAAGACATCTATGAAAAACTGCATCCTTATTTATCTGAACAGGCTGCAATAAGATATCTGGCACGCATCGAAGCAGCTGTTGTACAGGCGTTGGCGGCAGAAGGGATATGTGCACCCACATTAGCTGAAGAGATACGCATTGCATGCGAACAGGTGACTGCGCAGGAAGTTTACGACGAAGAATCGCGCATCAAACACAATGTTCGCGCGCTGGTCAACTGCATTCGGAAAAGAATATCGGACAAAGCGAAGCCTTTTGTTCATCTTACCTGCACATCACATGATATTATCTGCACAGCGGATGCACTGCGAATCAAGGAATTTACTGAGAAGGTGTTGACGGATGACTTGATAAAACTTGAAAAAACGCTCATTACAATTGCATTGCGGGAAAAAGAAACACTGCAGATTGGGCGGACCCATGGCCAGCATGCCGTGCCTATCACGTTTGGTTTTGCGATGTCAGAATATGCTGCACGACTTGGTGAGTCGATCATGCGTGTGCAGCAGGCAGCGCAAAATCTTCGTGGGAAGATGTCTGGTGCAGTCGGCGCGTATAATGCGTCGTCGCTGATCATGCATGACCCTGAACGATTTGAAGAGCGCGTGCTGTTACTATTGGGATTGAAACCAGGGACGCATTCAACGCAGATTGTTGCGCCTGAATTCATGCTTGACCTTGTTCATGCAGCCATTTCGGCGTATGGGGTTATCGCAAATCTCAGCGATGATATGAGGCATTTGCAGCGCTCTGAAATTAATGAAGTTGCAGAGCAGTTTGACCAGCAGCAAGTTGGCAGCTCGACCATGCCCCATAAAAGAAATCCCATTAATTTTGAAAATGTAAAAGCGCTCTGGAAAACGATGATGCCGCGCATGATTACTCTTTATATGGACCAGATATCAGAACATCAACGTGACTTGACTAATTCTGCTTCATCGCGATTCATTCCAGAAATATTTGCCGGGCTGACAGAGAGTGTGAATAGGCTGCAACGCCAGATGGAGAAGCTTATCGTCGATAAAAGTGCGCTGAGAAGGAATGCTGAGCAGAACATGCAGATGATTGCTGCAGAGCCACTGTATATTATTCTTGCACAGCTTGGTCATCCTGATGCACATCATGCAGTGCTTGAATTGACTCGTGAAGCTGAACAGAAGCGGCAATCAGTATTCGATTGTGCAGCGCGAAATGTGCAGGTCAAGCCATATATTGATCGCATGACACAACAGCAGAAAGACATTTTGATGAGTCCATTAACATATACTGGACTTGCAGCACGCAAGACCGAGAAAGTATGCACATATTGGGGGAGTAAATTTGGCTAATGCTGCAGTGATTGGCGCACAATGGGGTGATGAAGGGAAAGGAAAAATCGTCGATGTGCTTGCAGATAATTATGACATGATTGTGCGCTACCAGGGCGGGAATAACGCCGGGCATACCATTGTTGTTGGTGATAAAACATACAAGTTTCATTTGATACCATCGGGAATGATCAAGGGAAAGACGTGCGTGCTGGGCAATGGATGTGTGATTGATCCAGAGGTGTTGCTTCAAGAGATTGATGGGCTTGGAGGATTGTTTAATCCGACGAAATTCTTTATCAGCGACCGTGCCCATGTCATAACAGCCGTGCATAAGGAAAAGGATGCTGCAGTTCAGCAGAAGATTGGGACGACTGGACGGGGCATTGGGCCTGCGTATACAGATAAAGTTGCGCGCGAAGGGATGACAATGGGTGTGTTTGTCAAGTCGGATATAAAATTAAAAAAATATGTCACTGATGTTCATACACTTATTCATCAAGCGCTCGAACAGAAAAAATCAGTGTTGTTTGAAGGCGCGCAGGGCACGATGCTTGATATTGACCATGGAACATATCCTTTTGTCACTTCATCAAACCCAACAATTGGCGGGGTTTATACAGGCACGGGAATATTTACAGATATTGCTCGACGGATTGGCATTGTTAAAGCGTATACGACGCGAGTCGGTGAAGGGCCGTTTCCAACAGAACAAAAAAATGAGATTGGAGATTTTCTGCAACAGAAGGGCAACGAGTTTGGGACGACGACTGGACGGAAACGACGCTGCGGATGGATCGATATTGTGCAATTGCGGTATGCGGTTCGAGTGAATGGGTTCACAGAGATTGCACTGACGAAACTGGATGTGCTGACGGGAATGCGAAAAATACAGATTTGTGTTGGGTATACATATAAAGGGAAGGAGATTGAGCATTTTCCAATGACTGATGAGTTGGCCACTGTCGAGCCGAGATACATTGAGATGGATTCGTGGACAGATGATATTAGGCATTGTAAGGCATACGAGCAGCTGCCACGGGTGGCGCGTGCATATGTTCAGAAGATTGAAGAACTGCTTGGCATTTCTGTAAAGATTATTTCAGTTGGGGCGGAGAGGGGGGAGACGGTGGTGAGGATTTAATTCACGTACACAACAGCCCTAATTTGTTTAATTTCACTGCATCACTTATTTCTTTCGCAATCCGTTCACCATAACTCATCTGCTCGCGATAAAGATATCCTGAGTATGGTGTAAACATCGTGCCGGGTGAGCCAGGGATGCGCAAACTGCAGTCAAATATGACAATGTCTTCTTTGCTGTTTTCAGCGACGACAGCACCCTGCAGCGCAAATGGACCAATAATACCTGGTGAGAATTCCTGCTTGGTAGCTTGGACGAAACGCTCGGCAATCTCGAATGCTTTTTCAAGCAAACTTTCTTTTATCGTCACCGCTACATGACCTGTTTCAACAAATTTTGGCTGGATTTTTTTTAATAATTCTAGCTGTTCGTTGGCAGGCAGCCGCAGTATACCATCGATATTTGTCTGGCGGCGCATGTCTGTGCCCAAGAGTTCGACTTCACTTGTTAAGGGGGAATAAAAATAGTTAAAGTTGACGTGCGCGCCGATGATGTATTCTTCAATGGTGGCTTTTTGCAGTGCATCGGCGGTCACTGTTCCACTGGCAATAAGCTCTTTAGCTTTTTTTTCGTAGTCTGCTACGCTGGCTGCAAAGAAAAATGCACGCTCATAGCCTCGTGCTGCTTCATTCACTTTTACAATCACGAGCCTATCAATCGCTGATGGCTGAAATATTTTGGGAAATCGAATCCCTGCTTTTTGTAGAATATAATATTGGTTTTTATCAATAGAACGCTCTTCTGCGCGCAGCAGCTCACGATTGCCGATGATAGGAACATGAAATTTTTGTTCAATATCTGCAAAATTGCAGTACACCCAGAAATATCTGCTGTGGACGAATAAGGTGTTCATTGCACGCAGCTGCGTCTGGATATTGTCGTGAATAATGTCGCTGAACTTTTCAACCGCAATCACATGATCAACAATTCCTTTTTCGCTATGCTCCCCGCGGGACTTGTAATATTTTTGGTAGGTTTTTTCACGGCCACGCTGAGCGACGACAAGAGTTTGAAAGCCGTACTTTTTTGCGCCACGACAGACGTCAAGCGCAGAATGGCCGCCTAAGACGCCGATGGTGAGTTTTGATAAATCGTACTTTGAAAGAATAGATGAGACATCCATCAGCCAATCACCTTGTGCAGCTCGCCATTTTTTATTGCCTGGCTGATGTCACGCGCGATGCGCCTGCCGGTGGACATGGGAATACCGTATTTTACGGATGTATAGGGCGAACCGTCGACTGCAACGTTTGTGCCAGCGACGATGCGCGCGGATATTTCGAACGCAACAAATTTTTGCTCAGGAGTAAGTATCGTTTCGATGCAAAATGGGCCGAATAAGCCACGACTGTCAATTATTTTTGATGCTGCAACGACTCGCTCGCCCATTGCAAACACTTTAGGCAATAAACTTTCTCGGATAACAATAGGAATGTTTCCAACGACGACGTATGAGGGCTCCTGTGCGAGTGAAAGCTGATCCTGTGCAGGGATTCTGCCGATACCGTCAACGTTTGTTTCATAACGCCGGTCAAAGCCCATGATCTCGAGCTCGTTTGTTACTTGGGAATAAAAATAATGGATGTAGACAGGGACGCCGATAATATATTCTTGGATGACGAAATTTTTATGTTTTTGTGAAGATTGCTCTAGCTTCTTGTTGAACTCTGCTTCACTGTTCGCGATAAAATACCCATGGCCGCCGGCAGCCCCATGAAATTTTACGATGACCGTGCGATCAATGTCTTTTGGCGATTGAAACGTCTTTGGAATATGAAGCTCTGCATGCTTGAGCCATTGATGCTGCAATGTTCGGTCTGTTTCCCATGCAAGCACATTTTTGTTGCCGTAATACAACGCTTTAAGCTGCATGCAGCGGTCTACACCAAGATGCTGCACAAATGAGCCGTGAGGAATGAGAATTGCCTTTTCTGCGATAAGCTGTGGCTCGACTTTGTCGAATGGTTCGCTCAACGACATTTCAATTATATTGTCGGCAACGTTGAAAGACTGGTATACTTTTATTCTATCTTTTGGGCAAAGCAGGATTGTTTTAAATCCCTCGTCTTTTGCGCCTTTCAGAATTTGGAGTGCAGAATGGCTGGCGAAGGTGGCGATGTGCATGGGCTTTGGGCAGCTGGCTCGTATATAAGCATTTTGGAGATGCGAAATGTATATATGTGAGAGTTTTTAACCTCAACCTATGGTTATTGCAATTCTTGATTTTGGCGCGCAATATACAAAAGTGATTGATCGGCGCATTCGTGAGCTGAAGATAGAATCAGACATCGTTGCGTCTGATACTCATGTAGAAAAACTGAGAGAATATGACGCACTGATTCTTTCCGGAGGACCAAGCAGCGTCTATGAAAAAGATGCGCCTCAATTCGATAAAAAACTGTTTCAGCTCAACATTCCAGTGTTAGGCATTTGTTATGGCATGCAGCTGATGAATCATGCACTCGGCGGGAAAGTTCAATCGATGACAACGAAAGAATATGGAGAAACTGTCATTAACATACGAAAATCAAGGCTTTTTGATGGACTAAATGGGGAGCAACAAGTGCTGATGAGCCATGGCGACAGTGTTGTTCAACTTGCGCCGGGCTTTCGGGTTATTGCGATGTCGGACGATTTGGTTGCGGGAATTGAGCATGCGGAGAAAAAGTTATATGGCGTTCAATTTCATCCTGAAGTTGATCTCACGACGCACGGGAAAAAAATACTTGCGAATTTTGTTTATACCATTTGTAATCTTAAGCCCACATTTACGCTGAGCAAGCGCATGAATGAAAGCATTGCAGAGATTCGTGCATGTGTTGGCGATAGGAAGGTTCTTGTGCTTGTCAGCGGCGGTGTTGATTCGGCTGTAACGGCTGCGCTGCTGCGGAAAGCGTTGAAGCAGGAGCAGATATACGCGATTCATGTCGATCATGGTTTCATGAGGAAAAATGAAAGCAACAGTGTATGCGCTGCACTTGAGCGGATTGGATTGAACGTGCGTAGAGTTGATGCACAACGAGAATTTATTCTGGCGCTCGCCGGTGTTGTTGAACCTGAAAAAAAGCGCAAAATTATTGGGGATATGTTTATAAAAATCGTTGACCGAGAGATACGAAAACTGAAGCTGCCAAAAGATACTTTTCTCGCACAAGGGACGTTGCGCCCCGATCTTATTGAAAGTGCGAGCTCACTCGTTAGCGGGACAGCGAACAAAATTAAGACTCATCATAACGATTCTGAACTTGTTCGCCAGAGACGGAAGAAAGGCTTTGTTATCGAACCAAACAAAGATATGCATAAAGATGAAGTGCGTGAGGTTGGCAGGCTGCTTGGCTTACCCAAAGAAATAACTGAACGGCAGCCGTTTCCCGGGCCAGGATTAGCGGTTCGCATTATATGTGCGGATTTAGTGGCGGAGAATACTGTTGACGTAGAGAAAAAAGTCAAGACTATTGCAGCGCGGCATGGATTTCAGTCAGCTGTGCTGCCAATTCGCAGCGTCGGCGTGCAAGGCGACCACCGCAGTTATGGGTATGTAGCAGCGATTTCAGGCGTCGGAAAATGGAGTGCATTACGAGCAGCAGCACAGGAAATTCCGCGAGTTGTGCATGAAGTTAATAGAGTGGTCTATCTGTTTGACCAGCAGTTGAGCGGTGTTTCGGTGAAGAAGACGACGCTCACTGATGAAGTGATTAAGCTACTGCGGGAAGCGGATGCAATTGTTCAACGAAAGCTGCAGGCGTTGAATATCAGCCAAGTGCCGGTTATTTTAATTCCTGTTGCATTTTCTCACGGAACACATTCAGTTGTGCTGCGCCCGTTCATGACAAATGATTTCATGACCGGCAGGCCAGCAGCATTTGGAGAAATTCCTGTTATGTGTTTGAAAGAGATTGTTTGTGGGGTTTCGAAGTTATCTGGGATAAGTGCTGTCTTTTACGACCTCACAAGCAAGCCGCCGGCGACGACGGAGTGGGAGTAGGGGGACGAGTATAGCTGTTCCGTTTTTTTAAAGAGTTAAATACAAATAGATCTGTTTAAAACAGCAAATGAGTTTATTTAAGAAGAAATCAAAAATCCCGAAAGGAATTAAAAACATTAGCGGTTTCTGTTATCTTACGATTATTGCTCTTATTTTTGTGCATTGGCTCGTTTTATCGGCACCGTTTGAGAATGAATTATTACGACCATTTCAATTAATATACAAATCAGCCGGATTAAGTCCATTATCAATATTTCTTTCGATAATTGGGTTGATTGGTACTGTTGTCGTTCTCGTTGGATTTAAAAAAAGAGGCGAATTGTTTTGGAAATTTACGTGGATTTTTTTCTTATTTGGGACTGTTTCAGTTTTTATATTTAATATTGCTGCATACATAAAAGATCCTCATCTTTTTAATTTTTTAATGTTCATTGCTTATGTTTTATTGAACGGTTCATTTGCAGGATATATATTTAAAAGAAAAGATTATTACATTAAACCGACTTTGGAAGAGGAATTTCCAGAAGATAAATTAGAAAGAATTTTCAAAAGATTACTTTGGGTTGCAGTGATATTATTAATTGTTGGGATGCAAGGCCAGAAAATGGTTGAGTTATATTTTATGATAAAATCTACAGCTCTTTTGGGTAATAATAGATTACATACAGAAACTGCGATAAGTATATGTAATGAACAAGAAGGAGATTTAAGGGATTTTTGTTTGGTATATCTTTTGGATATTCACAGGAATGAGAATGTGACTATAACTGACGAATATTGTGAACAAATTAAGGATACTAGATATTATGATAGATGCCAATTAAAATTCTTAAATTGTAATAAAGTAAAAGGTGAACTAGCTGCTGATATTTGTAGGAATGTAGTTGCAGAAGCAAATAAGTAATGTTTCTCGCCAGAAATAATTCCAAAACACATATTAACAGCTAAGGAATGTCAATAAAATGCCATTTGAAGTCGTATTTGATGAAACTGTTAAAACGAAATTAGAAAAAGTAATTCAACAAAGTGAGATTAAAATCATCATTAAAAGATGGATTAATGAACTTGAAGAGAAAGGGCAAGACGCAGGAAAATTGATTGATAACCACATTTGGCTCTATGAAATGAAAAATAAGCATCCGCCACTGCGCCTCTATTTTCATCATCAGAAAGCATCAAACAGAATAATTATATTTGAATTTGAGATGAAAACCAGTGAGAAAAAACAAGAGAAAACTGTAAAGAGATTACGAGGTTGGATGTCTATATTCCGAGGTCTTTTCTTGTAAAGCTCTTTGTTTTAAGATTTTCAATACAATCCAACAAACGTAAATAGAGGTGAGTGTTCCGAAGTGTAACAACCTCTCTCTTTAAATCCTGATATTCTTTATAATCTTCCAGAGTTATGCTAATACTGCTCATTAAACCATCTGAGAATAAGTGTTTATTTAAGCTTTTCGCGCTGTTGGCGATATTGAAAAGTTCGCTTAGTAAAAAGCAAGTCACCACTGCGGTGCTCGACACGTACCTTGGCAGTGCACCACTTTTCAATATCGCCGCGCTGTTGACGTTGTGTATATCACCTATTCTTTTCTCTCACATAACCGCTGCTCAGCGAGAACTTCCATCTGGCTCTGTGATATTGGCGAAGGATATTTGCCGTCCAGACATGCCATGCAGAGCGCATCAATTTTGCAGGCTTCTTTAAGGTCCTCAATTGTTTGATATGTTACTGAGTCGGCGCCTATTTCTTTGCAGATCTCTTCGTTTGTTTTTTCAGATGCAATGAGTTCTTCTTTTGTTGGAAAATCAATCCCGTAATGGCAGGGATTTCGTATAGGCGGGCATGTAGAAATATAATGGACTTCTTTCGCGCCTGCATCTCGCAGCAACTGCACTATTTTTCTTGATGTTGTGCCACGGACAATGCTGTCGTCAAGCACGGCAACACGCCTGTTTTGAATCGATGACATGATCGGATTGAGCTTCATGCGCACCGACAATTCACGCTCTCGCTGTGTCGGCATGATAAATGTTCTGCCGATATATCTGTTTTTGATCAATCCTTCACGATGCTTCACACCA
>DATDXM010000080.1:0-2618 GCA_035289325.1 Candidatus Nanoarchaeia archaeon
TATCGGCTACACCGATGCAAGTGATTGGATAGCAAACACAACAAAGCTGCTCGTCACCGAATCAGCAAAGAAGCTTGCACGCGAATTGCAGCAGCTTGGCCCTAATGAATGGTGGCGTGGGTTGAAGAAGATTGAAAGGTAAGGCGCATACAATGAACATCGCCATCTGCGGCAGCATGGTCTTCACCGATAAGATGATCGAAGTAAAAAATCAGTTAGAAAAACAAGGCCATTCTGTTGTTATTTCCCCGCGTGCGCAGCGGTATGCAAAAAAATCCGCAGCTCAAATCGAGCAGCTCTCCAACAAGGACAAGCTCGAACAGGATGCAATTCGTGAATATCTGGACATAATCAAGCGTTGCGACGCAATTCTCGTCCTGAACTATGACAAGCGCGGCATAAAAAACTATATCGGCGGCAACACATTAATAGAAATAGGCTTCGCACATTACTGGAAAAAGAAAATATTAGTGTTAAATCCTATTCCAGACATTAGCTATTACAAATCTGAAATTGAGG
Organism: Candidatus Nanoarchaeia archaeon; assembly: GCA_035289325.1. GTDB lineage: Archaea > Nanobdellota > Nanobdellia > Woesearchaeales > JAGLXL01 > DATDXM01. The sequence continues at coordinate 520 of DATDXM010000080.1, forward strand.
CGACACGACCAATAATTTTAAATGGGGATTTAACTATTCTCAATTCTTAACTTCCAAAACAATATGTTTTTTATCTGGAACAGATACAAATATCTCCTCTCCTTTTTTCAGATTGAGACTGTTCACAACATGGTTATTGAGGTAAATACCCAATCGCTCCCCTGATAGTTTCACAATCCTTTGCTTCATTTTCAGCGGCGTCTCTCGCAATTCAGCAAGAACTTTCTGCGATGATTGTGATTCAAACTCAAAGTAATCGCAGTTGGTGCATTGGTAACTTGTAGCTTTTTGTGTCGCTCCATGCACTGAAACAGCAACTTTTTTCAATTCCGATGAACACTGAGGGCATTTCATTGTCTCACCTGCGCATGATTCTCTAAGTAATGCTCTGTTGGTTGGATATCAATAAAGTAAACCACACAATCACCTACTACACTAATGTAGTATAAAGTACTATATAAATTTAACGATGAAACAACAACTTTAAATTAAGACCTGCAAAAGCAAGTATCATGTCCACTCAAGACAAGCTCAACCTTCTCAAGTCAGGCAAGCTCACCGCCGAACAGAACGTCAAGAATTGCATTCAAAAGATAAAAAAAGAAAAAGACCTCAACGCGTTCTTATACGTAGCAGAAAAAGAAGCGTTAGCGCAAGCCAAAGAAGTCGACAAAAAGCTCAAGTCAAAAAATGCTGGCAAACTAGCAGGTTTAACGATCGCCGTCAAATCTAACATCAATGTTATTGGCATGCCTATCTCTTGTGCATCAAAAACCTTAGAAAATTACCAAGGCACATACGACGCCGATGTCATCACCAAAATCAAAGCCGAAGACGGCATCATTATCGGCATAACAAATTGCGACGAATTCGCATGCGGCAGTTTCGGCTCAAATTCTGCATTCGGTCCGACAAAAAACCCAAAAGCAAAAGACGTCTATCCAGGCGGCTCGTCCTCGGGCAGTGCAGCCGCAGTTGCAGCAGGTCTATGTGATCTCTCCTTGGGTTCTGACACCGGCGGCTCAATACGCAATCCTGCATCATCCTGCGGCATTATCGGCATCAAGCCAAGCTACGGCCGCGTTTCACGGTATGGTTTGATTGATCTTTCAATGTCGCTTGACCAGATCGGCCCTTTTTCACCTGACGTCTATGGTGCTGCTTTGCTCATGGAAGTTATTGCCGGTCCGTCAAATGCTGATCCAACAACATTCGAAAAGGCCGTTCCGCAATACACAAAATTCCAATCTCCAAAATCAATAACAATCGGATTAAGCGACGAACTCAAAAAGTTGTGCACAAACAAAGAGATCTACATTCTTGTCGAAAAAGCCGCACAATCAATCGCGCAAAAAATAAATGCGAAGATAAAAAAAGTGACGCTCAAATACACACATCTCGGCGTTCAAACTTATTATCCTATTGTGTACACAGAATTTTATTCAGCAACGCGCAAATTTGATGGGCGAAGATATGGTAAAAAAATCGAAGATTCATGTGGCGAAGAAATTTTACGAAGGATTCTTGGCGGCAAGGAAATAAGCCGTGCTGAACATGCCGGCCAATATTACAGAAAAGCACTTGCAACAAAACAGTTAATTGCAGACGACTTCAATGCTGCATTCAGGCAGGTTGACATCATTCTCGCACCGACAACGCCTGAGCTTCCGCATAAGCTTGACCAGAAAATGACGCCTGAGGAAGATTACGCAACAGACGCTTTTACTATCCCTGCAAATCTTGCTGGTATTGCTGCTGGTGTTGTTCCAATCGGTACAATGAAAGGCATTCCCGTTGGCATGCAGGTGCTCGTGCCCGCGTTTAAGGAAGGCCTACTTTTTAATGTGCTTTCTCAAATGGAGTTGCCATAATCTTCCTTTCTTCACAGACACAACGACCGGCTGCCGATAGTGCCGTGCAATAATATACGTTGTAATAACTGCGATGATTATGAGCAGCAGCAGCCAGAACCCAAAGACACGGACAAATGGCGTGCTGGGTTTGTCGTTGATTGTACAGATCGATTCTTCAACACAATCGCCGCCTGCGTAGGCTAACGGCAGCTCATGGCGCTGGCGAGCGATGAATTCGTTGCCACG
>DATDXM010000081.1:0-13073 GCA_035289325.1 Candidatus Nanoarchaeia archaeon
GCACTTCATGCATGTTTGGGTTGAATTTTTTCCCCTGTGACTCGATATGCTTTATGCCGAGCGAGTTCATTATTTTTGCCAGCTGTGTGTTAATCAGTTCTATGCCTTTTTTGAACTGCTCCTCGTTGTTTTTGCTTTTTACTGCATTATCAAATGCGTCAATGATTGGAAGAAGCTGGTGCAGCACGGCTGCTTTTGCTGATTGTGCAACCTGCTGCTTTTCTTTGTCAACCCGCTTTTTGTAGTTCTCGAAGTCTGCCTGCAACCGTTGGAGAGTTTCAGTCAGCTCTTGGATCGTGTGCTTCTTGCCTGCTTCAGCGTGATCGCTGGCTCCTTTGGCATCTGTTTTAGCATCTGCTGTTTTGTTATCGGTTGTCATCAAATCGCCACTTCTTATTTTTTGACCTGTATCTAATCATGATATCACTCACCTGTTCCTCTGCTTGTTTGTTGACTTAAGGTCGACCATGTTGATGTTTAACATAACATCTATATAAACTTTTCTCGCAATATTTAAATATGAGCTTATCCATTCACTTGTCATGCGACGGCATATCACTCTCGTTGAGATTCCTGCGCCGAAAGGGCGCGATATTAATTATGAGCTGCAATGGCTTGGGAATTCGCTCGGATTGTTTGGTGAACGTGATAAAGATAAGAGTTGCTTTCGTGTTTTTATTACGCTGGTGAAAGAAGCGCGGCGGAGGCCGTTGAGTTCTGATCAGATTGCTGAGCAGCTTACACTCAGCAGGGGAACGGTTGTTCATCATATCCATCATCTTGTCGATTCTGGCATGGTTGAGCAAGTGCGCGGCGGCTATTCGCTGCGTATGGAAAACTTACAGATGCTTATCGAGGAAATGCATCGCGATGCAGAACACATGTTTCAGCGCATGAAGAAAATCAGTGAAGAAATCGACAAGATGCTGGGGCTTTAGAATGTTTACAATCGACCAAAACTTATTTTATCTGTTATGTCTTCTTTTTGGTCTGTTCTGGGTTATTGTTGAAGGCTTCATTGCGTATTGGGTTTATCGTTCATATCGACTTTTAGATAAGCATCTCAATCATTTTAAGGCTGCGAAATGATATCTGCTGCATTATTTTTTGAATTGGCAAAAATTGAAGGCATGCTGTGGAGCATTGCTGATGTGCTGCTGATATTTTCGGTACTGAAACTTGTCAACGTTATAAGGAAATGTACTGCTGTTCAACCATATAAAAAATTGTATTATCTTTTATTCTTCAGCTTTGCACTCACTCCGTTATTATTGTTTGTTTCAAATCTTTTTTACTTCCTCACCATTGAAATTATTGTTCTCGATATTCAGTATATTATTGTTATTTATGTGATTATGAGGAATCGTGGGTTGATGGGAAAAATGCTTTCTAATCATCTTTGAACATAACTTTTATAAACGCTTTTCAAGTCCCTTTTTCCATGTCGCGTGGCTTAGACATCGGCGGGCAGGCAGTCATCGAAGGTGTGATGATGAAAAACAGGCAGAAGCTTGCAATCGCTGTCCGACTTGAAAACGGCAAAATAAAACTCAAAAAACGTATTCTTCAACCACTGCCAAAACTGTTGCGCATACCTTTTGTTCGCGGCGTGACAACACTCATCTATATTTTGATTATTGGCATCCAATCGCTTGTCTGGAGCGCAAACCAAGCATTGGGAAAAGATGACGAACTCAGCATGCTCGAGCTTCTTGGCACGCTTGCACTTTCTGTGGGTTTTGCGCTGCTGTTTTTTGTTGGCGTCCCTTTTGTCGCAACGACGCTGACCGGACTTACTGGATTCTGGTTCAATGTGGTTGATGGTGTCATCCGTGTTTCGGTTTTTTTGGCATATGTCTATGCTATCTCATTTATGAAAGATGTCAAACGGATGTTTCAGTATCACGGTGCAGAACATATGGCGGTGTCCTGCTACGAATTTGGCAATGATTTAACTGTTGACAATGTTCGGAAGCAAAGCACAATTCATCCTCGTTGTGGCACGAGTTTTATCATGCTTGTATTGATCTTATCAATTATAATATTGACGTTTGTTTCATCAGACATTTGGTATGAGAAGCTTGCTTGGCGTGTCATTCTTGTGCCGGTAATTGCTGGTGTTTCGTATGAACTGCTGCGGCTCGGCGGGCGATTTAGGGACAGCATCATCATGAAAATAATTATTGCACCTGGGTTGCTCGTGCAGCGCATTACCACACAGAAGCCTGAAGACAAGATGATTGAAGTGGCTATTACATCGCTGAAGGCTGTGGTGAAGTAGAAAATTTATAAATCGACTTCTTTTCGCTTGATTTGTGGGCCTGTAGTATAGCTTGGACAGTACGACCGGCTTCGGACCGGTAAACTGGGGTTCAAATCCTCACAGGCTCGCTTTTTTATGTACTACGAAACACTCGCTCAAGGATATGAAGAGCTGCATCGCGACGAGCAGCTTGAGAAGCTGGCAATAATTAGAGATAATCTTGTTCTTCGAGGCAATGAGAGAATTCTTGATGTAGGTTGTGGTCCATGCTGGAGCACTGATTTTTTTCCGAATGTCGTTGGTGTTGACCCAGTAAAATATAACTCGCAGGTTATTCAGGCATCTGCTGAAAAGCTGCCGTTTGCTGACAAATCGTTTGACATTATATTATGTGTCACTGCAATTCATCATTTTGAGCTTAGCGCAGCGTTGCGCGAGATGCGCCGTGTTGCAAAAGATGGCGCTCGGTTTGTTATCACGGTGCTGAAGAAGTCGCCGCGAAAAGATGCAATTATCAGCGATATTCTTCAACAGTTTCGTGCTGAAACTGTTTTTGATTCAGACAATGATGTCATTTTGTTTATTCGATGAATTATGGACCCTCCTTACTTCCCTCAAATAACTGATGACTCTTGCGGTGCAGCTGTTACTCAGATGTTCCTTGCTGAAGCTGGAGTTACAGTTGATCAGCACACTCTTATTGGTAAGCTTGGCATTTCTGAACAACAGTATACCCCAAAAGCTGCGCTGAAAAGTGTGCTTAGTGAGTATGGCTTTTCTTATGAAGAGTTTGCGTGCGAAGGGCCGAGCGGTGTTATCATTCCTGAGCGTAATTTTGAGCTGATGCATGCCTTTGTTGAGCGTGGATGGCTTGCTTTTCTTAATATTCTCCAACTCCAGAGAAATGGTGAGCTTATCGGTCACTATGTGCTTGCTTTCGCTGCTCATGGTGCAGATTCAGTTATTGTACATGATCCAGACCCTGCGTTCGGTCCACGGCGCACACTTCATCGTGCTGAGCTCGATCCAATCTGGAGAAGCGGGCTTGAGAACTATACTCGCTGGTTTCTTGCATCAGGTCCCACTCAACGACGTATGTTGTAACCCTATGGTGATTACAAACATATAGAAATCTTTAAATACTGTTACCCACGAGTACTCACAAATAAGGGGTGGGATGGGGGTTATGACTATGAAAAAGATATTATTGTTTAGTATGTTATTTTTGTTTGCGTTAGTCACTAGTGTAAGTGCTGCGTTGACAACCAATCCGACAACGCTCGACTTGGGCACTGTCGCCGTAGATGTTAATACTGATGGCACAAAATCAGTAGCGTTTACCGTTGCTTCAGATGTTGCAGCTGGTGAGTCTATTGCTTCAGCAGCAGTATCGGTATTCACTTTGACTGGCGGTGTAGGTACGTTTACACCTACTGTTAGCGTCACTTCACCGACATTACCTAAGACAGTCACCACAGCTGAGACGTTCCAAGTTGCATTTACCATCGCAAAAGGAGCAGTAACTGCAGGAACTTACACAGGCAATCTTCAACTGAAAGATGGAAGCGGCACTGTTTTGAAAAGTGTTCCAGTAACAGTTATTATCTCCACAACCCACAACGTGGTTGTTGACGGCTTAACTTCAATTTCTGTCGATGTTGATTACTCAAATCTTCAGCAGAAAGTTGCAACCTTTAACACAACAAAATCAGTTGTAATCAAGAATACTGGCGCATTCAGCGAACAGGTATCACTTGCATTTACAGCTGCAAAAACAGACTTTACTGGCACATTATCTGCGGCAGACAGCTCATTCACGCTGGCAACAGGTGCATCAAAGACAGTAACATTAAATGTTGGCTTGCCTCTTATCGCTTCAGGAACAACGAAGCTGGGTACACTCGATATTAAGTTTAACACCGCTCAGACAACAACCCCTGTTGATGTCAATGCAGTTGTTAAGACAATGCTTGAAATCACTGACCTTGAAGTTGATATCGGCGAAGAAGATGACAGCAATGTTGAAGACGGCGAAGAAATCGATGCAGAAGGGCAGCCGGAAGACAAAGTTGTTATGAACTTCAAAGTTGACAATCTGTTTGACAAAGATTATGACCTTGGCGACTTCGAAGATGTCGAGATCAACATCAAAATCAACGATAATGAATTCGGCGATGACATTGATGAGGATTCAGATGAATTCAACCTCGATGCAGGCGAAGACAAAGATGATGTTGACATTACGTTCGATATTCCAGATGATGCAGAAGATGGCACCTATGAAATATCAATCGAATTATCTGGTGTCTTGGAAACAACGGGCGTACGACACACATTCACTATGGATGTCACGCTTGAAATCAATCTTGAAAGCGACGATGTTCGTATCAGCAGCATTGAGCCAAATCCACTGACATTACAGTGTAACAGAGATGCAACTATCAGCATCCGTGTCAGAAATCATGGCACAGACAATCAGGACGATGTCACAATCAGTGTCGATGGTTCAGCGCTTGGTATCGATGAAGACTTCAGCGGTATCGAACTGGACGAGCTCGGTGAAAGCAATGATGATGAACGAAAGGAATTCAGTGTTTCGTTGGATGACGATCTGGCAGCAGGCACATACAACTACGATGTTCGTGTCTTCAGAGATGGCGATGAGCTTGAAGATGAAGAACGCGGAACTATCCGTGTTGAAGACTGTGGCCCACGAAGCACAAGCGGCTCGAGCAACGGCGCAACAGTTGTTGTTCAGCCACCTGTCATAACTCAGCCAGTTGTCACACAGCCAACCACTCCTACAGGAGCAGTTGTTGTTGACGATGACTTTGTCGACAGCGTTGAAACACCATTCACCCAATCACCATTATTCCTGGTACTTTTAGTATTGGGCAATGTGATCGTGCTTGGACTGATCGTGTTTATCATCGTGAAAGTTGCGGCTAAATAAGCTGCTTTTTTCTTTTTTACCTTTTATTTTTGTTTGAATTTGGATTCAATTTTCTGTATTCTCTCTTTTGTCATCTCTAACTTTTTGTTTGCTTCTTTGCATAAAATACTCAGGTAATTTTCATTCACTAACAATTTCTTGTTTGCTGCGATTGGCACTTCAATAAATTCAGAGCCGCGGATTTCGAGCACGGGATGATTGCCAAGGCTGATGATGCCGCTGTGCTTGCACACACTGCGTGCGCTGTTTAGAAGTGCCTGTGCTGATCTTGGGCTGTCACAGGCAACATGGAGAATGAGCGGCTCGAAACGGAACCAGAGTGTTTCATCTGGCAATTGCCTAATGGCTTTCAGCTGAGCTGCGGTTATCCTGCCATGTGTTGAGTAGAGGAATTGTGCGTCATTTTTTTTTCCACTTTTCGGCTCTTTGAGGATGACTGTTCGGCCAGAACATGATGAGGTGGTGCAGTATGCTGGATTGTTGTTTATGGCTGTGATTAAACCTGCTATGGGCTTGTCAATGCTGCCTTTGTTGCTTTTGTCTATTCGGCTGAGAATTGTTTTTTTGTAGTGGGCGAAAGTCATAAAGCGGCAAAAGTTACGTATCCTATATGTTTTTCTATATGCTTTCTGTTTGTTTCCGTGAGAAAAAATTTAAAAACAAGCATATGATAATCGTTTCATGAAGTTTGCATCGGAAGAGCAAAGTCAAACAGCGTTGATTATTTTGATGGCAGTGGAGCATCTTACTACAGGGAAAAACAAACTTGCTGCGTTTTTAAAAGGCTCGCAATCAAAACTCATTAAAGACGGCGGATTAGACAAGCGTGCTGGATATGGTGCGCTTTTATGGCTTGATGTATCAGTGATTAAGAGCTTTATCACCCAGCTCGAGGAGATGGAGTTTCTTTCATCATATTTTGTTCGCACGGGTGATTACCAGTATCCCCAAATACACCTAACCCTTCTTGGAAAGAAAGCGCTGAATGAGAAGATAGATATTCCCCTCTGCATAAGAGGAGAGTGCGTGATCTCAAGCGAATCTGAGCGGGAAACGCTTGCGCTCTTTGATCAAGGCTATGCAATGGAACAAATTTCTGAAAAGCGTGAGCTTACTTCTTCAACTGTCTGGAATCATTTTGCACGGCTTGTTGAAGCCGGCGATATCAGCGCGAGGGCGTTCGTTGCTCAAGACACAATTGAACGGATTGTTCAGGTTATAATGCGCATTCCAACGGCGCGGCTGAAAATAATAAAGCAGGCGCTTCCTGATGTTTCTTACGATGAAATTAAAGTGGTGATCGCAGACAAGACGCTGGTGAAACTGCGAGGAGTATGAGTATATGAGGACTGAAAAAATTGAGGTGAATGGAAAAGAGTATACTGTTTCTATCATTACTGAACAACGATCAAGTTCTCGTGTATCACTTGGAAAAAAAGGCGTTGTTATTCGGCTTCCACAGGGTATGGATCGTGAAGAGATGTTCCGTGAAACATTTCGAATGAAAAAATGGGCTATGGATATACTAAAAGAAAGAATAAATAAGCCTGCTGAACCTCATAAAAGATCGAGAATATATGTTCATGGTGATATTTTTTCTGTTGCAGGTGAAGATTACAAGATCATGCTCTCGTTCGCAGATAAGCAGAGCAGTTCCGTGCGAATAATTGAAAACATTATATCTTTTTCATTGTCAAACAGGTTCTCAGAAGAAAAGAAGCAGCGGCATATCTCAGTGCTTCTAAGCAGGATTATGGGCAAGAAGAAGAAAGATTTTATTGTGAATAAAGTAAAGATGCTGAATGAAAAGCACTTCAATTTTACGCTCGGAAAGATATTTCTGAAATACAACACGTCAAACTGGGGCAGCTGTTCACGTTCTAATAATATCAATCTATCAACGCGGCTGCTGTTTGCGCCTGACGATGTCATTGATTATGTCTGTATTCATGAGCTTGCACACGTTCAGGAAAAGAATCATTCGGCAGCATTCTGGGCGCTTGTTGAAAAAGCGATGCCAAACTACAAGGAAAAAAAGCAGTGGCTGAAGGATAATACGGACAAGTGCTGGTTTTAGAGAGGGCATGTTTGCTTTGGGACTTTCATTTGCCAAAACCACTTACTCCTTCTTATCACTTTCCTGAATAAATCGCCGCATCCGCTCGACAAATTTTGTTGCCTCGGCGAGATGCCCATCATATTCATGGCCTTTGATCTCTTTAATTTCCCGATGAGTAATCTGTTTGCTTAACATGTAGAACTTTCTGATTGTGTCAGCGTATTCTTTTTCCAGATATTTTGGCTTGATCAGCTTTTGATACATCAGGTCTGCTGCATGCTCTGGCGATGGAGGAATCTCACCTTTTTTCATCAGCGCGGCGTGCGCAGCGTCGATGACTGCCCAGTATAAATCGAGCGTTGCTTGAAGAAGATGCCATCTGCTGTTGATCAGTGTTCGTGGTGATCTTCCAAAATAGCGCCAGATGCTCTCCTCTGAAGGGCGGATCTTGCCCTGTTTTAACAAGACCTGCAGCGGGTTAAAGAAGCCGTTGTCCATTAATGCAACGCCATCACGCAGAATGTTTATCGCGACAGGGTCTGCTGCTTTTACGTAATCCCAGAAGCTGGTAAATGTCATGCTGGTGATGTGCAACCGTGTTGACAGTGATTGAACGGTGTTTTCTACAATGATACGATAGCCTTCTATTAGCGGTCGTGTCATCTGGAATGTTGTGTCGTCGCCGACCAGAAGAACATCAATATCTGATCTGTCGGTTGCTGAGCCTCGCGCTGATGAGCCGAACAGGATGACTGCAACAAGAAAGTCACCTAATTCTGCTTTTATTTTACGGGTGAATTCTTGTGCAACTTTCACATCGTCTGTCGGATATTTTAGAATGTTCTCGTTTTCTCTTTTTTCAATGCGGAATTGCATTCGGCAGCTAAATTTTAGAGCGTTATTAAGGTTTGTTGAGTACTTTTAAGGAGTTACTTATCTTCGTGACTCTTGATTTCATAGCGGCGCTTGATTTATAAACACTGAGACATTTAAGTCATGCTATGGATAAGAAAACAGACAGCAAAGGCCTCGAACACGTGATGAAAGGCAAGATTGAGCCGCTGTTAGAAGAGGCTATGCAGAAGTTTCTTGGGGTAACGATTCGTGAGGTCGAACGGGACATCACCGAGAAGATCGGCAGCGAGCGGGTGATAGGGCTCGGTGTGCGGACTGATCTGCCGTTTAAAGAGGCTAAACGGGCGTTTAAACGAGAATTTCTCGAGAGAACCTTAAAGACGCATTATGGCAATGTGTCGGAAGTTGCGGACATTGTTGGATTGGATCGGAGAAGCATTCATCGGGATTTGAAGAACTTGGGCATTGACATGAAAAAAGTGCGGGAAAAGCTCTATAAAGCAGGCTATTTTGAGCGGGAAGCGGTTGACGGCGCAATCAGAAAAGTGCTTGAACAGTACAAGCAGATTATTCAGCCGGCGAAACTTGAACAGATGTATGAGCATGTGCCTGAGCTGAGCGAGCATATCGTTCATTTTCTGCCGCTGCAGACGACGTGGAAAGAAGCCGAGCATGAATTTGAGCGAAAGTATTTGCATGCAGTGATGTCGCAGTATGGCACGGTGTCGAGTGCTGCGCGTGCGATAGGGTTGAGATATGAGACGCTGCTGAGGAAGATGAAGAGGTTATCAATATAAAAGTTTTTAATTGGTGGACATATCCCACTTTTATGGTTTTTGTGTTCTCAAAAATAGCGAGGAAAAGATGTGATGTAATTGTTATGCCGAAAGCATCATTGTTTTTTTTTGTAGACAGGCACGTAGCGAGACATCAACTCGCAAATATACTAGAGGACATAAATAATAATATTTATTGTCCTCTTGTATATACTAGAAGACCTAACAAATTGCATCAAATAATTAGGTCTTCTATTATAGGTCAAATACATGTGTTGTGGATGCCTCGGCAAACTGGACTGGAAAGCCGAGTAGCAGGAAAGTTATTAGACTGATCGTTAGAACTATTGAGTTAACACGCATAAATGAAGGTGAGTTTAACTATCTTATTCCACATTCTGAGTTTCCTGAGCTCATGTTGCGCAGTTTTGATGCTCTGGGAAGAGCTATTTCAGAGCCTTTCAGAGGAAGTCTCAGAATCAGATTTCAGAGAGTTTTGGGCAGGAGCAATGTTGTTCTTCGGGAATTGAGGAAATATGAGCGAGTAGGTATTTTCAAGCAGCTCAGAATACAAAGAATTTTTAAAAAAGTTGAAGGAATCGCTGCGAGGGAATTTGTCTTTATCCTCACTCATGTACATCCGGTGATAGCATAAAAAACTCCCATCTTTCACGCGAATGGTTTTCAGCCCATAGTGCATAGGTTTGTCGTACAAAATCACCATATTCATTAATCACTGATGTGTTTTTCGGTATATCCAATTTCGCCAGCTCACTTCCCACATGCGATGGTATGTGCTGCCTAAAGTAAACTTCCTGCCGCTGCTCATGTGTTGCTCGATAGACTATGCCATTTGCCCCTAAGACATCTTCAATTCCATGCTGAATACCCTTGGCAGTACAATCTGCTACTTGTGAATAATTTGCTTCAGTTACGCCATCAAGAATAAACCTAATATCGACATAAGTTAGCAACTCTTTCACGCAGCGTACAATTTCTTTAGATTGAAACGCGAGCTCCTGTTCTGGAGTCATACACTGATTAGGTGAAAGCTTACTAATAAAAACTTTGGTCATTAACAAGCTAGATTTCGTCCTATTTTTAAATGTTTCCATTATTTACTACTTATAAGTAATATTCTATAATGTACTATTCTATGACTTTTTTGTCCCACTATTTTTAAATTGTCAGTTCACGTACGCACACAAATGTGATAAAAATGTCCTATCAAAGCTGTTCAACCTATGTGGGTATTGGCTATAGTGTAAGCGCTGGTGTAAGCGCTGGGCTTGAGCAGCGCCTCTATAGCACGCAAGATGCACCTCAAACGGGCTATCATGTTTTATCATCACTTCCGCACCTTGCTTTGTACGCTGGCTCTGATGCTGACCAAAGCTCGTATCACAAACCAACATACCTGTCGGTGAATGTTTCATCTATCACACCAGAATATGCGTTCATGCCTGATGCGTTTCTGAAGCCGAACAGGCGAGCACAGCCGTTTGTGGGTGATGCTGCAGCAGTTGAAGAAGATGTGAAAGATGCATTTTTTGCGACTGTTGGAGAAAAATTTCCTGAAGACATTCGTATTGCGGTGCTTTCTGGGAGTGCATTTTCAAAGCAGATTTCACATCATGGTGTTGTTGGCTTTTCAATCAACAGGAAAGAGCTTGGCTTGGTGAGCGATGTTGTTGTTCGTGCAGCACAAAAAGATCAGCTGCTGCTGACGATAGGACATGAGATCGGACATGTCATGACGAAACGATTGATGCGTGCACATGATGAAGAAGCGAAAGCATTTGCATTCAGCAGGGCATGGATGCAGGCGATAAAAAAAGAAAATATTGCTGGATTGCGTGGTGTTATTGTATTAGATAATCCCGCACGAAATGGGCTGCATGATGTTGCAAGTGCGTTTGTGTGGCGGATGATAGATGCAGGACGGGATGCATTGCAGCTTTATTGGGATTTAGTCTGTGGTACAGCAGGGGTGCCTCATGTCATTTGAGACGAATGTTGCGAGTATGGTGATGAGCGCTGCTAATCGGGTGTCGCCTACTGAAATGGTGGGAGAACCTAAGCTTAGCGGTATGCTGCAAGGCGTATTTACGCCTGGTGTTTATGGACAAGGATTGCACATGTATGGCGACAAGGAATGGATGCGTACGCTGGTGAGCGCGCTGCCTGATGCACTCTATGATAATAATGGAAAATCCCGTGAACAAACTAATCGTGTCAGCTCGTATATGAATACTGTGTCTGGCGTCGGCTATTCACCTGTTCCTGCGGAGCAGACTCAGCTCGGATTAGAATATACTAAGAGCAATTATTTTTTGTAAAAATTAATTGCTCTTGTACGCTCAGAATACTGCTGTATTCTGGCGTGCCAAAAATCCTCGGGATTTTTGTGCATATACAAAAGCACATTAATAATTGTACGATTATTAAGTGCTTTTAGTATATTTTCAGCCCCAGCTGCCGCAGCAATTGTATAATTGAATCGAATTATTTATATACTTCTCCTGCCTAATATCCTGTATGGAAAGTATGGCTGAAGTCTTGGCAGAATTGAAAGTAATTAAAAAAGAAATACATGACATTAAACTGAATATGGTCGGTGCTGATGAAGTGATGACGGAAGAAGATTGTGAATCACTTTTATCTTACAGACAAGAAAAAAAGGAAGGCAAGCTAAAAAGCCATCGGTATTGTTGTGATTGATAAGCATTCTCATGCCTATGATTAATTTTCAAGAACTTGTTCAAACATTCGGCTCACGGATGAAAGTGCTGGAAATACTTTGTTTGCTGAACGATTGCAAAGATGTTGTGCGGCAAGGATTCTATGAGCATGAACTGCAGAAAGTCAAAGATTTTTGCGGGCAACATGGGCTCTTTATCGAAATTTCTCGGAATAAACTAAAAATTGAAGACAACGATTTTTTTTCTAACCGGGGAGTAATCTCTGATTCAGGGATGCTTCTTGTTTATATCAGCAAAGATGAACTGAAAGCAGCGGGGACTTGCTTGTTTGAGACGCGGCACAATCATCGCTCGACTGGGTTGGCGCTTGGCTATCCCGATTGTTGTGTGCGTTATTTTTGTGAACAGTTTGCAATTGGCAATATTAATCCTGTGCATCAGCCGACCAATCAGTGGACGAACTTACTGCTACGCGAACAGGATATCTGCTTGGTAAGCCATTTTCCATGCAGCTCTGATTGTGCAGAAAGTATTGCGATTGCTCAGCGGAATTTTGATATTCTCCGACAAGAAGATGAAAAAATGGCGCGGCTGTTTTTTGAGCACTTACAACAGCAAGATGGCTAGAACGCCGATCAGCATGATTGATGCGCCGAGAAGGCGTTGTCTGCCGTCAGTCTCTTTTAATAAAATGATCCCATAGAGAACAACGAAAAGTATACTCAGGCGTTTTATTGCTATGACATATGGGACAATTTGTTGTGTAAGTGCAGTATTTGCTGCGATAGCGGAACATGCAAGTATTACCCCCAACATTATGAACTTCCACTTGTTCTCCCAGTACTCAGCAATCATCTTATCTCTTCCTGCTCCACATATGAACAGCCCTCCACTGATGATGAGAAATGATAACGCTGTGCCAAAGTATACGTCCGATGCTATCACTGCTTTTTTGTCAAAATTTGCAGTGATGCTGTAAATGAATGCAACTAAAAGATATGATGCTGTTCCTGTATTTGCAAACAATTTTCTGAATGGGTCGAGCGGTTTTTGCTTTGGTGTCATCGCGAGCACATAAGATCCTGAAACAATGAACACTATGCCCAAAATTCCTATATATGTAGGCAATTCTCCGAGAATTATAAATGATGTGAGTATGAGAAAAACCGGCGTGAATGAGAGCATCGGCGCTGCAAGTGACAAATCTGCTGTTTTTAGCGCCTTGTATTGAAGCGCTGTTGCAAGCACGTTCAGTGTTCCTGTGACAAGCACTGCAAGATAAAACTCTTTTCCAATTGTTGGAATTCCTCGGCCTAATGAAATGCTTAAGAGGATGATTGCTGCAACAAAAATTGTGCCGCTGCTCAGCACGAATTCGTTCGTGTTTTTTATGTATCGCTTGACAAGAATATAATATATTGCGGTGAAGACAGCGGCACTGAGCGCGAGAATAAACCATTGCATG
>DATDXM010000082.1:0-8533 GCA_035289325.1 Candidatus Nanoarchaeia archaeon
TCAAATAGTGTGCGAGAACTCATGCTTTTAGCAATCGCTGTGCAACAGTTAAAAATTCCTCCGACAGAGCGATCAATGATGCTGCTTCTTCGTGAGAGATAGATAGCTTTTCAAGCCCGTAACTTATTTCGTGGCGTTGGAGCCGAAGAGCATTCAGCTCATTGATGAACCTCTTTTCAATCTTTCCATCGTATTTCTCTTTGATGTAGAGAAATAGCGCATAATGGCTTTTTTCGCGAATACCATCACGAAATAGCAACGCCCGTGCAGCATGAAACATGCATGCGTAACTGCTTGTCACCGTTTCCTCATATATTTTTACATTGAGCAGCTTTTTTGCCAGCGAAAGCTTGTGTACTGCTATCTCTATCGATTTCTGTGCCTTGAGCTTATCTGGCTGCTCTTTTTTCAAAAGACCCTGCTGAAAACAATCGTTGAGGTTCATACAACCGGACGCTCCCCATAGAGCGGAATGCTGTCGTAGATAATGCTCTCGTAAAATGCACGATTCGATAAAGTTTTTTTCTTCCATTCCATATGTGTATAACTGCTTACTGATATCTCACGGCTTAGCTTTCTTTCTGTATGCAACGAGCGAATTTTTATGGGTTTCGCCGTAATAATGAGCAGGTCTATGTCACTTGTGGCTGTGTCTTTTCCACTTGCGCTTGAGCCGTACAAAAGAATTGTCATTATTTCAGGATATGTTTTTAACTCTTCAACTACTGGTAAAACTTCTGAAACAGATAATGCAATCTTTATCTGTCGGGCAAGCATATTTTCGCTGTTAATTTGATATTGGTACATCCTTCCAATAATCTCTCTTTTTATTATGTCTCCTTCAAAAAGGTAGTCGCACCACTGCTTTGCTGTTGCAGTTCCAACGTGTGCAGCCTTTGCGATCGAGCGCACCGATTCTGCTTTCGTCGTGTTGCGAAATGCCAAGACTATTTTGTATAACGCATATTTTTCTAACATTTGCGCTTTGACGTGTTGTTCACTTAAATAGTTTTCTATTCAATATGTTTATTTTATCGAACTTATGTTCATTTTAACGAACATAACTCTGGAAACCTTTCTATTACCAATAGAAGCTTTTGTTCATTCTTAATAGCTGCTATTGCTTACCACAACCTTTAAATAAGTGTGCTCACTTAATCTTGTAATGACTAATATTACACTTTCAATTGACGATACCGTATATAAAAAAATGCGGGAGCATTCTGAAATTAAATGGAGTGAGTTTGTGCGCAAGTCAATTAAGCGAAGGATCGAAGAACTTGAGTCGATTGAAAGACATCCTGATTCGGAAAGTATTCTCACGATGCTCGCTTCTGAAGAAGTGCTCAAGAAAGAATGGGATAACGAAGCAGACGAACGGTGGAATAGTGTTTGAACAAAAAGAGATTGTGCTGTTGCCGTTTCCTTATTCTGATTTAACTGGTGCAAAATTGCGCCCTGCTCTTATATTGTCTAACAACAAAATAAATTCGACGTGCGATCGTATTTGCTGTCTTGTGACGAGCAATAAGCTTGTAGATCATTCAATCTTACTCAAATCTGAATCTTTTGCTACTGGGAAGCTTCCTTTCAAAAGCTGGGTAAAACCACATCGGCTTTTTACAATCCATGAAAAAATTATTAAGAAGAAATTGTGTAGTGTCACTGATGACTTCCATTCACTTGTCTTGCAATCAATTAATGATTTTCTTGAATAATTACCACCAAATGCCTTTCTCAATCACAAAAATGTCCATGACAAGATGAATCACAATGCCTGCGAGAAGGAAGCCGTATAGTTCGGAATATTCTTCCATACGCTTCTTCTTTATAACATGGAAATGGTAGAGGAACAATGTGATTGCGAGAATGAAAAAGCCAAGCGCAAACCAATTGCTCCAATCAGATGTGTTTGCAGACAAAAATCGATAAAATGTATCTGACTTATCAACATGAAATATTTCAAGGGTTTCCTGCTTTAATGCGGTCAATCCAAATTTTAATGCATCAGGCAGCAAGTTACCGATGAACATGGCGTAACTATATTCCCACCTGAAGTGGATCATATGCACGATAACTGCAGATAAAATTCCTGCACTGATATGAACAAGACCGCCGGCCATGTGCAGAGGAACTTTTTATAGTATTTAAATTGCGGTGGAAAAGTTTTATATAGCTCGTCATGATTGCTTTTTTCCATGAATCTGTTGGAGCTTGAGTCACAAAGTGTTCATGCATTTGCTTCATATGAACGGGCAGCACAGGTGCGAGCAAGCCAAGGTGTTTCTGCTTCACAAGGCGAAATCTCTGCAGCGGAAACAGCATTTTGTGAATTTCACATTTGCCTGATGAGGACGGGTGAGCGTGGTTTTAATGTGAGAGACTTTTCGCTTATGTATGTTATAGGCTCTGCTGCTGTTGAAGGATTGCAGTTAAATCCAGAACAAGATGGAGCGACCTTTGCAAAGTTGGTTGCTGCTATCGATAGCGCTAGAACAGAAGGCATTCGCTATCATGCATCTCGCTTATCAGCTGCCGGATGTGCGCAAGATATTTCTCATGCATTTCGATATGCAGCAGCGCCAAAAGAAGACGAGCCTTGGGTTATTGGCGATTTGTAAGTTTTATCTTAACTCCTTTTATTCTCCGTGTGCTCGTTGACATACTTGTAGATTGGCTGCTGCTCTTTGATGCCCAATTCATTGTTTGCATGGCGTGCGAGCATGAACATCAAATCACTCAATCTGTTGATATAGCGGATGACTTCAGGGTTCAAGTTAGTCACATGCTGCTGCAAGCCGACAATTGTTCGTTCTGCACGGCGTATTGTTGCCCTGCACATATGGAGAAACGAGCTTGAAACTGTGCCGCCAGGCAAAATGAAATTTTTTGGTATGCCGAGCTTCTCATGGTAGCCATCAATAATATTTTCAAGCTCCGTGACGTGCTCTGCCGTGATCTTCGGAAACACCGGCTGCTTCAATGAGATGCCTGCAATGTCGCTGCCGAGCTGAAAAAGATCGTGTTGTATCTTGTTCAGTGTTGCGCGCAGCTTCTCATCTTCAATGAAACATAATGTCACTCCAATGACTGAGTTGACTTCGTCCAATGCGCCAAACGCTTCGATGCGTGGATCATTTTTCTGCACCAAACCGCAGCCAAAGAACGTTGTCTTTCCCAGGTCGCCTATCTTGGTGTAGATTTTCATTTCTGACATTGTGTTGTACCTTTACAGTATCTTAACTACATCCGCCTGTTGTGCCACAGACGTCGCAGACTGTGCAGACGCCGTTGCGGCGCACCATCTTGCTGCCGCAGCCACTGCATTTTTCGTCACCGCCCATATAGCCTGCGGCTTTTACGTCTGCGGGCTCGGCGTGAGCAGCATGTCCATTTGATTCGATCGCGATAATCTGTTCTGGCTCGGCCATCTGCTCTACTGCTGGCTCAATCACTGGCGTGTCATCCATATCAGTCATGTCAAGCGCTGCTTTGAGCTCTGGGTTTTCATCTAATGTCGTGTTGAGCGGCTGTGATAATTTGCTGCCGTCACGATATAATGCAACTGCCTTGACCATGTGCTGCCATGCAAACTTATACGCCTCTTTGATGTCGCTCACGGTTGACTCACGTGACATGTTAATCGTCTTGCTGATTGCGCCGCTGATGAACGGCTGTGCAGCTGCAAGCATGTTCAAATGTCCGTGCGTGCTGATATATCGCTTTCCTTTTGAACCGCATTTGTTTGCACAATCAAAGATGGGATAATGCTCCAGCTTCAAGTGCGGGGCGCCTTCGACTGTCATCGTGCCGCAGACATACTCATTTGCTGCGCTGATCTGTGTGTCGCTGAAATGAAGCTCCTTCAACAAGTTGAAGTTTGCATTGCTGAGCTGCTCTTCTGTAAAGCCAAGGCTCTTGCAAAACTCCATGCCGAGCACCCATGGTGACAATGCATATTTCAGCTCTGATACGCTCGGCAGCTGTTTCTCAACTGCATTTATCTGCAGGTCAGTAAATCCTTTTGCCCTGAGCGATTCATGCGTTATTGATAAACAGCCCTTGAGCGTGCCATGACCGACGCAATGGTCAACGATTGATTTGACTTGCGTGTCTGTATAGCCAAGCTTTTTCAGCGCGCGTGGCACTGACTGGTTGACAATCTTAAAATAGCCGCCGCCTGCAAGCTTTTTGAACTTGACGAGCGCATAATCCGGCTCAATGCCTGTCGTGTCACAATCCATCAGCAACCCAATTGTTCCTGTTGGTGCGATCACTGTCACCTGTGCATTTCTATATCCATACTGTTCGCCCATCGAGAGCGCTTTGTCCCATGCTGACTGTGCTGCGCTAAGGAATACTGACGGGCAGAGCTGTTGGTTAATTGCAATGGGCTTTACGCTCAGCTCTTCATAATCCATCGTGTTGTATGCTGCTCGCCGATGATTGCGGATGACACGAAGCATATGCTTCTTGTTTTTCTCGTACCCTGGAAATGCCCCTAATGAACTTGCCATTTCTGCGCTTGTTGCGTATGACTCACCACACATGATTGCGGTCAACGCGCCTGCAATTGTGCGCCCTTGTTCGCTATCATATGGAATTCCCATGCGCATCAGCATGCTGCCAAGATTTGCATATCCCAAACCAAGTGTCCTGAATTCGTAGCTCTTTCGCGCGACTTCTCTGCTTGGGAATTGCGCCATCAGTACGGAAATTTCAAGAATAGTTGTCCATAATCTAATTGCGTGAATGTAGCCGTTGATATCAAGCGATCCTTTTTTATCATCAAACAGCTGGCCGAGGTTAATGCTCGCAAGATTGCAAGCTGTGTCGTCCAAAAACATGTACTCACTGCAAGGGTTACTTGCATTAATTCGTCCATCTTCGGGGCATGTGTGCCATTCATTAATAACTGTGTCATACTGAACACCTGGGTCGGCACTTGCCCATGCACAGTACCCAATCTGGTTCCACAATTCTCGAGCAGGAATCTCTTTCATTACTCTGCCGTTTGTTCGTGCTTTCAGCTGCCACATTCCATTGCTCTCAAGCGCAGCAAAAAAACTGTTGGGAATGCGCACACTATTATTGCTATTCTGGCCGCTCACTGTGATGTATGCTTCGCCTTCATATTCAGTGTTGAACACTTCCAGATTTATCGAATGATTCTGTTTTCCAAGATCCATTGCACGCACGATATAATTTAACGGAACTTGCGCCAGTGTTGCTTCTCGGATTGCTTGCCGCAGCTCCTTGTTGCTGCTTCCATCTTTTTGTGCAGCTGCAACTATTTTATCAATGTGATTCTTGAGAATCTGGCTGCCAGTAACCAGCGATGCAACTTTTTCTTCTTCCTTCACTTTCCACCAGATGAACTCTTCTATCTCTGGGTGATCCAAATCGAGACAGACCATCTTTGCAGCACGCCGTGTTGTGCCGCCCGACTTAATTGCGCCTGCTGCACGATCAAAAATTTTCAGGAATGACATCAAGCCGCTCGATCGACCGCCGCCTGCAAGGCGTTCGCCTGCTGCGCGCAGTGTTGAAAAGTTTGTGCCAGTGCCTGATCCGTATTTGAAAATTCTTGCTTCTCTTGTGAGCACGTCAAAGATGCCGCCTTCGTTCACTAAATCGTCGCTAATTTCCTGAATAAAGCATGCATGAGGCTGAGGTCTTGTGTATGCATCTTCTGATAACCTCACCTGTCCTGTATCATGATCGACATAGTAATGCCCCTGTGCTGGGCCTGTTATGCCGTATGCCCAGCCTAATCCTGTATTAAACCACTGCGGTGAGTTAGGAGCAGCAATTTGGTGTAAGAGCATGTAGGCAACTTCGTCATAAAACACTTGAGCGTCGTGCGCCGACGCAAAATAATTGTATTTTTCTCCCCAAAAACGCCAGCAGCCTGCAAGGCGATGAGCAACCTGTTTGATGCTTGTTTCTGGGCCTGTTGTCAGTGTGCCATTTGTTGGAACGCCCGCTTTGCGGAAATATTTCTGTGCTAAAATGTCCGTTGCAACCTGTGACCATGTGGACGGGACTTCGATGTCTTTCATCTCAAAGACAACGCTGCCGTCAGGGTTGCGAATAATTGACGTGCGCTTTTCGTACGTGACTGTTGTGAATGGGTCTGTGCCATCTCGTGTAAAATACCTTTCAATCTTTAATCCTGACATACTACACCTCCCCTTTTACTTTCTTTTTGTTATTGCGATGCGCGTAGAGCAGCTGCTGTGTGCTGCCTTCGCGGTACATGTGGATGCTCCTGCACCCTGCATCGTGTGCGCGCATGACTATGTCTTCTATCTCATGAATTGTTGTTGTGGGCGGCAGGTTAATCGTTTTGCTGACGCCGTTGTCGGTGTGCTTTTGAAACGCAATTTGTGTAGCGAGATGGTCTTGAATCGAGCAGTCCTGCGCCGTTGTAAACAAGCGTTTCCATTTTTGTGGCACTTCTTTTATGCCGCGCACTGATCCTGCAAGCGCTATCTTCTTCATCAGTTCAGCACTGTAAAATCCTTCATGCTGCGCAACTTCTTCAAATGCGGGCAGCACCTCAAATGTTTCTGAGCTCGGTGTGCGTTTCAGATATCCTATGGCAAAATGTGGCTCAATTCCTTGGCTGCATCCTGCGATCATGCTTGCTGCGCCACTGTGCATGATTGTGGTACGGCTTGCATTGCGCAGTTTTTCCCGCGCTTTTGCGTACACGCTCTCTTGATAGCCTGCAAACGTGCCGCGCTTTTTTGCAAGTGACAAGCTTGCAGCTTTTGCTTCGCTGCTGATCACCTGCATGACCTTTTCAGCTAATGCAAGCGCTTCAGGACTATTATATGGAACTTCAAGTGCAATCAGCACGTCTGCCCAGCCCATGATGCCTATCCCAATACGGCGCGTGTACTCAATTGCATGGCGCATCGCTGCTGTTGGATAGGTTGAACTGTCAATCGCGTTGTCGAGCAGATGGACTGCGGATGTAGCTGTTGTTTTCAGTTTTTCCCAGTCGATTGAGATATTTTTTATGCCTGTCTCTTTGCTTTCACTCTTTATGTGCTTTGAAAGATTAATGCTTGCTGTAAAACATCCTTCATGTGGGAATAATGGCTGTTCTCCCGTCGGTGTTGTCGCCTGCAAGAACATCTCATCAAATGGATTTGCAGGCGCTTCATTGAGGTTATCGAGAAATACAATCGCAGGATCGCCAGAGCGCCATGCAATTGTTGCAATCATGTCCAGCACGCTGCGTGCACGGAGTTTTGTGACCACTGTTTTTGTATGTGGATCAATCAGCTTGTACATCCCATCGTCTTTTACTGCACGCATGAACTCTCGTGTCAACACGACGGACAAGCCAAAATTGTGCAGCTGGACATTTTCTTTTGCGGTGATAAAATCAATAATATCCGGATGGTGGACACTTAAGAATGCGTTATTCGCACCATAAGGATTAATCTGATGCAGCGCGCGGTCGTACATCTGCAGGAATGAAACTGGGCCTGCTGCTGTTTCGCCAAAGCCGCCCTGTCCTACTTTGTTGCCTTTTGATCGCAGCGGTGAGAATGAAATGCCTAAGCCGAAGCCACGCTGTCTGCTTTTGTGTAACAGTGCAGCCTGCTTCAGCGTATCAAACAAGCTGACGATGTCATCTTCGAGCGGCAGCACAAATGCTTCACACAAATGATGCTGTCCTCGGCCAGCGTGGCGCAAGATACTTGTGCTTGGAACCAATTCAAGATTGAAGAATAATTGTGTGAATTTTTCTTCAGCTTTATCCGGGCTGTCACCGTATTTTTTATCTGCTTTGCTCAACGCGCGAGCAACGCGCACAAACATCTCTCGTGGTGTTTCAAATGAGCTGTCATCTTTTTGCTGGAGCAGCCTGTGCGATGAAAGCACTTGGAGTGCGCGGAATGATAACTTCATGTCATCGGCAACGCCTAATGCAGACTTGGCTTCGCGAAGCTCTTGACGTTTTTTACGATAGAGAATGAATGCTTTTGCAATTTGGCTCTGGCTGCGCTCAATCAGCAGGCGCTCAATCATGTCCTGGACGTCTTCTACCGATGGAATATCGTTCTTGAACATCCGCTCAAGATTTTTTATCACGCCATCACGGAGTTCTGGTGCATTTACCTGCTGGTCAACAGCCTGCGCTGCTTTTGTAATGACTTGCTCAATCTTATTACTATTAAAATCAACTATTCTTCCATCCCGCTTTCGTATTTTTTTTATCATGTTCTCTCGGTGTTATTGCTCCTATTATTAATCGTACATCATTGCCAATTCTTTCTTAAACAATTGTGGATCATCAAACGCTTTGCAGACGCTTGCGAAACGTAAGTATGCGACTTTGTCTATCTTCATCAGCTCTTTCATAACAAGACGACCTATAATGTCGCTTTTAATTTCCCATTTGCCTGTTCGCCGTGCTTTTTGTTCTACACGAACGATCATCAGCTCAATCTGCTCAGGTGTTATCGGCCGCTTATGGCAGGCTTTAATCAAGCCGCCGCGAAGTTTGTCTCTG
>DATDXM010000083.1:0-5716 GCA_035289325.1 Candidatus Nanoarchaeia archaeon
CTACCCGACCGACGGGACTCGAGCCGCCAAGATCGTCGCTGTCCGCGCTCAGGCTGAGATCGCCGCCGACATCGAGCCGCGAAAGCCCCGATTTTATTACAACATATAATCTTCGTGCTCCGTTATCCCCTACCCTATTCGGGAGTCCTATTAATCTATCCATATCTTCTGAATTAAATCTGCCGCCCATATTCAATACAGGCGCGGAAATAACCTGTGCATTTTCATGTACTGTGAATGCAAGACCGTACGGTGATTCATCGTTTCTGATAATGCCTACACCAGCTAGCGGAATCATAACAGGATATTCGAGTTGTCTGCAATCGAGTTGCGCTATAAGATCTCTTGCCAGGTATACGTTTGGATTCTGATCATCTCTTAAAACAAGCGCTGTATCAATATAGCATTTTTCTTTAATGCCTAAAATATCGCCTGTACGGATAGATGTTTCAATATCAGCAGGTGTTGCTGCCCGCAAACCAGAACCACGGACAATTTGACCAATTAATGCTACAGCGAAAGGATTTGAGCCTTGCACAACGCCATTTTTGTATTCTAAAGCTTTGAGAGTGTTGCTGCCACCAAAATCCTGATCAACGCGGCCGTTGTATTCATCAAGAATTTGTTTCCCATCGTTGCCTGTCAAAAAACTTATTGTTGGCACACTTATTGGAATCTCAATGAGTGGTTTTTCAGTTTTGAATCTGTATTTTGCGTCCATGTTATGATCTCAAAAATAGCACTTCTATATAAATGTTGTTACCATTGTTACTTTTTAGTAGTGTTTCTCACGCACTGCGTGTGACCTTCAATTTGGCGCCGTTTGATTTCTTTTCGGAGCATTTCATGCAGATTGCACACAGGCTTACGAAAGCAACGTATTATCGTCATCAGAAAAAGGTGACTAATTATGTACGCCATTACTTCACCGCCTTCAGATGTGCAATTTTATGCACCTGAGCATAGACATCATCAACTGATTTATCTGCGGTAATTCGATGGAGAAGTTCCTGTTTCTTGTACAGATCGATGAGTGGGGCGGTTTGCTCCTGATAGACACGAAAGCGGTGCTTGACGACGTCAGGCGCATCGTCTTTGCGCTGCACTAATGTTGCGCCGCATTTGTCACAGATGCCTGTCTTTTTTGGCGGCAAGGTCACCATGTGATAGATAGCCTGGCAGTTTGGACAGGTTCTGCGGCCGCTCAATCGCTTGATAATCTGCTCTTCTGACATGTCAAACAAAATGACATGATCAATTTTAATGAGCTTTTTGACTGCGTCAGCTTGGGTAAGTGTGCGAGGATAGCCGTCAAAGACATTGTTCTTTTTGACGTATTGCTTGATGAGCTGATTGGTGAGGTCGTCGGGGACGAGTGTGCCTGATTCTATCAATGACTTTACTTTTTTTCCTAATGGCGTCGCTTTCTTCACTTCTTCACGGAAAATGTTGCCCGGGGCAATATGAGTGAAGTTATGCTTTTCTGCTATTTTTGCTGCAATCGTGCCTTTTCCCGTACCAGGAGCGCCGAGGAATACCAGATTCATGGTCATATACACTTTGGATGGGCTTAAAAGGTTTGTGGTGTTAAACGCGCCTGAGCCCAGATACTCGCTCAAAGTGTTTTCAGTTAAAAGTGAGAAAATCACAATTGCAATGGTGCCCATGCATATCTTTTATTCCACTTATCCCAGCCTCGCTTTAGCTCTTTATGCATCCATTAATCGTCTTTGATAAGCCCAACACACTCAAGAAGAGCATCACCTGTTTTTGGCGTAGGGCTTACTAAACTGATGATAACTTCGCTGAAACTTTTATTATGCTTTATTTTCTTCAATTTTTCATATGCCTCATTGGATATCATCATGGTTTTTGCCATAGTATTCATATGATTAGACACAGATATAAACTTGATGAGTTGGATACCGCTATATTGTTGCTGGGCAAATAAGTATTTTCTCTATAAACACTAGCCAACATTTATATGCATAGACGACAAAAATAAGCAGATGGCACGAAAACACACGTTTTGGTCAAAAGTTGGAGATGGCATTGCAGCGACGGCTAAAACTGGACTGGAAGCAGTTATTGATGGTATTGAGGCGGCAAATCCGGTGCCCGATATTCAACGAGGAGTTGCTGCTGCACAAAAGCTCTGGCATGATGGGGTTTCACTTGACAATTATGTTGGTAATCTGAAAAAGGGTAAAGTTCTAGGTAAAGGACATGGAGCGACACTGTTGCGCTATGGCGGATTGCTCGGAAGCGGTGCGTATATCGGTTATGCTGCCGGAAAAGCAGTTGCAGGAGCTGTTGCGTCTGTTGCACGGAATGTGCTTACCTCGGATGCAGTCGTGGATCTTGCAGGGCATGTCAGCGATGGGGCGAAAAATACATTGCGCTATTTTAGAAATAAAGATAGATGGAAAGAATATGTTACACCGAAAATTGCAGAAGCATCGCTTGGGCTGTTAGGATATGCACCTGTGATTGCGACGATGTGGGGCGCACAGGCAGCAAATAAAACAGGCGAAAAACTGCAAGAGTCACGATGGGGAATTGTACGCGGCATTGGGCAAGCTCTTTCGGGCGTTGGAAGCAGAGTGAATAATTTCTTGAATGATTATGTGACGATTTCAACAGTGAGCGATGCATACAATCGTGTGAGATTTTCTGATGTTACGACGCTGCCACAAAAAGTGATGGTGCTTGCAGAGCCACAGACCTATGTGAATACCGCAGGAACATTCGTGCAAGAAGTTGGACGGGCGGCAGGACGACTGGAAGACATTGTGACAAGCAACGGTGCGTATGCATTAGGCGGCGGGTTGGTCGCAGACATTACTGCAGGGCATCACTATCTGACTGAGACTGATGTTGCACAGATCGGAAAAGATGTGCTTGCTGCTGCATATAACAAAGGAGTGCAGATTGCTGATGGCATTGTAAGCATAGGAACAGGGCAGAGAAAAATTGGAGTGATTGTTGCTGGATTCCAAGGCAATGGTGAAAGCTTTCATGAAGCAGATTTAGTACACAATTACAAGTGCATGAAAGATGCAGGATTTGATGAGATTTATGTGCTTGCGCCCGAAAGGCCTAATACACGACTGTATCCTGACAGTGCAGATGTGGCACGAGCGTTTGACGACAACAGCTATTCGCATGAATGCACGAAAGAAAATCTGAAGAACATATTTGAGCGAGTTGCGGAACGCGCTGATGCAAATGATGTTGTTGTCACCACAGTCTATTCTCATGGACTCTACAGAGGCGGGCATAGCACATGTGCGATTGATAATGGGAATGAAACGCTGTATAGCACGGAATTAAAAGATATGCAGGAGCCGATTCATGCTGGGCTTGAATTGAATGTCGTCTCAACATGCCAGGCGGGAGAATTTGCGGTGACGGCTGCGTCGGGAACTGATGTCATCACTGACTGCAGGCATGATCAGAATGCACAAGCGTATGGATGTGCTGGATCGTTTGTGCTGAATGAAATTGCAAAAGGCATTACTAATAGAACAAATGTGTTAGATCTCGCACAACGTGCAGACCAAGCATATTCTGATGCGAATTTCCGTGACGGTGCTCAAGATCCTATTGTTTCTGTCGGTGGACGGGTTTCTGTGATTGAAACGGTTGGGAAAGCACAGACAGTGAAACCGTACAGGGTTAATGCTGTTGAGATACCGGGAATTGAGTGGGGATTTTAGAGACCGAAGATGAACAGCAAAACATACATCACCGGCACAATGATAAATCCGCTGTATTCTGTCATTCGGTGAATTTTTGTGACACGCTTGTCCTGACGCTCGCTGAGCTCTAATAATATAATGCTTGTTGCAAGGCTGAATAAAAGGATAATATAAGTTAAAACCATAAACTTGTCTGCAAATGTTAAGTAACTTACCGGCGGCAGCTGGTTTGCGATATTGACGTGAAACATGACAGCTGCAACGAGTGATGAAGTGACGAGCGTGAGGCGATTTGTTATCTTGTCGGGGTCGATGATGAATGAAAATAATGTGATAAGGACGATGAAGAAGACAGGCAACAGCGTTTTGAGAACAGCGTTGAATGCGCTTCTGCCGATAGTAATGGCGAATTGGTATTGAGAATAGGTTTCATCGTAAATACTGTACTCATGCTCGACTGCGGCATGCGACCAGTCTTTTATCTGCCAGCCAACAAATTTTACCGACGGATCGAGACCAGCTTCATCGTCATTTGGAATGAAAATAAGCTCGTTGATGGGCTTTTCCTTGTCTTCGATAAGAATTGTTAACTTTTGCTCGTCAAAAGGAAAATTTTCAAGATTGACTTGCTCCTGCAGTGATGCTTGAATACGGTAAAACTTGTCATTGGGCTTGTCAATGATCTTGTCGGTTGATAATGCACGCCCGTTCATGAATTCAATAGTTGGGTCGCACTTCTTTTCACATTTGATCGAAAGATAGAAGTCAATTGTGTATGAGCCAGTTGCGACTTCGTATTTGCCAACGTTGAGAATGTAGGCGCCGATGGATGCGTCTTGGGCGTAGACGAAAGGAAGGCAAAAGAGGATTGCGAAAATGAATATGAATAGGCGCATAAGATTCTGTGAAATATAGTGGTATTTAAGGATTATGCGGCTTTGCGCCCAATTTGGCTTTTGTGTAGGGAAGCGCTGACTAGCACTGACTCAATTATTTCCATGTTTGAATTACTATACGCATTAAGAGTGTTATTGAATTTCGTGAGCTTACTTATAATTATCCGAGATTCTCTATTTATTTGTTGATTCTTGCTTTTATCTGCAAAGGCTTCTATTTCTCTGAGGTGATTTCGTGCAGCAGCTTTGATTTCAACTCCAGGATGCTTACGGAGAACAAGCCACTTCAGGTCTAATGCAGCAGATTCCCATGCGCGGATAATTGCTTGATCAGAAATGGGCTGCGCACTCTCTGCCACGGTTTCTTCAATTTTCATTGCTCGCGCATTCTGCAGCACGACTCCCGTATACGCATAGAGAGCAATAATGGAGCGGGCATAACTTTCGAGATTTGATTTCCATTGATTTTTTCGGTAAAACTCAAGGTTTTCAAATTCTTGATATTTTTCAATTGCATTGCTCAGCGATTGTACAATAAACCGCTCTGCTTGATGAATACTTCTCGATTGCTGGCGGACTTGCTTTGAAACCAGTTCTGCCAATGGTCGTGATTGCACGCTCAGACTTTTCATCTGACTGTTGAGTGTTCCCATATCAAGCTTTTTTACATCTGAAAGGCTTAATGTTTCCTGCGCAAGCAGCTTCGCTTCCTTCAATATTTTTGTCATCCTGCGAGCTCTTTCTCTTAAAATAGAGTCTGCACGCACATCATTATTCAGTTGATTGCCATACGCAAGTGTTTTTACCATGGCTTTTGAAAGCTGTTTTGCCTCAGTTAACAACTGCATCACTTTTATAGTATGACTTTCAAGGACTTTTGTTTTGTCTCTTCTTTTGAACCAGCTTAGGAAGCCCATCGTGGAAGGAATAACTGATGTTATTATAAAATTAATGGAAAGCCTTTCTTTCAAGAAAAAAAAAGCCTCTGGTGAGATTACCACGTCAGAACCTTCGGTTCCGACACCTCCTAAAGAGATATTTAAAAAAAAAAGCCTCTGGTGAGATTTGAACTCACGCGCTCCTGATTACAAGTCAGGCGCTCTGCGACTGAGCTACAGA
>DATDXM010000084.1:0-16221 GCA_035289325.1 Candidatus Nanoarchaeia archaeon
ATTGATTATTGCCAAGCTCTGGAAAAATTGAATACTATTTAATGACTGTTGAAGTATAAACACTGCAGAGCCTGTGATGATTGCTGCTATTAATCCACCCCATGTTTTGTTGTCGCCGAAAATTCTTTTGTTGTGCCATGATCGGTGGAAGTCAATCGGCTGCGGCAACGGATTTTTGAAGATAACAGGAGCCATGTTGGCGACATATGCGGGGAGAAAATAATACAATGCCTGAAGTATGAACATAGGTGTATAATTGATTTTAGACTTATATTCTTTTCTTTATTCTCATTTTTTCTAACTGTGAGCGCGCATTTTCTAATTTTGAATCTAGCCTTGAGCGTGCCTGCGATGTTAACACTCTTGTTTTTGCTGCCATCCGCCCGCCATGGTGTTTCATATGGGATATTGTTTTCTGATGATATTCACGGTATTTGTGATGGACGAGTTTGTATCCTTCAATGCCTGCAAAATAAATGCCTGGGATGAGTATTGCCCATGAAAAAATGTAGACTGCAACCATACTGTTGCGCCATTGCTCATCGGTCGGAAATAAAATAAGCGGCACAAGCGCAAGCTTGCCGATCAGGAGTGAGAGAACTATGAGCACAATACCAACAACGAATTTTTTCTTTTGCTGCTGAATATCTATAAGTGTTAGCTGCTGCTCAGTCATCAGCTTTATCGGGTAACAAAACTTTATAAATGTCCCGCTTTTCTGCGAGTTTGTGCCCTTGTAGCTTAGCCGGTAGAGCGCGCGGCTGTTATCTCAATGATAGAGACCGCGAGGTCGGCAGTTCGAGTCTGCCCGAGGGCGGTTTTTGTAAATTATTTAAAGCCATACTTGTTTTCTCTCCCCATGCTCAAAATCAGGGAGTGGTCACGGCGTTATCTTTTTGCTGAGATTGTCACCTTAACTGTTGAGATTCTTGTTGCTCATGGTGTTCGATACTTTCTTCCAGGAAGGCTTGTTGTGCCTGGGTTTCTCGCAGGATGGACTGGTTCATTGGTTTACTATCCCCTCATGGCGTATCGTGATTTGAAAATGCGTCGTGTGCGAGATCACGGCATAACTTTATTCGGTGTGCTTAAAGTCGCTCGAAACATGGCTGTTGAATTTGGTCCAGCAGAATACCTTGATAGCACTATTATACGACCGCTTGCATTGTCGGCGTTTCCACTTATTATCCCGAACTACACGCTTGCGATTGTTGTTGGCTCAATTGTGGCGAGCGTTATTGCTTATACTATAGTTATTTGCTCCTATGAAACACGGAAGAAAGTGTTTAAGGATTAGAAAACCTTTAAAAGCATCGGCAATTCTGAGCATACCAAGGCCCCGTAGCTTAGCCTGGTGGAGCGTACGACTGATATGCTCTGCTCAGCGATCGTAAGGTCCCGTGTTCAAAATCGCTTTGATGCGATTGAAAGTCACGGCGGGGCCACTCTTTTTTTTCTACGTATCCTTTCCATCCACATAATACTTATATATCAGCTGTTATCCCGCAGTACGTAATCATAACTGCCATTTAATAATGGTGTTTATTCATGGAGGGGTTGAGCATGAAAAAAGGGATATTAGCGTTTGTTCTTTTGATACTAGTAAGTGCGTGTGTCCAGCCGTCGATGACTGGTAGCGATGACAAAGAAGTTGATATTGTGAAAGAGCTGCAGGAAATTGAAGCGCAGCTTGGTGATAACGACACTGATGATGCTACGGGTGCAGTTGTCGTTGAAGTTGTTGATGCCGACGACGCTGAATCGGACGATACTATTACTGTTGAAGAAATTGAGGACGCAGATGTTGAAGATGTTGTTGCTGACGTCGAAGAAGCTCTGAAAAACAAGGATATTGATACATCAAAGCTTCAGCGCATTGAAGTGTCTGAGACTGAGCTTGTCGATTTAAAAATTGACGCCAAAGATGATGATCTTGATACGGTCACTTTTGATTTTTCTGCTCCCCTTGATGATGATGGGGCATGGCAAACTGATTATGGCGATGCTGGTGAATACGTCGTCACGGTGACTGCAAGCGATGGCACGAACACGGTCGAACGAAATATTCTTTTGGCTGTCAAGAAGAAAAATGTGCCACCAGCAGTTGGTGGCGTTGAAGATCTTGTTGTCAATGAAGGCGATTTAGTCTCATTACAACCAGAGATTAGCGATAAAAATGATGATGAGGTTGCCTTAACATATTCAAAGCCACTGGATGAAACTGGTGAATGGCAAACTGACCACAAAAGCTCGGGCAGTTATGATGTTACGCTTACTGCCAGTGATGGCGAAGCAGATACTGTCGTGAAGTTTAAGTTAAGCGTTAGAGATGTCAATGTGCCACCCGAACTTAGCGGTTTTGAAGAGCATATTGAGATTGACGAAGGCGAAAAAATCACGTTGAAGCCAGTAGTCAGCGACCTTGACGGCGATAAAGTTGATGTCAGCATCTCGGATCCTGTTGGCGATGATGGATTGTGGGAAACAACGTTCACCGACAATGGCGAATACACAGTAACTGTTGCGGCAAGCGATGGTAAAGACACAGTAAACAAAGAAATTAGCATTGTTGTAAATGATGTTAATGTTCCGCCGGAAATTATAGGCATTAGCAAAGGCTAAATTTTTTCTTTTTTCCTATGAAACGATATGCGCTTGGGTGGGGTGTTGTATTTTTATTAGTTGCTTCACTTGTGGCTGCGGCGCCTCTCATTTTAGAGGATAAACCTCTTATCTTTGAGTACAACGAGGGTGAAATTGTTCGGCTTGTTCCTGAAGGAAGCGATCGTGATGACGATATTGTGACTTTTGAGTACGATGAGCCGCTCAATGCAAGCGGTGAATGGCAGACCACTTTTGATGATGCGGGAACGTATGTAACGACAGTTCGAGCATCCGATGGTGCTTCTGTTACTGAAAAAGAAGTCACTCTCATCATCAATGATGTCAACCAGGCTCCCGAGATTCGTGTTGATGATCTTACTGTTGATGAATCTGATTTTGTTGAAGTTGTGCCAGAAGCCAGCGATGCTGATGGAGATGATGTTCAATTTGTTTTTTCTTCACCGCTCGACAAAGATGGCACGTGGCAAACTGAATTTGGTGATGCAGGAGCTTATCAAACAACTGTTACTGCCACCGACGGGAAAGCAATCGCTGAGGCTGCCTTTACCATCACGGTGCTAAAAAAAAATCAGCCGCCTCTTATCACTTCTGCGACGCCTCATGATGAACGACTTTCTGTACAAGAAAATGAAGAAATTACCTTTGATGTGTCAGCGCGTGACGCAGAAGATCATCCTGTTACTATCATCTGGCGAGTTGATGATACACAGGCCGCAGAAGGACCGCTTTTTGCTTATCATGCCGGTTATGATGATGCTGGTGAGCACGTCATTGTGGCTGAACTTAGTGATGGAGAAGCGACAACTGAGCGAGAATGGCTTGTCACTGTTGATAATGTCAATCGTGCGCCGCTGGTCGATGTCGCTAATGTTCATGTGAACGAGAATGAAACGATTGACCTTAAATTGCCGGCGACAGATGAAGATGGCGATGAATTGGCTTATAATTTTAGCGGCTATTTTTCTGATAAAGGTATCTGGCAAACAACATTTAATGATGCGGGTGTTTATGATGTCGTTATCACTGCAACTGATGGGGAGCTTACGACTGAGAAAAAAATAACTGTGACTGTTGATGGTGTTGACCGCGCGCCTGAAGTGCTTGCAATTGATAATGTCGAACTTGATGAGACGGAAGCATTAACCCTTGACATTCATACCTCTGATCCTGATGGTGATGATGTCACGCTTGGCTTTGAAGGCGTTGAAGAAGCGACTCTTGAAGATGCTGTTTTTTCATGGACACCTAGCTATGATGCTGTTTTAAAACCAAACTCATTTTTTGTCTCCATACTAAAGTTTTTTCGCCTCGATAGCTTTTTTTATCCTCCCGAGAGAACGTTTCCTGTCATCGTTACTGCCTGTGGCTCTGAGAAGTGTAGCACTATTGATTTTTCTATCGTTGTTAAAAATAAAAATAGGGCTCCTATCATTGAAGAATTGACTGAGATTGAAGTGCGCGAAGGCGAAGCAGTTTCGCTCAAACCTGTGGCGAGTGATCCAGATAATGATCATGTTACGGTGACTGTTGGTGAACCAGTAGGCAAGCGCTGGATTACTGATTTTAGCAGTGCAGGTGTGTATGATGTTGCTGTGACGGCGACTGACGGCGAGGCGACCAGCGAAGAAACGGTGCACGTTGTTGTCCGTGATGTGAATAGACCACCTACAATTGAGGCTGTCCAAGATGTTGCTGTTCCTGAAGGAAACGAACTATCGTTTAGCGTGAATGCACAAGACCCTGACAGCGATGATGTTGTGCTTGTTGCTGAAGATATGCCCGATGGCGCAGCATTTAATGACGGTGTTTTCAGCTGGACCCCTGATTATGATACACTCGTCAAAGAGGACAAGCAGGCGTCATTCCAAGTGACGTTTCGTGCGACAGATCATTCAGTTGTCAAGTCTAATCGTACCAATTCGACAAATACCTCGTTGCGTCTTGATGATACTACTGACGAACTCGATGCTGATGTCACGGAAACGGTTACCATTACTGTAATCAACCAGAATCGTGCGCCCCAGTTGTCGACTACTATCCCCGAGCGTGTTGTTAAAGTCGGTGTTGGTGAACCGGTGAACTTTAAAGCTGTTGCAGAGGATCTTGATGGTGATGATCTCACTTATACATGGGATTTTGGATTCCTTGACAGTGTTGAGACCTCGAAAGGTGTACGACGGCGATTTAGTGAAGTTGGCGATAAAAATATTCGCGTTGTTGTCAGCGACGGTGACAAGGAAGTTGAGCACAGCTGGGTTATTCGTGTGCTGCAACGGAAAAAAGCAACACCAGTTGATCTTGCTGCTGCGCCAACGGCACAGCCTATTACTCAGCCTATTACTCAGTCTGCTGCTCAGCCTGTTGCTGTCAGTGCTGCTGTTGTTGATACATCAGCAGATTCATCACCTGAACAGTCATCTGCTCAAGAATAATTATATATGACTGCGTTTTTTTGAAATCATGGTTCTTTCCGTGAGCGATCAACCTGTACTTGATGTTGCATATGATACCATTATGCTGGGCAAACAAGCGCTTATCTTTACTGAAAGTAAGTTGAGCGCTGAAAAAACTGCTGAAGATCTTGCACGCATCATTAGAAAAAAGCAGCCACGCATGGAAGAGCATCTTGCACTTGCAGATAAGCTTCTTAAAAGTGTTGGCTCGCCCACGAAGCAGTGCAAACGGCTGAGCATCTGCGTGATGTCTGGCGTTGCATTTCATCATGCTGGACTGGTCTCAGAGCAGCGCACACTCCTCGAGAATGCTTTTCGTGATGGCACCATTACAACGCTTTGTGCAACACCGACACTTGCTTATGGTGTTGACACTCCTGCATATCGTGTCATCCTAAAAAGCCTGAAGCGCTACAGCGGTCAATGGGGCATGGCATGGATACCAGTGCTCGAATACCTGCAGTTTTGCGGCAGGGCTGGACGGCCAAAATTTCATGACGATCATGGTGAAGCAATCGCGATTGCAAAAGATGATATTGAGCATGACAAGATTCATGCACAATATATTCTCGGATTGCCAGAAGATATTGCAAGCAAACTTGCAGTTGAGCCGGTGTTACGAACACATATCCTTAGCTTGATTGCGTCAGACTTTGCATCGTCACGTGAACAGCTGATTCTTTTCTTTTCACGCACATTCTGGGCACACCAATACAAAGATATGCTGCAACTTGAGAAGATTATTGATAAAATGCTTGCGCTTCTGGTGAGCTGGGGATTTTTGCTTAAAAATGACGATGATTTTGTGAGTGCAGCGGATTTAGGCAAAAACATGCTCAATGCTACGCCGCTGGGCAAGCGCGTCGCTGAGCTGTATTTAGACCCTTATACTGCGCATGTGATGCTCAACGGCGTTCAAAAATCTGGTCGCGCGGTGCCGAAAGTGTTTGGTGTACTCCAACTTATTAGCCATACACTCCAGATGCGTCCATTGTTACGCTTGCGTGTAAAAGATCATGAAGTCGTGCAGCAATCACTGATGGAGCACTATGACGAGCTGTTGGTCATGGAACCTACTATCTATGATCCTGCGTATGATGAATTTTTAGAAAGCATCAAAACGTCAATGTTCTTTGAAGACTGGATGTCCGAGCATACAGAGGAACAACTGCTTGAGAAACATAACGTTCGCCCTGGTGAAGTGCAGGGAAAAGTTGCGACTGCTGATTGGCTATTGTATGCATTAGGTGAAATGCTGCCATTTGTGCATGCTCATCATCTTATTACTGAAGTGAAAAAACTGCGAATGCGTATGCAGTATGGCGTGAAAGAAGAGCTGTTGACATTGTTGCGATTTGATGGCGTTGGACGAGTACGTGCGCGTCGGCTGTTCAAGCATGGACTCATTGATGTTCCTTCACTGAAAAAAGCTGATGTAGCGACGCTTGCGCGCATTGTTGGAAAAGCAACTGCTGCAAAGATTAAAGAACAGGTCGGGCAGAAATCTGATGCAGCCAATCTGATTACGCAGCCTTTTTTGGCTTGAGCAGTGCGCCGATACTGTTATAGATGTCACTGCTGTCGTTGATTCTTGCGGTTGTTATACGACTGCCTAGTTCTGGTTGCTTTTGTGCTGATTCAACTACTCCCATGAACTGTCCTGTACCCGATTTGCTTTTCACCTGGCAATAGCCGAAGAGGCTTGCTATCGGTAAAAGTCCTTCTCGAATTATCTTACTGCACCTTTCATTGTCCCCGCTGTCCCAATTGTCGCCATCTGAAAAATGAAAAAAATAGAGGTTCCATCTGTGTGGCGGAAACCGGTCGAGTGCAATCTTTTCTGCAAGTTCGTATCCTGCTGAGATTCTTGTACCTCCTCCTGATGTAATGTGAAAGAATGTGCTTCTGTTGACCTCTTTTGCGCTGGCGTCGTGCACGATATACACTTCGTTACTCTGCTGTTCAAATTTTGCTCTTCTTGCTCCTTTTTTGTGGCTCAACCATGAACTCAGCCCATAGCTTGCGTTGCGTATCCATGCTCTTTGTTCATTTTCTACTGATGCTGAAATATCTCCTATCATAATAACAGCGTATCCTGCTAATTTTTCCTGATGAGTACTTGGCGCACGATATCGACGGTCTTCTCTTCGCTGCGCAGGCAGTTTTGACAGGTCGTATCCTGATGCTGCAGCACGCTTTAATGTTTCTCTGAGTGTTCTCTTTCTGTCAAGAAGTCCTGAGATTCCGCTGCGGTGTATACTATTGTAATGGCGTCTGAGAATTTCCATATCATGCGGACTTTTTGGCTGAAAATTAGGTAAATCCCAGTCTGCAACGTCAAGCAGTTCATCCAGACTTACCTCGACTTCAAGCCCGTGATCCACTTTTTCGTCTCCTGCTGTTGCATCGTAATCCAACGGTGTTCCTGTTTCTCCCTCTCCTGAACCAACGCCGCCCATCGAATGGTGACCATATCTGAATCTCGGCAAAACAATGCGCTGAATTGGCACAATTATCCTTCCTGAAGTTATGTCGTCGTTATTTATGATCCTGCGTGCGTTCTTTTTTATTTCTCCTCTTATAATTTCTCTAAACCGCCCTCGATCGAGTTCCATGCTCATGGCGTTTGCCCCGTTGTTTTGTCGTTGAGCTTTCTCATCTCTCGTCGTGCTGCTTTATGCGCGAGATGCAATGGCTCAGGCAGCTTGTGCGGCGGCCGTATTGTTTCGCTGACAATTCTTAATGCGGTGCCCAGGCTGACCATGTGGCCTGGTGAAACATATAATGGCCGTGCGTGCTCTTTTGTTGTGACTTCAAATCCACATAATTCTTTTTCGATGAAAATCTTGCCATTCTCTACCTTCCCTGCAATCAATGATTGTGCAACACCTATTGTTGGTCGGCTGGTGACGAGACCAAAGTGGGACGCTAAACCTATTCTGCGTGGATGGGTGATGCCGTGGCCATCGATAATTATGACGTCTGGGCTATTCTCGAGCTTGCTGAAAGCTTCAATCATGGCAGGCATTTCTCGGTATGCAAGAAGACTTGGGCTGTATGGCATTGCTGCGCGGACTGTGGCTGTTTGTGTTTCAAGAACTTCAAGCGTTTTTGCATCGCAGACTACGATGCAGGAAATGATGTCTTGATTGATGTATGCTTGGTCGATACCTGCAATTGTGCTGATTTTAGTGAAGCGGTCCGCTATAATTATTTCCTTGCTGAGGCGGAGCTGCTCATTTTTCAGCTTTTCTAGGTCAATCATGTTTTTTTGGTAATCGGGGGGATTTTAAAGGTTTCGGCAAGATGCGCGATTCTATAAGCTCATCATTTTCGAGAAACGCTTTTAAACACCGCATGTGTTAAGCTTCCTATGAGCGAAAATATCCTCTTTATCTGCGCCCACTCTGATGATCATATCATCGGCGCCGGCGGGACAATCGCGAAATATGTCGCTGAGGGGAAAAAAGTTCAAGTCATAATTCTTTCATATGGCGAACGCACACATCCTTGGCTGAAGGCAGATGTCACGAAGACCATGCGAATGCAGGAAACAAAAGTTGCAGATAGCATTATCGGCTCAGCGTCGCGGTTTTTTGATTTACGTGAAGGTCATTTTCTTGAGGAGTATCCCGCTGTCAAAGATGAGCTTGCTGCACTGCTTCGAAAAGAAAAGCCTGCTCGCATTTTCACTCACAGCAGCGAAGATCCGCATCCTGATCATCGTGCCTGCTATGCTATCGTTCGCGATATCCGAAAATATGTTGCTCTAAAAAATGAACTTTATATTTTTTCTGTGTGGAATCCTTTTTCACTAAAGAAAAATCACCTGCCGTGCATGTATGTTGATATCAGTGACACTCATCATATGAAAGTGGCTGCATTGCGAAGTTTTAAAAGCCAGTGGGCAGCGCTCTTGCTCTTGTTCGGAAGCATATTCACCCGCGAAATCAAAAATGGCCTTTATATCGGCACGCGATATGCGGAAAGCTTTTATCGCCTGAAATAACCATGACAAAGCTGTTGATCGTAACGGATACCTACCTGCCGAAAATAGATGGCATCATGCGCTTTCTCATGGAAGTTGTGCCGCGTATCCAAGATTCGTTCGATGTTACTCTTCTTGTTCCGGATTTTCATAACCACTGGGAAGGGTACAATGAAGTGAAAGTTTCTGTTTCACGGGTCATTTCGCTTTCTGGCTATGCACCAATGAAAATTTCATTCAGTAATGTTCGCAAGATTCGCAACGCTGTTAAAGAAGCGGATATCGTTTTCATCCAAGGGCCAGCACTTATCAGCTACCTTGCGCTGCTCTATGGCAGAAAGTTTGGGAAAAAAGTTGTTCATTTCATCCATCTCATCATGTGGGAGTTGTATGCGAAAAATCTGCCACGATTGCTGCGATGGAGCAATCGCTTGCTACGCAGGATGACTATTTCACGTTGGTATAATCTCTGTGATTTGCTTTTGGTGCCGTATAAAAGCCTTGTCGCTGAGCTTGTTATGCTCGGTGTTACTGCACCAACGAAAGTTGTGCGGCTTGGTGTTGATACATCGACATTTGTTCCTACTGACAAAGCTGCTGTCAAACAAAAGCTTGGCATCGATCCCCAAAAGCTTGTTATCGGCTATGTTGGACGCATCTCTAAAGAGAAAAATGTTGTTGTGCTGCTTGATGCATTCCAGCGTGTCATTCATGAATTTAATGCCGTGCTGCTGATTGTTGGTTCAGGCATTGACATGAAGAAATTTCAAAACATAGATAGGGTCATTATCCCCGGCTTTCAGCATGATGTTATACCCTATTATCAGGCAATGGATATCTTTGTGATGCCGAGCTTGACCGAGACAACATCACTTGCGACGCTGGAAGCAATGTCATGCGGTGTGCCTGTCATCACAACACGTGTTGGATTTTTACGCGACTATGTACGCAAAGATTACAATGGATTAACGTTTCCACGTGGTAATACATACACGCTTGTGCTGCAGTTGCGAAAGTTGCTGGGTGATGCAGCTATGCGTGTGAAGCTCGGCGAGAATGCACGGCAGACTGCACTCTCATTCTCGTGGGAGCATACCGCTCAAAAAATAAAAGAAATACTGAGTAATTTGGATCAGTAGCTTCTTCGCTGAAAATTTCTTCGTGGTCCAAATCGGCTGTTGCTCTGCTGCGGCCGCCCAAATCTTCCTTGAGACTGGAAACTGCGCTGTGGCCTTATAAACGGAACAAACTCAAAGTGAGGAGTTTCCAACTGATGAATAAACAATGAGCGGTCATCAAGGACACGACGGAAATTCTCATAATCTTCCTGTGTTAATAGCGAAATCACTTTTCCTTCGCTGCCCGCTCGTGCGGTGCGACCTATTCTGTGGACATACTCCAGTGATGTCTTTGGAATGTCATAATTTACAATCAGATTGACATTCTTGATGTCAAGGCCACGTGCTGCAACGTCGCTTGCGACAAGCACGTCAAGCTTGTTCATCCTAAAGTCGTCCATTACCTGGTTGCGTTTGCTCTGTGACAAGCCGCCATGTATTTCATGCGCCTTAATGCCCTGCTTGTTCAGGTTTCTTGCGACGCTGTCGACAATGTGGCGGGTTCCACAGAAAATGATCGCCAAACCGCTCGCCTCTTTTTTCATAATGTGCACGAGCAGTGAGAACTTGTTGTTTCTTGGAATTTCATAATAATGCTGAATCATTTTGTTTTTATCTACATATGCCTGCATCTTCACTTTCTCAGGATTCTTCATATGCTTGTGCGCGATATCCATAATATCTGATGACATTGTTGCACTGAACAACAGTTTCTGCGCATTCTTTGAGATCTGTGACATAATCTTCTGCACGTCATCAATAAAGCCCATCTCAAACATCTTGTCAGCTTCATCAAGAACGAGAATTTTTACCTGGTGCAGCTTGAGCGTGCCTCTTTCGAGATGGTCAAGCAAACGGCCTGGTGTGCCGACAACAACGTCTGCACGCCGCAAATGGTCAAACTGTGGATTGATAGAAACGCCGCCATAAATCTCAACAACATATGTTCTTCGGTATTTGCTAAACTTTCTGAACTCTTTTGTCACCTGGTTGCATAATTCTCTCGTTGGAACGATAACAAGCAACTGCAGACCTTTGCCTGGCGTGACTAGTTCGAGTGCAGGAAATCCAAACGCAACGGTCTTTCCTGAGCCTGTATACGACAGACCGATAACATCTTTGCCCTCCTGAATGAGGGGAATGCATTTTTCCTGGATTTCGGTGAAATCTGAGAAGCCCAAATCGAGCAATGCCTTTTCAAACTCTGGCTGTAATTTAATATGTTTAATGTTCATGTGAGCTTATCTTTTTGATTAGCTTTTAAAGCTTTGTGTTTTTTGCACTTATTATTACTCGCCGAGCAACGCTGGGGAACGAGCAACATTTAAAAATGGTGAGCTTAACGACGTTGGTAAGATTCACTGAAGTAATGCATCAATCGTATCTCGATAAGTTTCTTGCTGCTGTAAAAGATGATGAGATCTCTCGAGATAGCAAATGCAGACTGATACCTTATATCGCTGACACTCTTTCCATTGTGCGAGATGCGGGCTTTGCGCCATTAGCAGATCGTTATCAAACGCTCTTTCGACATCATGGTTTACAGCTGTAGTTTCTTTTATCTCTTATTCTGTTCAAAGCCACTGGACACAGAGAAACACGGTTTCTGGTGTCTTGTGGGCTTAAAATAGACCCACGAGACATCGATAAGCTCCACAAGACAAGTGTCCGCGTGAGATATATAAAGCGATGCAATACATTTTTAACCATCGGAAGCACTGAAAAACTATGATTACGTTTAAAGAACAGCCGAATACCGACGAAGAAATCTTTCAGGTACTTCATCCACTGGTCAAGCAGTGGTTTCAACAGAAATTCAAAACCTTCGGGCTGCCGCAGAAGTTTGCGGTGCTTGATATCCACTCCCGCAAAAATATTCTTGTATCTGCGCCGACAGGCAGCGGAAAAACACTTACTGCATTTTTGTCCGTGTTGAATGAGCTTATTGATTCATCTGAAAAAGGCATACTTGAAGACAAGACCTATTGTATCTATATCTCCCCATTGAAAGCGCTCAATTACGATATTGAAGTCAATCTGCGGAAGCCGCTTGAGGAGATGGAACTGCTTGCAGGCAAACCATTGGGCATTCGTGTTGGTGTGAGGACTGGCGATACGACACAAAAAGAAAAAGCAGCGATGCTCAAAAAAGCACCGCACATTTTGATTACGACGCCTGAATCACTTGCAATTATGCTTAGCTCGCCACGCTTTGTTAACTATCTGCGCTCAGTGCAGTGGTGCATTGTTGATGAAATTCATGCCCTTGCTGAGAATAAACGAGGCGTTCATTTATCGCTGTCACTCGAACGGCTGCAGCGGCTTGCGGGCCATTGCACGCGCGTTGGGTTGAGTGCAACTGTCGCGCCGCTCCAAGATATCGCACAGTTTCTCGTTGGCTATGAGTCTGGCAAGCCACGTGATTGTGTCATCGTTGATGTGCAGTTTCTTAAACAAATGGACCTTCAAGTGATTAGTCCGCTGAAGAATCTTGTTGACCTCGATCATCGAAAAGTATCATCTGCGCTCTATGACACGATCCATGATCTTGTGCAGCAGCATAAGAC
The DNA here is from genome assembly GCA_035289325.1 of Candidatus Nanoarchaeia archaeon. Lineage (GTDB taxonomy): Archaea > Nanobdellota > Nanobdellia > Woesearchaeales > JAGLXL01 > DATDXM01. Next base: position 12,752 of record DATDXM010000084.1, read on the forward strand.
GGCACTCATCTTTACAAATACGCGCAGCGCGACTGAGCGTGTTGTTCATAACCTGAAAGAAATTTATCCGAGCAGCTATGGGGAGAATGTAGGGGCGCACCACAGCAGCTTAAGCAAAGAGCTGCGTAAAAGCCTTGAAGAACGGCTGAGAAAAGGGGAACTCAAAGTTGTTGTCTGTTCCACATCGCTTGAGTTAGGCATCGATATTGGTTACGTTGATCTTGTGCTATGCCTCGGCTCGCCAAAATCGGTTGCTCGGTTTTTGCAGCGCGCTGGTCGTGCGGGACACAAACTGCATGACACGGTGAAAGCACGCATTATCGTGGTGGACCGAGATGATCTTGTTGAGTGCTCTTTGCTTTTGAAAAGTGCTGTTGAGAAAAAGATTGATCGAGTGCATATTCCTGCGAACTGCCTTGATGTGCTTGCACAGCAGCTTTATGGCATGGCTATTTTTGAGCAGTGGAATGTGCAGGAGCTGTATCAGTTTGTTCGCGGCAGCTATAATTTTCATCTGCTTGAGATGGGCGATTTTATTGAACTGCTGAAGTATCTTTCAGGTGAATATGTCTCACTTGAAGATCGCCATGTCTATGCAAAAATATGGTGGGATAAGGAAACGAATACGATCGGCCGCAAAGGCAAGCTCGCACGCGTCATTTACATGACAAATATCGGCACGATTCCTGATGAATCATTTGTTACAGTAAAAGTTCAGGGAACTGATCAAATTGTCGGCAAAATTGACGAAGGCTTTCTTGAGCGACTGAAACCCAATGATGTTTTTGTGCTTGGCGGTGAGATGTACCAGTTCAAGTATAGCAGAGGAATGGTTGCGACAGTGAGCGCACAACCATCACGCTCGCCTACCGTGCCCAGCTGGGTCAGTGAGATGCTGCCGCTGAGCTTCGATTTAGCACAGGAAGTTGCGAAGTTCAGGCGACTGATGGATGAAAAGTTTTGTGCTGGCCGCGAGAAAGATGATATTATTACTTTTATTCATCAATACTTGTATGTCGATGATAATGCTGCGCAGAGCATCTACCAATATTTTTGGGAACAATATCATTTCCTTCAGATTCCAACAGACAGGAAACTGTTGATTGAATATTACAAAGATTATAACGGCGGTGATCGGACATATGCTGTTTTTCATGCACTGTTTGGCCGGCGTGTCAATGATTGCCTGAGCAGGGCGGTTGCCTATGCCATCGGCAAGCAGCAGCATCGTGATGTAGAAGTAGGCATCAATGATAATGGTTTTTATATCTCTTATGAAGGTTCAGTGAATGTGTTGAAAGCGTTTAAAGCGCTTGAGCCTGGCGCGCTGAAACTTATCTGCGAACAAGCAATTGACAAAAGTGAAGTGTTAAAACGGCGATTTAGGCATTGTGCGTGCCGCAGCCTTATGATATTGCGCTCGTATAAAGGGCATATCAAAAGAGTTGGACGACAGCAGATGAACAGCAAGATCTTAATGGATTCAGTCAAACGAATTGATAACAACTTTTCTATACTCAAAGAGGCACGACGTGAAGTGCTCGATGACGTGATGGATTTTCCTCATGCACAGCAGGTGCTTGAAGCGATTGAAAAGAAAAACATCACTGTTGCAGAAGCGTATGCGCCGCTGCCGAGCCCGTTTGCTTTTAATCTTGTCTCTCAAGGCGTATCTGACATCATTAAAATAGAAGATAAATATGAGTTTTTGCGGCGGATGCATCAAATGGTGCTGGCGAAAATCGGGAAAACTATTTCGGCTGATAAGATTATTTCAGCTGATATGCATTGAGTGCTTTTCGAGCAAAATGCGGCCTGGGGTCTTTCATTTCAATGCCACGTTGTTCTGCCATTTGTAGTTGCCTGTTGTATGACTTGAGAACATTGCCGTAATGTTCCCTTTGCGCTTCGATGTCCGCTCTGAGCAACGGATTAACTGGATCGGTTTTTTCAAGCGCTTTCACGAATCTCATCTGCGCAGTGAGAAACGCATACTCTATCATTGCTTCCATCAGATTGTCGTCGTCAGCTACTTCTTTTGGAAACTTTGCATATGTAGAATTGTCGCCTGCTTTTTTCATCATTTCATAGTCCATCGATGCGCCGGTTGCCCGCTCAAGATCAATCTGTGTTACGATGTCGCCCAGCGTTAACCCCTTTTTATTGTGCCGTGCGCGCATCATTGCATATACAAGCACGACGATTTGGTCGCTTTCGTTTGTGACGATAGACTTGTCAAAAAAATCATCACTTACATAAACAGTCGATGGTCTTAACTTTTCATATTCCAAGTTCTCCGGAAGCACAACTGAAAATGCTGCGCCCTCCTGCATACTAAGCTCCTGCTCGAGCTGTGTTTTTGTTCCTTGTGCCAACAATCGCTTTTCCTCTGTTGCTCCATTCTGTGCAATGTCGTCAAGGTATGCTTGTGCTTTCTTGAAGCCCGGATCATACTCAATACGCAGCACTGCATCGCTTATCGGTCTCAATGTCGTGAATAATTCTTCAAGCTTCTGCTGGCGCTCGTCTGCACATTTTTGTGCTGTTACATACGGCGCCCGCCATTCTTCAACAGCCATATATCCGGCAAGAGAAGCCGATAACGTAATCGCACCTGCAATAAATGCTCTGCGCTGATTCATTCTTTCATCAGCTCTTCCTGCTCTTCAATCACCTTTAGGAATGATTCAGCTGGTGGGAGATCATGCTTTAGATATGTTCCTTTCACTATTGCAGCAGCAAGCTGCCTTATTTCGGCATCTGTCAGTTCTGGAAGCTCAGCAAACGCATCATCTATGTTGCGTGTTTTGAGAAATCTGCTCATATCTGCATGCTGTAATTTTTCTTTGTTTGCGACAGCCGTGTTCATCGTCATATTCACCGTTGCTCCACAGGCAAGACTCCCAACATCAACAGTATTTCCATATGGCCGTTGTATCGCTCTCTCTATTTGTTGTCCAAGAACGAGCGATGGCTTGGGAGCATACCTGAGCTCCGTCAGCCGTGCAACAAGTTCTGCATTGAAAATGTATAATCCCCTAAATCTTTCAGACCTCTCCTTACAATCATTGTGGAACAGAGCGTGTGCTGCTTCGTGGATTACTAATGTATTGTCAATCAATCTTCTAATCCTTTCTACTGATTCTTCTTCTGTGCCTTCACAGAGCGGCTTGATCGCTTTGTATATCATGAATTGTGAAACAGTGTATTCAACAGAGACGCTTTCGACTCGGATGAGCTCATCGTTTTCAAAAGCATCTTTCAAGTGTTGGTATTGCCGGTACATGCTCGCTGCCTGCCTTTTGATGTTTCTTGAAAATGTTTCGATTGAGCTGCTGTCACCATTTGTTCCAAGTGTCCATGCTTCTCTTCCATTCTCTTCGTACCTGCCTTTGATAATCGGATCACCAAGAATTCTTCGCTCAAGCTTCACAGAAGTACCCCATAATTCCATCTCCACCTTTTCTCGT
>DATDXM010000085.1:0-3306 GCA_035289325.1 Candidatus Nanoarchaeia archaeon
CTTGTGCATTGCTTACTTTTATTAATTGATTTATGTCATCATATTCGTATGCAAAGCGGCCGTCGTCAACAAGGTTGCCGTTTGCGTCGTAATTTAATTGGTATGTTATTGCGCTGACTGGGGCGATGCTTGCAAGAAGTATAATGCATGCTAGTGCAATAAAACGTCGAATTCCACCCACCTCCGCCCTCTGTATTTTGATTGTTTAAATACGTTGCCATTAATGTTTATATATTTGTGCTGTGGTTGCTACGACGGGGCGCATGGGTAATTATTACACAATTCTGCTCTCGACTTGTCTATACTTTGCTTTTTCACAATTCTTTCTTTTAGGAACTCGTCAAACTTCTTTATCGGCTTCATAGCTCAATCCCGCCAGCAAGCACGGTGCCATTGCATAAATTTTCCTTTAAATGCTTATGGATGTTTTTGAAAGTATCGTACACATTGATGTTAATCTTTCTTTCTAAGCATTTTTCATACATTTTTGTGTCGATCATTTTATCTTTTCTTCCTACTATTGCAATATCAATATCTGATCCTTCAGTATCTTCTCCCCTTGAGTAACTGCCAAATAGAATAATTGCTGCGTCTGCAAATTCCTTTTCTAAGAAATCATTTAATCCTGACTCATACACCTGTTTTAGGTTATCAACTCTCTTCAATTGCATTATTTTGTAATTATCTCTGTTTAATTCAATCGACCATCTTTTTGACTCTTTGTCCTGCTTTACCTTGATGAATTCTTTCTTTTCTAGATGGGGGATGGCTTTCATCACTGCCGGAGCTGAAACACTCAGATGTTTTGCGATTGCCCTTTGGTTTAAAGATGTTCCAGCCTTTATGAATAAAAGCCGTATCATTTCTTGCTGGAGATTTGTTAACTCTTGTTTATATATGTTTATCATGGTTAATATGTGTTAACTTTGGTTACTATTTAAATGTTTCGGCTGCGGCGAGATAATCCTATTTTGTCTCTTTTTAGTGGTTATTTCAGTAAGTTTTAAAAAGGAGGGCTCATCTTTCTACGATATGAAAGGCGATTATACGATTTTAGATCAACCATACCGAAATGCTATGACGCTTGTATGTGGAGAATTTGACAGGCGTGGTGTTGAATATGCTGTAATTGGTGGTGGAGCTGTTCAGATTCAGATAGTAAACGCTATTGAAGAGCCTGAAAAGTTAACAGATTTGCTTAGGAGAACAGGAGATATCGATATTGTTGTAGATGCGCCGATTGAGGAAATGGTACTTATGTTTAATGAGTTAGCAAGTGAAGGGAGAGCATCAAATTCAATAAAAGGAAAACCAAGAGTTGGCAATGTTTCAATAAATTATCTGGTGCCAGGTGAACTGAAAGGGGTAGACCATAAGCTTTCTCTTGAAGAAAGTGAATATAAAAGAATTTCAGGAACACAGGTCCACGTTGAAACTCCCGAAATGATATAGCAGCAAAACTGACAGGAAGTTTCAAGCCGAAAGATGTTCATGATATAGGCGCTCTCCATTATGCATTGAAAAGCAAAATTGACGAAGAGAGGATAAAAGAGCTCCTTCACAAGAGAAATAAGCCTGAAAAATTTGAAGTGTACAAATCTTTAACGGGCTAGTTCATAAATTGCATGAACTAATTTTGTATATAGTTGATCATAATTTTCGTGGGCTTTCAAAAGATTTCTTACCAGTTCCACATCTAAAGTTTCACGCAGATGTCTAATCAATCGGAACGCATCTATGCTCTCTCTTTCATTGGTTATTAAACTCTCCGTGATAACGTGTTCAGGTTTAGCAACCGCAACATGATAAGTTGTGTCATTGTACTGAACGTCCATCTGCCGTGCTTCACCAATAACATTTCCTTCGTCTAAAATTGATAAGTTTGCTCTTTGAACATCAGTATGATTAGTATCGCCTACGACATACAGAGGAACTCGAATGTTGTACCATCCAGGGACGTGCACAGCAACCGCATTTTGTCCAACAAGCGCGTAGTTTGTCCGTCCTTGCAGATGTGATAATGCAGATGCGACAGGATCTTCTATTGCCATACCTCTATCAGGGGCTTCTGAATACTTAAATAATTCGGTCATAGGATGTGTTTTACGACAGTCTGCTTATAAACGTTTCTATTTTAGTCACTTTATTGTAGTAAAATGCGTAATATTTAAATATCACTCACAAAATTAAGCTTACTATGCCTAAAATAGTTTATCTGGGAGAACCGAGAGAACTTATTACTGCGCTTGGATTAAGTCAACGAGCAGATGAATTTTTACGGATGTTAGACTATTTCGATTATGCTGGAGGTGTTGCTCTTCCAAGAATGACTTTTTATAAGCACATTTCAAGTCTTTCAATTGGACTTCAAGAGGAAGTGTTGCTTCTGGCACATGAGCACCGCGGGATAGTTCATTTACGTGCAGATAATTATTATCTTAACTTCAGACATGATGCAGATGTTCATTCATTAAGAACAAAACTTGTCGAACTGCAGCAGCAAATGGATGGTGTTGTTCATAATTTAGAAGGTCGGTCATTTGAAAGCTTAGAAGATAAGCTCATTGTCTCATCTGTTTTGGACCACAAGAAGCATTATGCTTTGTGTATGTTCAACGCTCTGTTTGGTCATGCACTGTCTCGTGAGGTAAATCTGTCTACTTATCGATCTGTTCAGCAAGGATGCATCGAAGATGTTGGCAATTATTATCGATTTATCTTGACTGGAGAAGTAGGGAAGCAGGGTCACTATGAGCAAGAAGCATATGACACATTTAAGACTATTGATATGCCAAAGTCTCGTGTTTTTGCTACACCTATCGGTACCATACGGGAATCCAGTGCGGAAAAAATAATAATGAGGGAGATGGATCATCCAGCGCAGATTTTACTGTTTGCAGGCCAAGTCATTGATCAAGATAAACATGGCAGTTTTGACTTCGTTGTGAATCCTTTAGCAGGCGCTCTTGAAATAGGATATGCACTTAAAGCAATATATGAAACACTTGGCATACCTAAAGTCAATGATGTTTTACTCGTCAAATATTCAAAACATGGTGAGGGGCACCAATCTGAGCGCTCTTTAGAACAATCAGTACCGCTTCAGTTGCGTGGTGATTTAGAAAGAATTCGAGGAAAAAGATTATGTGTCATTGATGATAACACGTTTTCTGGAGAAACACTCAAAGCAGTCCGAGAAATGTGCCGGCTTTATTCGGATAATGTCGCGATCGCTGCAATTGAGAGACGCATGGATGTCACTGAACCGCGCGTTATCGAATATGATGATTTGGACATTAAGCCTAT
>DATDXM010000086.1:0-4792 GCA_035289325.1 Candidatus Nanoarchaeia archaeon
TTCATTGATTTCAACTTTGATAGTAGGATCTTCTTTGCTGACTTTGCGCAAAATTTCAATCAGCTTCGGCAAATCACTAGGTCGCGAAGGCTCGATAGATTTCGAAATAACAGGATCAAAAATATGAGTGATTTCTTCAAAGGGTGTGTCAGGCTCAACGGTTAATGTTTCGCCAACCCATGCTTTTAACCCAACAATGCCTAAAATATTTCCTGAGGTTACCCGCTCAACAAGCTCTCGTTTTGCTCCGTTTGCAATAAAGATTTGTTGCACACGTTGCTTTTGTTTCGCTCGATTGAGATACATCTCCATGCCGCGAGTAATCGTACCAGAATAGAGCCTGCCATAAGCAACTTCGCCGACTTGCGGCTCAATCACAATTTTAGTAATGACAAAGCTTGGCTTTCCATTAGGATCGCACGTTAACAACGCCTTGCCCAATTCACTTTCATGTTCGCCGTGCCAAATCTTTGGAATTCTGTATTTTTGTGCTTCTGTTGGGCTTGGCATATGCTTGACGACCATGTCCATAATGACTTCAAATAATGGAGCTTTCTGAAACAATTTTTCTTCGCGTTCTTTTCCTTCAAATCCAGTGTAAATGTCGATGATATCTTTGAACGACACACCTTTCTTTTTCATGTATGGTATGCTTAATGCCCAATTTTCACGTGCACTTCCAAACGTAACACTGCCATCCGCGACATTGACTTGCCATTTTTCGCCGTAGTCGGTCTCAGCAATTTCACGGATCAGCTGATTAACCTGCGTAATAATTTTGATAAAGCGCTCCTGAATTTTGTCAGGCGTCATTTTTAATTCTGTAATCAAGCGATCAACTTTATTGATAAACAGTACAGGCTTTACACGCTCACGCAGTGCCTGGCGCAGCACGGTTTCCGTTTGCGGCATGATGCCTTCAGATGCACAAACAAGCAGCACAGTTCCATCGATAGCACGCATCGCCCGTGTCACATCGCCGCCAAAATCAACGTGGCCTGGTGTATCAATGAGATTAACCAAATATTCCTGCCCATTTTGGATGTGCACCATCGACACATTTGCAGAATCGATTGTCATGCATCGGTCGATTTCATCTTGCCTGAAATTCAAGACCAGAGCTTCTCCTGCAAGTGTTTGTGACATCATGCCTGCTGCTGCAATGAGATTATCAGAAAATGCTGTTTTGCCGTGATGAATATGAGCACTCGTGCCGATATTTCGAATATGCTCTTTGTCGTCCATTAACTTGACGATTTTTGCAACGACTTTGTCTTCCATTCAAACACCAATCATCGATAGATTAAGCTTTCATCGACGCGCATATAGGCATGCAGCTCTGCAGGAGTAAACCAGACAGGGATTTCCCGAAGGGCTTCCTGTGCAGTGCCGCTTGCGTGAATAAGATTTTGAATAGGTCTGCCCCGTGTATCTGCCATGACATATGTTTCATGGCTATAATCGCCGCGAATAGTGCCTGGCGCAGCATGTTCGGGGCTTGTTGGACCAACAAGTTTGCGCACCGTTGCAACCGCATTATGCCCTTCAAGCACAATCGCAACAACAGGACTCATTGAAATATAATCCATGAGTTGTTTTCGTATCTTTCTGCCGAATTGAATGGGTGTTTCTTTCAGCTTATCACCGCGCTCTTGTGCTGCTTTAGCTGCTTTCTCACCTACACTTTTGAGCCATTCTTCATCATCAGCATAATGCTTGCCTGCAAGCTCTTTGCTTGCATAAACCATTTTCATTGCAATGAGTTTAATGCCAGTTCGCTCAAAGCGGGAAACAATTTCTCCGACAAGCCCGCGCTGTACAGCATCAGGCTTTACGAGCACAAGTGTTTTTTCTTTCATTTTGTCTCTTTTTTCTTTCGTGATTTCTGCGAGAATCGTGTCCATTTGAGTTTGACTGCGGTTCTTCCAAGCTTCAGCATATTTTTATCACATTTGCTGCTGCAGAATGCAAGAACTTTGCCTTCCTTCGTAACATACAGCTTTCCTGTTCCCTGCTGCAGTGTTTCATCACAAAATGAACAGCGTACCATAATTTATCCTCGACGCCCACGTGTTAGCTTTTGGGCTTCTATTTCTGTTTCTGTAAGCATTAATGTGTCGCCAATTCTAACTGGTCCCTTGACATTTCTGCGAATGGTCTTGTTTTTGTCTGGTCCATCGAGAATTTGGCATCGAACTTGCTGTGCATCACCGCGCATCCCTGTTCTGCCGACGATTTCTTTGATTTTTGCGGGAACAGCAGATACAAAGACAACTTCACCTGAAACTTGTTCAGTTTGTTCTTCGGGCTTCTTCGTTTTTCTTTTGTCAGCCCGTTCCTCCGATTTCTGTTCTTTTTCTGCCATATTATCCCGACTTTTTCAGTTCTTCAATTATTTTCTTTGCATCGCCTTCTTGGACAATTGCGACTGCTGCCGTTCCAACTTCAAGACCAGCGCTTGCGCCAAGATTATCTTTTGATGGAACTTCAACGCACAGCACACCTTTTTCTTTTGCAAGCAATGGAATATGCATGACTATTTCTTTTGGTGTAATATCTTGTGCAACAACAACAAGCTTTGCGTGTCCCCGCTCAATTGCTTTTGTAACTTCGTTTGAGCCTTTCTTTAGTTTACCTGTAGTACGTGCAACCTCGATTGCCTCAAGTGCTTTGTCAGCTGTCATATATCCTCCGCGTGAGAATTGCCCCTCATTCCGCCCTCATCAGGCATCATTACTCACTGGTTAAGCTCTAGAAAAGTGGGTGGTATTTAAACCTTGTGACTGTTCTTTTCTACTGTATTTTCCACCCTGATTCTCGCACAAATTAGTTCGCAGCCGACCGGTGTGCCTTATCTTTACAGTTGCAGCGCAGCAAAGGCATGCTTTTCTTGTTGCATACATCTGCGCCGCAGTTTTTTGGGCTCTTTGAAACCCCGCCGCATTCTCCTGCACATATGTAATGAGACATTTGTACCACCCCACAAGTATTGTATAAAAAGGAAGAAATGAATAATGATATATAACTTTAACGGCGCTGAATCATCCCCAAAAAGTCCGCCACCGACAGCTCAGGAAACAGCTTGCCGCTGAATATAATATATGCCCCCGGGCTGTCCCATAGCAGCAATGACGTTGTCATCTGCCGTGCACCATTGCGGATGATAATATCGGGTGGAATAAAATAGGATGTTGCCAAGTTTTCTTTCATCACATCTTTCGTAATCATGTCTGGATCGATTTTACTTAATTTCACAAGGCGCGCAATCACTTTACAGGCATCGACGATTTCTTCTTGTCCATCGTAGTTCAGGCAGAAATTAACAAAAAAGCTGTCATACGCGCGTGTCTCTTCAGAAACTCGACGCACTGCTTCAACAACGGGCTGCGGCAGATCATACCATTTGCCGAGCACAGTCACTTTCATTTTGTGATGGCTAAATAATTCACGCGTCGTATTATTGTTCAAAAAATCGACAAGCTCTGCAAGCACAGCATCACCCTGTAGTGTTCCCCTCATGCTGGGGGACGTAACAAAAAAAGTTATCACTGGCACATTGAGCATTGCCTGATGCTCGATAAAAGCATAGATGTGATGAAAACTGAGTTGATATGCTTCTTGTAATGGCACTTGATGCTGCTCAGCCCACTTCGCAACGCCCTCAAGATCCATTGCGACATGCTTCGGAGGTGTCCTGCTTTCCAACATCTACTCAAGAATAGTAAAACTTCTTAATAAAGGCTCGTGTAAGCATGCCCAAAAACAGCCTACAAATCTAAACGCATATAAAACGCGCAAGAATCCAAGATACATGATCGACAGCATTCTCACGATAATAACATTCACCGTGTTAGGTATTGCTTCTGTTACCGATATGAGATCACGCGAAGTGCCCGATTGGGTAAGCTACGCATTTATAGCAGTTGCCGCAGGCGTTCGTGTGCTCGCAGCAGTTCAGTCATGGACGATTAAACCTATAATTGAAGGCGCCGCTGGATTTGCAATATTTTTCGTGATAGGTTATGCAATATATCGAGCAGGACAGTGGGGCGGCGGTGACGCAAAACTGATGATGGGTGTTGGAACAGCGATAGGTCTGCAATGGAATACATTTCCAACGCTGGCAATCTTTTTCGTCGCAATGCTGCTCGCGGGTGCGCTCTGGGGATTGGGATGGATGATCGTGCTTGGGATACATCATCGGAATAGAGTGTGGGAAGAGATTAAGCAAAAGAAAAATAAAAGGTACATCCAAGGTGGGATTGTATTCATCATCCTGAGTATTGTATTGGCAGTCATAAGTCCCTCCGAAATAAGATTAGAGATTATAGCATTACTCTGCCTTGCCCTGCTCGTAATGCTCTTGCTTCCGCTCATCAAAGCAGTAGAAAAAGTCGCGCTGATAAAAAGCATCGCACCACAACAATTGACCGAAGGCGACTGGCTTGCTGAACCTGTCGTCATCAATGGAAAGAAGATTGTAGACGCAATATATAGCGGCGTCACAAAAAAAGATATGAAAACATTGATCGAGTTGCACGATAAGGGAAAGCTCAACCGAGTTATCATCAAGAATGGCATTGCATTCGTCCCAAGCTTTCTGATGGGCTATACAATTACAGTTATAGCGGGAGAAAAGATAGCTACAACAATCGCGCTACTTTTATAAATCAGCCACAACTTTTCGCACATAATGCGTCGGTGGTCTAATGGCTATGACTGCGCCCTTCCAAGGCGCGTGTCCGGGTTCGAAAGACGCTTCAAAAAGCTCAGAAATTCCCGGCCGACGCAT
>DATDXM010000087.1:0-5322 GCA_035289325.1 Candidatus Nanoarchaeia archaeon
GCACAATGTTGTTGCGCATTGGAGATTGTTGTATGCGCCCTGCCAGATTTTTAAGTTGTGAAGAATTTCATGAAGTGATATCCCTTTTTTTGTTAACTTGTAATTGGTCTGCAGTGGGTTAATTTTTTTAGAGATTATGCCTAACTGTTCTAGCTCTTTCAAACGATCTGCAAGCACTTTAGGACTGATGCTCATTTTTTTTGTGAGGTAATTGAATCCACAGTTACCATGAAAATTAATTTCTTCAAGAAGAGAAAAAGTCCATTTCTTTCCAATCACATCAACTACATTCAATAGGCAAGGCATACTAACCAAAGGGTAACTGACCTATTTAAGTATTCTTCTGTGTTTACTTTTGTGTATGATAGACAAAAAGAGAATAAACAATGTAGAATGGACGTTGCGAATTGGTGTTTTTGGCGTTTTTTTAGGCCATGGTGTGCTTGCATGGGGTGTTAAGCAAGCATGGATACCTTATTTTACTAAGATAGGATTTACGGCATCTACTGCGACGACACTTCTGCCCCTCATCGGGATTATGGACATAGCCGTGGCGTTTAGTGTGCTGATATTTCCAATGAGAATTGTTATCATGTGGGCGACGTTTTGGGGATTTGTGACCGCGTTAATACGGCCCATTACGGGTGAGCCAGTATGGGATTTTGTTGAACGTGCAGCGAACTGGGCTGCGCCGTTGGCGTTGCTGTTCTTATATGGTAAAGCGAAAGATATCAACGGCTTGTTTGGTATAAAAACGAAAGACTCTTATAGAAAAGAATAATCTCAAGAAGAGCAAAAGTCATGATGAAAAAAAAGAGATTATTAAAGTCATTTATCGTGTTGAGTCTAGTTGGTATACTTATTTCTCTTTATCTCGTTCAAAATCATTACGCGCCACCGTCTCAAGGGTCATTCTGTGATTTAGGCGAGACATTATCCTGTTCATTAGTGAACACGAGCGTTTTTTCTGAGCTGTTTCATGTTCCTGTGGCGCTGCTTGGCGCATTATGGTTTTTTAGCTTGATCATATTCAGCTGGAAAGCGTTGTCCGATGATAAGTTTATTCCGGTGATACTTGGATGGTCTGTTGTAGGAGTGCTGTCAATCGTTTATTTTGTGATTGCCGAAATTATTTTGCAGGCAGTTTGTCCATTGTGCACCGCAGTCCATGTCATCGTATTATTTGTGTTCATTGCGTCGATTCTGTTGTACAAGAGAAGCAAAGTCAAGCTGAACTTGACAAAAGTAAGCTCATGGATTGTTTTTGTCGGCATTATCAATATCATTCCATTTATTCTGTTTAATGTTGGCGGAGAAACAGAAAATTATGATGCGCTAGCACAATGCATGACTCAAAAAGGCGTGCTGATGTATGGCTCATTTCGATGCGGCATCTGCGCGAAGACGCGAGCTATGTTCGGCGATTCATTCCAATATATTAAGGAAATAGAATGCCATCCGCAGGGCAAAAACCCACAGACGGAATTATGCTTGGAAAAGAAGATTGAAGGCACGCCAACCTGGATGCTTGTTGAGAATGGCGTTGAAAAACGAGCTGTAGGATTTTTGTCGATTGACGAGCTGCGCACATTTTCGGGGTGCACCGATGCTTCCTGAAGGATTAACGCTGCCGATCATTATTGGCGCTGCAGTGCTCGATAGCATTAACCCCTGTGTGTTTGGTGTACTCATATTTTTGATTGCGTTCATGACGAAGGCGTTTAAAGACCCACGAAAGATGCTTGCTGGCAGCTTGGTTTATACAGCGGTTGTGTATCTGACGTATTTTTTTATTGGCATAGGCATATTGAAATTTACCGTGTCATTTGGATTTTCGGTTGCAATCTATTGGGTTGCGTCGCTGATTGCAATTTTTGCAGGCATCCTTGAAATCAAAGATTTCTTTTTTTATGGCAAAGGATTGTCGCTGCGGATGAGCAAAGGCGCATCAGAACGCGTCAAGAGGTATACTGCTGCATTTGTGCGTGCGTATAAGAAGAATCAAATTTTAGGATATGTTGCCGCGATATTGCTGGGCGGATTTGTGGTGCTCGTTGAATTACCCTGCACAGGTGCACCCTATTTAGCGATTCTGGCGATCCTCAGCAAAGGTGATTTTTCGCAAGGCATTCCGTTACTGTTGCTGTATAATTTCATTTTTATTTTGCCGCTGTTTATCATTATCGGCGCGGCATATTTTGGCAAGTCGTCGAAACGCATGGAAGAACTGCGCAAGAAACACCGCGGACTGATGCGGCTTGCGATGGGATTGTTTTTGATAGGACTAGGGTTGTTTATGCTCTACTCGATATGGTGAGAAATGAACATCATCCGAAAGCTTAAATACGTGTAATTATTCTTGCTCCGCATGGCAGGTGAACGAGTACGGGTGACTGCGGGAAGGCAGCACGAAGGCATCCTTTTACAAAGCCCGGATGAAGGGCTGATTCTTCTGAAACTGGACAGCGGCTATAATGTCGGCATCAATAAGAAAGGCGCAAAGATTACTGTGCTAAAGCAGGCGACAAAGAAAACTGAAATGAAAGTCAAGAAGGTTGTCGCAAAAGATTTACCGAAGATCACAATTCTGCATACGGGCGGAACGATTGCGTCAAAAGTGGATTATGAAACAGGCGCAGTGATTTCAGCATTTACACCACAAGAAATTCTTGAACGATTTCCTGAAATTGAAGAGATTGCGTCGATTGAAAGCAAATTATTGCGCAACATGTGGAGCGGTGATATGCGGTTCGCGCATTACAATGTCATGGCGAAAGCGATCGTGCAGGAAATGAAGAAGAATGTTAAAGGAATTATTATCACGCATGGCACGGACACAATGGGATATTCTGCAGCTGCGCTGTCATTCATGGTTGAAGGGTTGACTGTACCGGTTATTTTAGTGGGCGCACAACGCAGTTCGGATAGAGGGGGCACGGATGCAGCTGTTAATTTGGCATGCGCAGCACATTTTATCACAAAAACTGACTTTACAGGGGTTGCACTCTGCATGCATGAGAACATGAATGATGATGCCTGTGTCATATTGCCTGCATGCAAGACGAGAAAACTGCACAGCTCACGGCGAGATGCGTTTGCTGCCGTGAATGCGCAGCCAATCGCGCGCGTGACAAAAGAAGGTGCCGTGGCATGGATCGAGAAGCCTGTGTATGAAGAGAAGAAGGTAAAGCTGACGTTGATGGATGAGAAAATTAAGGTTGGCATTGTCCGCTTTCATCCGAACTTTTTTGCTGAAGAGCTCGAGCATTACAAGAATTTTGATGGGCTTGTTATCGAGGGCACTGGATTAGGAAACGGGCCTGTTGATGTGATTGATAAAGAGACCAAAGAGCATGATAAGATTTTGAAGACAATTGCGACGATGGCGAAGAAAATGCCTGTCGTGATGACCACACAATGCGTGTTCGGGCGGATTGACATGGACGTGTATGCGTATGGCAGGAAATTGCAGGCTGCAGGTGTGATTGGCAACGGAACAGACATGCTGACGGAAACTGCATTTGTAAAACTGGCATGGTTGTTAAGCAATTATCCTGGTGCAGTGAAAGAGCTTTATTTGAAGAATTTGCGCGGCGAAATCAGTGAGAGGACGCTTATCCAAAGCGAGCCCAGCCGTCTTTCACATTTGGGCGATAAGGGTTGAGCAACAGCCGATCATAAAGGGATGTGAATAGTGCACTATATGCTCTGCGTGCGAGACCGAGAACTTCTTTTGCTTCAACAGGCAGGTCGTTGTGGACACCTTTGACAAAATCACCGACGATACGCCAGTGTTCTGAATCAATCATACGGCGCAGAAGAGAATCTGGTTTGTCGTCACGCTTTCCAAGATCAACAGTATAAAGAGGCTTTCCATCATCAGTAAATAGCATCTTTTTTTCTAACTGACTCGCTGGTTCGCCTAATGTGACTTCAGGCGGAACATACTTTCTAAGCTTTTGAACATATTCACGTACAGGTTTTTGTTGTTGGACTACCATAGATATTCTGAAGAGATTAGTATTTATAAGGTTATCACTTGCAATTTTCCAGAACTCAAGAAACCTATTTAAACCAATCGCCGTTCTTTATTCTCATGGATTATAAGTCTCTCGGCTTAAAATGCGGTCTTGAAATACACCAGCAGCTCGACACTGCAAAGCTCTTCTGCCGCTGCCCGTCAACGCTGCGGGATGATAAAGCTCATTTTGCTGTGACACGCATGTTACGCGCGGTGCAGGGTGAATCAGGCATCATTGACATTGCCGCGCTGCATGAACAGAAAAAAGGAAATGTATTTGTTTACGAAGGGCATGATACAAATTGTCTTGTTGAATTAGATGAAGAGCCACCTCATGCGCTCAATTCAGAAGCGTTGTCGGCTGCGCTTGAGGCTGCGCTGTTGTTGAATGCAAAAGTTGTTGATGCTATCCAAGTGATGCGGAAGACCGTTGTCGATGGAAGCAACACCTCAGGATTTCAACGAACTGCATTGATTGCAGAAAATGGTGCAATTGCAACAGACAGCGGAAACGTGTCCATCAGAACAG
Source organism: Candidatus Nanoarchaeia archaeon (assembly GCA_035289325.1). Lineage (GTDB taxonomy): Archaea > Nanobdellota > Nanobdellia > Woesearchaeales > JAGLXL01 > DATDXM01. The sequence continues at coordinate 4,551 of DATDXM010000087.1, forward strand.
TGTGCATCGAAGAAGATTCTGCACGGTCCGTAAGCACTGAAAGCGGCAGGATAACATATCGTCTCGATCGATTAGGAACGCCGCTGATTGAAATTGCAACAGGTGCTGAAATTTATTCTCCCAAACAATGCAAAGAAGTTGCTGAATACATTGGCATGATTTTACGCAGTACGGGGAAAGTAAAGCGCGGCATTGGAACAATACGCCAAGATGTCAATGTAAGCATAGCCCGCGGCGCACGGGTGGAAATCAAGGGTGCGCAAGAGCTGAAGATGCTGCCATTGCTGGTTGAGAATGAAGCAAAACGGCAGCTTGCACTGCTTGAACTGCACCAGGGGCTGAAGAAAAGAGAAGCAGTTGCCACGAGCGTTTTAGATTGCTCTGAGCTGTTTAAGAAAACGCAATCGACACTTGTTAAAAATGCACTTGATAAGAAACAAGCCGTGCTTGGCATGAAACTTGCTGGTTGTGCAGGACTGATTGGAAAAGAATTGTTGCCTGGCTTGCGGTTTGGTACAGAGCTGTCGGATCACGCGAAAATGTGCGGTGTGGGTGGCATATTTCATTCCGATGAATTGCCGAAGTATGGCATTACTGCAGATGAGGTTGCTGCACTCCGCAAGAAGTTCGGCTGCCGTGCAGATGATGGATTTGTGATTGTTGTTGCGGATGCTCACCGCGCAAATCGTGCACTTGACGCTGTTGCTGATCGCTTAAATCAAGCTATCCACGGCGTGCCTGAAGAAGTGCGGCGTGCAGAGCAGGATGGAAC
>DATDXM010000088.1:0-2684 GCA_035289325.1 Candidatus Nanoarchaeia archaeon
TAAAAGACATCGCTCTTCTTATAAAACTAACGCAGAAAGTAATTTAAACAAAGAGAGAGAACGTGGCTTGATGAGCAAGAAAATCGATGGAAACACCCTCGTCACAATCGTTGAAGCGTGCAGGCTTGTTCGAGTCGCACAAAGTTATAAAGTGAGGGAGCCAGACAAAAATAACAGTAGGAGTGATCTCCAGCAGGATGCTGCACAAATCTATGCGCGCGCTGCAAGCATGATGAGCACAACGCCAGACGATCTCATAAAAAAGCCAGTCCAAGCTATAACCGGTGTCATATCACGAGTCAGCAAAGCAACGGGAATAGATTACAGCTGGATGAGAAATCCATGCATCGAAGGGATAGAAAGGTATGAGCGCACAAATGAGGGTCTAACACCAGGACAGCTGTTGTTGCTCGAAAGCGGTCGAAGTGTTGACGAACTCACTGCAGATCTCAGCTTGAAAACAAGATATCAAAGAAAAACAAAGGATGAGCCCAAATTTGAAGGGGAGCCTGATCAAGACGAATAATCACGGACACATCGGCGCACGATGTAACCGCAATTTATTCACGCTTTTCATATACGGACAAACAACTTTAATTCGATGCACAACACCTTTCTTCCGATCGACATCATAAGCAATAATGCGCACATAGTATTTGCCGCCAATGCTTCCCGCAATGCTGTTGTCATCAAGATATTCCCAGGGATGGCACGATTTCTTCTTGTAAACACTCAACAAACAAGTCAACCCGCTCATTCCTTTAAACAAATCGCTGACATCAGTTGCGCTCAGCCGATCCGGACCTTGTGGATGTGAATGATAATCACCAATAACCTCTTGGTTAGTCAAATGTCTTAGCGCAAAATTAATTCTATTGATTCGCTGTGACGTCATATTTACCCATTCATAACTGCGCGTCGCAGACTGATAGGGGATAATATCCGAAATAAAGTAACGCGCGCCTTCTTTCCTGCCAATCAGCAGCCCAAACGCTTCTTTCTTATAGACTTCAAGTGCACTCGCAATCAGGTCAACAAACGCAGGCCTGCTGATGAATGCATGACGATGCGATCCACCAAGCTGTTCACGAACGACAACATTTTTCATCGAATCACCTTGAGAAGCGTATACAAAAGTGCTTTCTCGATATGCTTTCTATTTTCCGCCTGCTGCAGCACAACACTGCGCGACCCATCAATGATGTCAGCAGTCACTTCTTCTCCACGGCGTGCAGGCAGATCATGCATAAAATATGCGTGTGGGTTAAAGGTTTTACTATTTACTTGATACGGCGCTAAAATTTTCCGCCGCCGCTTCATTTCAGCATCTTTAATTTGATAACTTTGCCACGAATCAGCATAGATAATATCAGCATCGCGCACCGCCTTCGCCATCGGCATTAATTTCACGCCCGTCGCACGCACGAGCTGCACATCGGGCATAAAGCCTTTCTTCATCGGACAAGCGACAACCATCTCAGCCCCTAGCTTTGCAGACAATTCCATCAGCGAGTGCGGGATATTGTTGTAGCCATCGCCCACAAATGCAAGCTTCACCCGAAAATTGCCAAATAATTCTTTGATTGTCATGAAATCACTTAGGATTTGACACGGATGAAACATGTTTGTCAAGCCGTTAATCACAGGCACGCTGGAATGTGCAGCAAAAGTTTCAATAGTCCGATGTTCATAGAGCCGTGCCATAATCGCATCAACATAGAGAGAAGAAACACGTGCAGTATCTTCAACACTTTCTTTTTTGCCCATCGGACTGGTAGAAATATCATAGAAGATAGCATGGCCGCCAAGCTCGAGCATCGAAACCTCAAAGCTCAGGCGTGTTCTCAAACTAGGCTTGGCAAATATCATCAGTAATTTTTTTTGAGCAAGCGCAGACGAATAGCGTGAAGGATACTTTTTCATCTGTCCTGCAAGGTGAATGATGGACAACAGCTCTTGAGCGCTCCAATCAGCAAAGCTCAAAAAATGGCGTGGAGCGTGATGGCGTGGAGTGTGTGGAGCGCTAGTCATAACAAGCCTCGCTTCTTCAGCAGTTTCTCAAGTTTTCGCACGGCATCTGTTCCCAATTCATAACCAACACGAATCATTGGTTTTTTCAATTTCAGCAGATGGCTGAGATCAGCAGGGCTCCCATCAACAACAATATCACAAGGAACACGATTGAGTGTCTTTTCTAAATCAGCAATATCATGTGCATCATAACCCATCGCAGGAATTTCATGAGTAAGATGTGGAAATTTCTCAAAAGTTTTTTTGATATTGCCAACAGCATACGGCTTTGCATACACAAGCGAGCCGCCGAAGCGCTTGACAGCAAGCGTGCCTGCACCAAAGCTCATGCCACCGTGAGATAATGTTGGTCCATCACCTACAACTGCACAGCGCTTGCCTCGCAATCGATGCGACTGCTCAACAATAAGCTCAGATCGCGCACGAATGACAGGGGCATTTTTGTTATACTGTCGAGCATGCTTTTCCACAAGCGCAACTGCTTCTTTTGGCGCACTATCAACTTTGTTAATAACGATGACATCTGCAAGCAAAAAGTTCACATGGCCAGGATAGTACGTCAGCTCATGACCAGGACGATGTGGATCAGCAACAACAACAAGCATGTCCGGCTTCAAAAAAGAGATGTCATTGTTACCGCCATCAAAAACAAT
>DATDXM010000089.1:0-5505 GCA_035289325.1 Candidatus Nanoarchaeia archaeon
TACAAGAAGCTGATGTAAAGTTTTTTAAAGCTAAAGCCGTGCTATCTGCCCACGGACCTGTAGCGCAGCCTGGATACCTGCCAATCATGATGGTTAGCACGTAGTGCATATAGCGCGACGGCCTCCTAAGTCGTAGGTCGGGAGTTCGAATGGGTAATGCCTGAAAAGCAGCCACAGAAAGTCTCCCCAGGTCCGCTTTATATTTTATCGATCATTAAAACATTTGGAATTTTTGAAAGCTTCTTATCAGCTGTAATCAGTGGGATACCATATAACTGTGCAAATGCAACATGGGATGCATCATAAACTGTTCTCTTATATAGTAAAGCAATTTCAACAACTTTCTTCATGATGGACTCATTTATTCTCTCTACACGAAATTGCATTTGGAAAAGTCTTTCAGATGCTCGTGCAATCAGCTCTGCATTCAGCTGCTTATTATCGAAGTGCATTCATTACTTCAAAAAATATAAGCCCAGGCACAACAATCAAAATCTCTCCTTTAATATGCTGTTCTACAAGAGCCTCTGCCTTGCTACTATTCTCTTCTTCAACGAATAGCTTCACAGCAATAGAAGCGTCAATTACTTTCTTTTCTCTCGCCATTCTCTAATAATCTCCACAGATGACTTTCCTAAATCAAACATCCCTGCACGTCTCATGCGGCGAATATCTTCCAGTGGATTCTGAGCTTTTTTCATGTCGATTTTCTCAGTTTTGTCAACTTGCTCTTTAATCGATCTCCTCAGTACAGCGCTCCAGTTTATCTCGTCATGTAATCACATCTGCCGATGCAACCCTTTGTCCACGCGCACAGAAACAATGGTATCAGTCATGTATTACATGTAATACAAAAGAATATTTAAAATTACTCTTTCGCCAGCTTCCAAAGCGTATCAAAATATTTTTTAAAAGAGTCTGCTGCTTCTTTGCTGTGCAAACGGATGATAATGGGCTTTTTGAGCATCATAATTATCATCACTGTACTTTTATATAGATTAATCTCAGTAAATGTTTCTTCATGCAAAAATCGCATCTCGTTTGGCTTTTCTAAAAACAAGCCCGTTCTTACTTTATTGTTGCGCACGCTTTCGTTAAAGATTATTTTTGTTCCAAATCCTTTCTTTCTTTTTTTTACATAATATTGCTGAAAGAAAATATCTGCATGGTGGCTGTCATATCCTTTGCTTGCGCCAAAAACATAATCCCATTCATCTTTGCCGAGCACTTTTGTCATGTCGTCAAATACAGTCCTCATTCCTTCCCAGCCATAGAAGACTTCAACATCAACGGTTGCTTCATTTTCCGTATATTGTGCAATAAGCGTTGGCAGCAGCGAATCGACAATCCTCTTTTCATCCTCAATATCATGCTCTTTTTGAGCAACAAAATCTTTCAGTCGATCAGGATGTGCCGCACTGAAGTGAATAATACCATTTTTTTTCACCGATGATACAATTCCCTTTTCAATCAATCGGTTTGCAACATCATAAATTTTTGATGGTGAAATGCCTGATCTCTTCGCTAACAGCGTGCGTGTCATCTCCCCAAATTCCAGCAGTGCATCATAAATCCGTATTTCTCCTTCGGTCAATCCTATCTTCTTAAGGTCTTTGATGTCCATAACTCGCTTATTCTTTCCACTAATATAAACTTTTGGTTAAGTTGTCCCCTTATGGGACACTCCTATTTATAACCCCTGTAATGTGACTACTAATAAGTTGCTATGAAGCGCAAAGACGTTGAGAGCAACGGAACTGAACAATGGAAAATGTAACTGCTACTGTGCTTGGATGTCTGGTTTCCTTGATTGATCTCTTGGTCCCTGAACAAAACATAGATGCTGACCCTAAATTCAGGAAATTTTGAGAGGCAACCATGAAACACACACTACGAAATGTAATTGCAAGTGCAGCAGTGATTGCAGCGTTGTACAGCGCACCACGTGCCGAAGCAGATGGTTCAGTCGAAGTCGCCGCAGGCCATAAATCAACGGCAATAGATCTGAAAGCAACCTCAGAAGTTGCACCACGTATAACTTTGTTCGGGCGATATAATACCACTACTGATTACCATAATAACGTCAATCATTTTGGACTGCTCAATGGAAGCATTCTTCTGATCGATGGTATCGAAGCAGTTGCTCAAGCACAGTTCATCACTGACGTTGGTGTTGTCCCTCGTGCAGGCATTGATGGATATATCTCCCTTGGTGATTTCAATCTATTTGCTGTAGGCACGGTAAAATGCAGTAAAGATACTGATGCTGAATGTGTCGCATCTGTTGAATATCGACCAAAAATAAATGAAAGCTGGAGCGGCGTTTTTCGTGCTGAAAATATCTCGAATTTCGGCAAAGACGGCCACACGTTCAGCATGCAGCAGCTTCGTACAGGTTTAAAGCATGACAGCCTTGAGTTCGGCGTTGCTGGCGACCTGTTCGAGGCAAAGAGAACGCTTGAGCATAGTGTGGGCGGCTACATAAAGATTGACTTTTAATCTTTTTTTATTTTTACAAAACTCATTTAAACAAGCAGTTCTATCTCTGCTGTATGACCTCCCCAATATTCTACCTCACTGAAGGCGTACGTCATTTCAATAACAGCCGAAAACTGAAGCGTCACGGCTTCAAAAAATATACCGGCAGTGCAACAGAAATCTGCCATCAAATCATCTCCGACTGCTGGAACGGAACATACTTCCAAACCTCAACAACAAATTTTCCTCAGTTTTGGACAAGAGATTTCGGCTTGTGCACCGAATCCCTCATCAAACTCGGCCATAAAGAAAAAGTAAAGCAAACACTAACCTATGCCCTCACTCAATTTCAAAAACACAACAAAATAACAACAACAATCACGCCAAATGGCATTCCAATCAACATTTTCACGTATGCTATCGATTCGCTCGCATGGCTTCTTCATAGTCTTATCCTCCTGAATGACAAAAAAATCTTCGAAGATTTCCGTCTTTTGCTCGAAAATGAAGCACATAAATTATATCAAACCTCTGTAAACAAAAGCACGGGTCTTGTCATCAATAAAAAATTATCGTCAATCAAAGATTTCGCAGTAAGACAAAGCTCATGCTACGACAATTGTATGCTTGCAGTAATCTCGCAAAGCCTTGAAAAATTAAATCTCAGCAACCCATTCGAAAATCACAATTACAAAGACATCCTCATCAAGCATTTCTGGACTGGAAAATATTTCTACGACGACCTAAAAAAAATGCCATATGTCGCATCTGACGCAAATATTTTCCCGTTCTATTTCAACATCATCAGCGACAAATCAATGCTGTGCTCTGCAATAGCTGAAATCCAAAAAGCGCAGCTTGATAAGCCTTATCCAATAAAATACACGCAGCAGCACGCACCCGTCAAATTTATAGCACAAGAGCTTTTCATGCGCAATTATGAGCGTGATGCAGTCTGGCTTCATCTCGGCCCATTGTTTATCTCAGTCGTTAAAAGAGTCGATAAACAAAAAGCTCAATCATACATCGAAAGCTACACGAAACTCATCGAAACCTATAAGAATTACCCTGAAGTGCTGACCGCAGCAGGCAAGCCATTTACCGCGCCATTCTACCATTGCGACCAAGGTATGTTGTGGGCGGCGAATTATCTTGCACTCAACGAGGAAAAATGATCTCAATAATAATTCCAGCCTACAACGAGGAAAAATACCTTAAAAAAACAATTGAAAGCATTAGCGAACAAACCTATAAAGATTATGAAATCATCGTCGTTGCAAACGGCTGTACTGATAACACGATAGAAATCGCACAGCAGCATGCCGATCGTTTATTTGTCGTTGACAAGCCTCACGTGTCGATTGCACGCAACATCGGTGCAAGACACGCAAAATGCAGCACACTCATCTTCCTTGACGCCGACACAAGATTAGCGCCAAACGCACTTCACGAAATCAATCAACAGCTGGCCGATGCAGCAGTCGCAACGCTCTCAACATATCCTAATGCGCCCAAATTCCAATACTATCTCATCAACGCAATTAAAAATATTGAGCATCGCTTTAATATCTGGAAAGGCAGTTCTGGTGTCATAATAACAACAGCTGCACTATTCTCAACAGTCGGCGGCTTTGACATCCAGAAAATAAGTGAAAATCATATGTTTATCCAGAAATGTGCGCTGCATGGTCCATACAAAGTAATCGACAACACGTATGCAATCACATCAACGCGGCGCTATGAGCGCTGGGGTTTGTGTGCAACAATTTTGTTTTGGCTTGCTAATTTCTGGAAACAAGATGCGGAATATGAGCCTGTCAGATAAACTTCTTTATAACATCGCAATACCTATCCAATCCACCCAGCCTATACAGCACAACTTCTTCCATCCCACATTTCCTTGCAATCTCAAGATTTTTCTCCAGCTCATCTGGCGTCAGTGTGCGCCCGCCAAATATCCCTGGTGCAAGCAGCCCAAAGCCAACAATCTTCTCATTTTTCAACTCTTTTTCAAGAAATGCTGCGCTAAAGTGATGCTCGGATTGATAGAGCATGCGTATCGCTGGGCAGGAAAAATGCAACCCCAACATTTTTTTCACTGCGCGTGCAACCATGCTTCGTGGATAATATTCTGCAGTCATCACACGAGGATACGTTTGAATAAATTTTCTGATCAGCCTTTTGTTCGAAAAAAACATGAGCAATTGTGTCAGATAAAGCCATGGGTTGTGCCGTGTCGGCAGCTCTAAATCAAGCATGACTGGAATTTGCTTATGCTGAAGCTCGTTAAAAATCCTCAGCAGTGCTTCCCGATGTGCAAACGGTGAAATCCAATAGCCTTCGCTTTTCGCAAGCAGCGGCCAATAAACAACATCAACAACCTGTTTATTTCTAATCTTCTTCTTTATTCGTTCAAAGTCATCAACACTTTTCGCCGCGATGTACAGCCGTGTCTTCCATGTGACCAGTTCTATCTTCTTTAAATTCTCGTTGTTTGGAAACTCTTCGAAGAAGCTGATGAGCATGGGAGCCTGAAATGCTTTCTCATTATTAAGCGCAACGTTTAAATATACCAAAGTATACTAAAGTAAACCATGGAAACTACAACCCTAAAAATACACGAAGCGACAAAAAAGCAGCTGGACACATTCCGTGAGTACAAGAATGAAAGTTATGATGAGGTTATTAAAAAAGTTGTTTTTATCGCACAAAACGTTAAAGAAGAGCCTCGATTAAGCAAGGAAACAATAACTGCAATCGAGCGTGCCCGCGAGCGAATGAAGAAAGGCAAATTTTTAACAGAAGCAGAAGCACGACAGAGGCTTGGATTGTGACTTTTCGACGATAAATATAAATAGTGGGAAATCTATTTTACGTACTATGGCTCAACGAACCACGGAACAGCAAGTGAAGTATCTTCATCTCATTAGATAGAAAAGGAAGGTTTGTTTTGCCCCTCAAAATAAGACAAGTTCTCGGCGTTCCAACAAATGGAAAGATTATAGTTAATGCTACATTTAAACGAGA
>DATDXM010000090.1:0-25766 GCA_035289325.1 Candidatus Nanoarchaeia archaeon
AATAATGCCCTGTATGTTTCTGCATCATGGTTTCGTGCAATGAATGATATGCCGCCGATTGCGAGAAATGCTGCTGCGACCAAACGTGGGGGGAGGGCTTCTGTTGTTCTTGTAGGGCCGCGATCTTCGCAGGATAGCACATCAGTTGGCTATGTTGATTTTTTACGGCGGTATCAAGGTGGGGTGCGCTTATCGCTTCGCGTTACATATCGCGGAGTCGCTGCTCACTTTGTTCCTGCTGACGGAGAACGAAAAGATGAGCTGAGAGTTGGTGATGATATCTTTACGCTCGAAGCAGCTGCTGGTGGCTCGATCGACTTTAATGTTAAGTATGCGTTTAAGAGGTAACTATTATATCCTGCATCCCATTCTTATCCAATAGTGAAGCCAAACGCTTGAGAAGACTGCGAATGTTATGAGGACTGCGAATGTAAATGGTGGTGCGCCCTGGATCAATGTTATCACTATTCCAAGGATTGCGAATAAGCTCCACAGTATTTTTAAGAACAATAATGCCCTGTATGTTTCTGCATCATGGTTTCGTGCAATGAATGATATGCCGCCGATTGCGAGAAATGCTGCTGCGACCAAACGTGGGGGGAGGGCTTCTGTTGTGTTGAAGCCAAATTGAACTAATGTCCATTGCGGTGCAATCATTAGTGGGATTCCGAAGATGTAGTCAACGATGAAATGAACGATGAACCATGTACGAAGGGAGTGCGGGACGCTGTTGGAAATCATCAACCTTCATCAATTGCTTTTTATATTAAAATGTATCGGGTGCTCGTTTTTTACTGACTCACCAAAAACTTTAAATATATGGCTTAATACACCATATATGTGTGGCTGAAGTACTATTTGCGCATAAGCATGTAGAAGAAAATGGTGATATTATCGATATGCAAATATTAAGAGTGCCGTCATCGAAAACGCAGCCCGAAGGGATTGCATATTCACTCGTCTATATTCAAAATAATAAGCGTGTCATTGGCTATGACAACTTTGAAGGGCACGGCGAAATATCACATCATCACCGTCATGTTAACGACCGCACAGTAGCCTACCAATTCATCGATGAATGGAAGCTTATCCAAGACTTTGCAGTTGATGTGGAAAAGATTAAGCGAGGCATCATAACATGAATGTGAAAAATATACAGCTGAAAATTCAAGATAGAAAAGCAGCGCTCGTTGAGTTTGCGACTGCATTAGGCAGTGCTCGAAAAGGCATCATCGAGAAAAAAGAGCAGCTTTCATTCCCGACTATCGATGCTTTTCGAAAACTTATTACTGAAAAGCGCTTGGAACTGCTGCATGTGATTAAGTTAAAACACCCTCAATCAGTCTATGAGCTGGCAAAAGTCGTCGATCGAGATTTAAAAAGTGTAGCGACTGACATCGATATTCTTCAAGAGTTAGGTCTCGTCTCGCTTGAGCGGCTATCGGATGAGCGGAATAGAGTCAAGCCATATGTAGTTTATGATAAAATAAACGTGGAAATTGCGATTTAAGGCTTTGGATGCCTACCATTCAATCGCTCCACATGCTCGTTCAATGACTTCAGATAATGCAGGATGAATGTGGATGGTGTCGTATATTTGGTCGACAGTGAGATTGTGGCGCATGGCGATGATGACTTCATGGATGAGCGTTGATGCTTCACTGCCTATAATGTGGCAGCCGAGAATCTTGTGTGTTCTTTTGTCGGTGTAGATTCGCACAAAGCCGTCGCTGTCTTCCAAGGCTTTTCCCATGCCAGTCTTGAGATATTTGTACTCACCAATTGCGTAGCTTGCTTTTCGTGCGTCGAGGTCCTGCTGGCGTTCGCCGACACCTGCAATTTGTGGATTACTGAATATCGCATGAGGCATTGCAGTGTAGTTTACTTTTGTTCTGCTGCCTGCGATTGCGTTATTTATGACAACGTCTGCTTCGAGGTTTGCGCTGTGCTTGAACAGGTATTTGCCTGCAATGTCGCCCAGCACCCATATGTTCTTCGCGGATGTTTCCATGTATTCATTTGCTTCAATGTAGCCTGCTGCTGTTGTTTTTATTCCGGTTTTTTCTACTGCAAGAATGTCGCTGTTTGGGATTCTGCCTGTGGCGATGAGCAGCTGTTCTGACTCAATATTTTTTATCACTCCCTTGTCTGATTTGACAGTTGTTATTATCATGCCACCTTTTTTTGCGACGCTGAGTGTTGCATGGTTGAGCAGCAGATTATGGTTCTTTGCTACTATTTTTGTGAATGCTTTTGCGATAGTGATGTCTTCGTTTTTTATGAGGATGCTGCTACGCTGCACGATTGTTGTTTTTGTTCCTAGACCCCTGTAAAAGTCAGCCAACTCCGCTGCTATGTAGCCGCCGCCGATAATGGTCATTGTTTTTGGCAGTTTTTTTAGCCGCAATGCTTCAGTGCTTGTGATATATGGGACTGTATCAAGGCCTGGGATGTTGGGTATTTGAACACGTGTGCCTGCTGCGATTACTATTTTTTCTCCACTGATCGTTTTGTTGTTGATGCTGAGCGTGTTTTTTCCGGTGAATATTGCAGTTCCCTTGAATAGCGTGGTGTTCTTGTCCTGCTTGATGCCGCGCTCGATCTGCGCAGATTCGTGGTCGACGAGTTTTGAAGCTCGCTGAATCACTTTGGTGAAGTTGATGCTATTGATTCGTGCGTCAATGCCGTAGAGGCTCGATCTGCGGATGAGCTGGGCGACGTCTGCGCTGTGAATGAGAATTTTTGATGGGATGCAGCCACGGTTCAAGCAGGTGCCGCCCATTGGACCAGGCTCGATCAATGCAACTTTGAGATTTTTGTTGGATGCAGCTGCGGCGACGTTTAGCCCTGAGCCTGCGCCGATGACGATGAGGTCAAATTTTTGCATGGACGAAGGAAAGAAAAAGTGTATAAAAATCTATTTGTTTGGTGCTATCGTTTTTTCACATTTGCTTATTCTAATCGGCAGCTGTATCTCTTTCTCTGGATGCTCAGTTATAATGTGCAACCATCTTTCGTGTCTTAATTCTGAACGCAAAACATTTATATAGAAAAATACTAACATGTTATAACAGATGAAGTTCAGGCTGAAGAAGCACGCTCAAGATGATGATCGAGCGTGGGATTCCAATCGAGCTGATTGAAGAAGCGATTAAACGAGGCAGCAAAGTAAAGCAAACTGAAGGTCTGCTTGCTATCTATAAGTATACTAGAGGACATAAATAAGTGATATTTATTGTCCTCTTGTATATACTAGAAGACCTAACAAATTATATCAAATAATTAGGTCTTCTATTATATGTCCGAATTGCCTATTATGTTGAACATGATACATACGTCGTTAAAACTGTTCTGGTGAAAAAATGAAATGCTATGAATGTAATAGCAAATCTCATAAATTATGGTACTTATAGAGATTTGCTAGTATAGATAAAGTGCCTTTTGAAATGTTCCATTATTTATGCACTTTACTATAAGAATGGAGAACTATAATAGAAGAAGATTGATTATTTTTACCACGGCTCGAATCTTGGCAAATTTATTGCGGAAGTATGTACCTTCTGTAGTGAGCAATTCTTCGACGAAAAAGTTTCAAAGAAAATAGAAGAGACTGCCAAACGTGCAGGTGTTTGGGGATTAACTGCTAAAACAAATGTTGGAGTCGTCGGAAATAGCTATTCGCATCGCAAAGAAGCTTGCTGATTTTGTGGGCTTGAAAAAAGGACTTGAAGTAACATTACATCCAGAAGGAAAGAATAAGTTGGTTATTGAAGTGCAGTAATATCACTCGCTTGTTGTTTTTCAATGGTCTCAGCAAATACATCCTTCCACCATTGTAAAGATAGTTACCTCTTCTCCAGCCACTTCACCAGCAGCCGCACACCGTTGCCTGTTGCACCACGGCTGAAATAAAACTTTGATTCAGGCATCCACGCGGTTCCTGCGATATCAAGATGTACCCATGGTGTTTTTTCGATGAAGTTTTTCAGAAATGTTGCGCCTTCAATCGCGCCTGCATCATAACTGCGGCCAACTGAGCGTATATCAGCAACATCTGTTTTCAAATTGTCTTTGTACTCGTCCCACAATGGAAGCCGCCAGACGCGCTCGCCTGTTTCTTTTCCTGCTGCCTTCAATGTTTCAAACAGCTTGTCATCTGTTGTGAACAATCCGGTCGCCCAATACCCAAGTGCAACAACACATGCGCCAGTTAATGTTGCGAGATCGATAATAGCTGATGGCGCGAATTCTTTTTCCACATATGACAGTGCATCGCTGAGAACCATTCTGCCTTCAGCATCAGTATTCATCATCTCAATTGTTTTCTTGTTGTAACCTTTGATAATATCACCGGGGCGATATGCAGTGCCGCTGGGCATATTTTCACATGTTGGGAATGCACAGATTATATGCTGCGGCATCTTTAACTGCGCAACTGCTTCCATCAATCCAATCACGGTTGCAGCGCCTGCCTTGTCCATTTTCATATCTTCCATGCCTTTTGCAGGCTTGATGTCCAAGCCACCAGAATCAAATGTAATGCCTTTGCCGACAAATGCAACTGGCTCTTTACCGCTGCCGTGTTCCATCACCACAAATTTTGGCTCGAGCACACTGCCTTGTGATACTGCGAGGAGCGCGTTAAAGTTCATCTTTTTGAGCTCTTCTTTTCCATACACCGTCACTTTGACGCCGAGCTTCTTGAGTTTTGCTGCTTCGTCTGCAAGCCATGATGGCGTGACGATATTCGACGGCAAATTGACCATGTCGCGCACGTGCAGTGCTGCGGTGCAGATGATTTCTGCTTTCTTGATTGCTTTTTCTGCGGCTGGCGGCTGATCTGTGAGAACGATGAGATCGTCGACACGCTTTTCTTTCTCCTTGTCATCTGTCTTGAACTGGTTAAACTGGTATGAGCCAAGCAGCGAGCCTTCGAGAAGCGCGGTGATGCGTTCGGCTTCATCCGCCTTTTCACATTCGAGATGGTGAAGTGCGGTGATTGTTTTCCGTGCGTTTGCTGATTGTGCAACTCGTATTGCGGATGCTGCTGCACGGCGAAGATTTTCAATCTTGTAGTCAGCTTTTTTTCCGAGACCGACAACGAGAACTTTTTGTGCAGGGAGTTTGCCTAAAGATGCAATCATTTTCAGCTGGCCTGCTTCGCCGGTGAATTCTTTTCGCTTCATTGCTGCTGCAAGCTCGCTGTTCAATCTTTCATCAAGCTTTGTTGTGAAGCGGTTGCTCTCGCTGTCGAACATGCCCACAATGAGAAGATCGCATTGCACCTTTTCGATGTCACCTTTTTCTGCACGAATTTTCATCACAATCACCCTTAGACGTATTTTTCTGTCGATATGTTTTGTTTCTGAATGCCTATCTGCAGCAATGTTGCATGAACGTCATCAACCATCTCTTTGATGCCGCAGATGTACGCTTCTGTCTGCGGCTGCTTTATATATTTTTGGATGATGTCCTGCACGTAGCCGCGCTCGCCTGTCCAGCTTTTATGCGGACGGCTTAATGTCGAAATGTACTTGAAATTCTTGTGTTTTTTTTGCAACGCTTCGAATTCCTTGCGATATAATAGCTCTGCTTCGGTGCGTTCACCAAAAATGAGGGTGATCTGATGTTTTGCGTGATTCTTGAGCAGCTCATGAATCATTGCGCGCAATGGTGCAACACCCGTGCCTGTGCAGACGAACAGCTTGTCATATACTGTTTGCTTTAACTTGAAGATGCCGTATGGGCCGTCGATCGTGATTGTTGTGTTTGGTTTGATATTGAATAAGAAGTGTGATGCTTTGCCGTCGGTGATGTAGTTCAGGCAGATTTCGATGTCATTTGTTTTTTTTGAGGCGATCGAATATGCCCTGCGAACAAATGTATCTTTGTATGGGATGTTGAGCATGACAAACTGACCGGCACTGTATTTTATTGGCTGTTCAGTGCTGAGAATGAAGCTCTTTGTATCATGACAAAGGTCGTGTATCTCTTTCACTGTTGCGGGAATTTTAGGGAGGATGGACATGCATTAGGAAGTTGAGAAAGGGTTAATAAATGATGTGGTGGGGTGTACTACTTCAGATTACTGAAGTGGTACGAGTGAAAATAGTATTCACTATGAAAACAAATCTCACCCCTACTCTCTCACACCATCTTCTCTATCGCTACACTGAAGTGCTGCGCGCGGTCTAATGAAGTTTTGGCTTTTGCTTGTTTGATTTCTTCGGTTGATTCGTATTGAAAGATTGAGCGTTTCATCCGTTCGAAATCGTAGTTTTGAAGCAAAGTTTCCGATAATACCATTGCTTCGCTTGCGGCTATTTCGTATTCTTCAATAAGGTTGTCTTTCAGTTTGTTTCTGACGAATATTATCAACGCATCGCTTGTGACTTTATGAGCTATTTTTGAGCCGACTTTGTAGCCGAGCTTATACAGCAGAGCATTTGCGAGATAAAACATTGAATAATAACTTGTGACAATAACCCATAGATTTGACAACTGCTCGTTGAACAGCTTTTGCGCGACGAGAAGTGATTCGCGGTGGTTTCTCATATATGTATCGAAAACGATGCTGCTTAATCTTTCCTTTTTGATTAAGCCGTCGCTGAGGTAAGACTTCACGCTTTGTTCAGCTTCCCTTATCCGTTCATTGCTTAACACGATTCACCATCTCATAAAATGCTTCAATCCCATATAAAATAATATTGTTTTTAGCTATTTCATTGCCGACGTTGGGTTCTTTGTTTCTGAGCATATGTATAAATTGTTCTGATGTGAATTCCTGCAAATGAATGTTTAATTGCGTTATACTCAAGATGGAATTAACTTCTTTGTTGATCTGTTGATTGTCGGTTATTAGACATAAGTCAATATCTGAGCCTTTTTTATTTTTATTATTGGCACATGAGCCGAAAATAACTAAAGAATAGAACGGGCTTTTGACTTCGCTGATTCTTTTGTGGATTAACTTAATATCTTTGTTTTTGAATAGTTCTTGTTTTCGTACATGCTCGATTTCGACGATTTTACTGCTGAATGTGTAGTTGAATTCACAGATTTTTGCGTTGCCGTGTTTGATTGTTTTGAGGAGTTTTTCTGATTCTAATTTAGTTACTTCTTCGTGGGCGATTCTGTAATTCATCTTAAGCGCTTCAGCTACTTTATTGATGGAAAATGTCTTGTCTTTGTTGTCCACGAACAGCTTTAGTACTTTGAGATTGTTGTTCATTTTATGTGAGATTATTACTTTAAGGTAATAGTATTATTGTATTTAGGTAATAGTATATAAATGATGCGGTTGGCCCGTAATTAGTCGACTTTTTTGTTGTTGTCGATATTTTTCAAAATTCATAGGAGCTCAAAGTGACTTTTTTAGGTTATAATACTTATAAGATCAAATTTGTCGATGATTAAGCGTTTGACCCCACTTATTATGCACTTGTTGGGTGACTTTCCTTAGTGAGCATTTTTTATAAGCCTGTAATATTCTTCAATTCCAATGAGTATAATGTTGTTTTTAATTGCTTCGCTTACGACGGTGAATTCTCTGTTTTTTGCCATATGTATAAAATCGTCATACGTTACATAAGTGAGGTGAATTTTGTCGGGCAATAATGAAAGAGTGGATTGAATCTCGTGTTCATCGCCGCCAATGGCTAAAATATCGATGTCAGAATGTTTTGTTGATGTGCATTTTGCTTGGGAACCGAATAGCAACACAATAAATGGGAATTTTAGTTCTGCAATTCTGTTGTGAAGAATTAAGAAGTTCTTGTTTTTGAATAAATCCATTTTTCGCTCGGATTCTGCCTCGAAAATCTTGCTGTTGAATTTATTTGTGAGTTCGCTGGTTTTGGAGTTGCCTGTTTTTGTGATTTTAATGAGCTCTTCTTTTTCGAGCAGCATTATTTTTTCGTAGGCTATTCGATAATTGAGCTTGAGACGTTCGGCTATTTGTTTTATGGTAAAACGGCTTTCTTTGCTGCTCAGCAGGAGCGTGAGGATGCTTATTTCGCTTTTCATGGTTAGTATATTTTTGTAATAGTACTATTACTTATTGTAATATATAAAAGTTGTGGCGGTGGTTATTTAGAACGGGTTAGTGTAATCTGCTACTTCCTTTTGACATCACTGACATCCAACGGTCTGTCTTGTATATAATCCAAATGTAATTTTAATGCGATTTCGGCTTTCTGCAGTTCGTGGCCGATGTAGGCGGCGTGCTGGAGTGTTTTTACTAACTTTTCTCGGACGATGGTGTTGTGCATTGCTTCGCTGTCGGTGCCGGTGATAAGAGTGACGATGACATTATTTTCTAAACAGTAGCCTGCTTCGATGCGTTTTTTTGATTGGTTTATTCTAAAGAGCCAGTAGCCGATGCCGTCGCGCTTCCATTCGGTCCATGTGTCGTAATGTGCTTGTATTGTTTTGACGCGCTTGGCGAACTTCGGTTTAATTGGACGCAGTTTACGAAGTGCTTTGAGCTTTTTTGGACTGAATTTCAAGGCTTTGTGCGCTTTGTGTTTTCTATTTTTTACTCTGTTCATGGTTATTTTACTATTGTTATTTTTAAATAGAATTATTCTTAGGTTTTTAAAGCCTTCTTTATTTGTGTTTGTTTATCCTATTTCGATAATAGAGATTATACATTTTACTTTGACGCTTATAATCAGCTCATGGGGTGCTCACGGCGCTCGAACTCGTGGTCGTCGTGTTGCGTGTGCCCATTAGCTGATTAATAGTTGATAGTTGCAATTAAATTTAAGTTTCACGATTATGAAAAACGGGAATTCTCTAAGAAAAGGAAGGGGCAAGAAAACTCTCTCAGTCCTCATCATAAGTGTATCTCTCTACATCTGAACCAAAGAAAAAGATTTCTACCACTGTTGATTTATTTTTCCTAAGAGTATAATATTTTTTGATAGGTAAATCGAAGAATGACTGAGAAACATCATCTAAAATTTTAGCTTTTTCATCATTAGATATATCACTTGAAATATGAACAAACAAAAACTCAACATTCTTTTTGATAATCTTGCTAAACGCAGAAGCGAAAAGTTTACTCCATTCTTTCTTGTTGAGATTTTGTTTAATAGATAATTTTTGGTTTTCAGAAAAAATCTCAACGAGATTCGTTATTTTACACTGTTGAAAATACCAATCATCAAATTCAGCAGTGGCTTTATTAAATTCATTCCTGAAATTTTTATTTTTCCTAAGCTCTTTAGATATTCTTGAGGGATATCGGTAATCTTCATACTCTTCTTGATATTTACCTTCTTCTTCAGAATAAGATGATTTATTTAAGATATTTAGGCTTCTTTCAAGTAATTTTACTTTTGGAGGTAATTTCAACTTTACTATTTGTTCTCCATTTTGGATTGTGATGTGGATATTATCATTATTTTTCATTTTTAATCATCAACCATTCATATTGCTCTCTTGTCAAATTCCAGTTTGGTGTTTGATTGCTTTTAAAATTACAGAAACCATGCCGTTTACCATCATTCTTTGATTTATTTATATCCTTCTTCGTTGGGGGTATCTTTAGAATTGTGCTAATAGGAATTGGTTTATGATATATTCTCAAAGTATTTTTTACAAATTTATTACTCCAAGGATATGGGCTATTGGTCTTTCTTTTAGGATCTCTTCTGACTTTTTCTATTTCTACCTCTAAAACTAAGCCTTTATACCTATCATATAAAATCAGCTTTTTTCCTTTTCCATCTAGTTCATTATATCTCTTTGGGGTATGCCAATCCACCCATTCCCCATTCTTAAAATCGTGCAAATAATCATCTGGATACACTTCACTCCTGTCTCCAAAACTTATTTTTACAATTACTGCTGAGATATCTTGTTCAAAAATATCCTCTTTAATCTCATCAATATAGTCATTTACTAAATCAGAAAAAATAATATCCTTTGATTGACTCTTTTGCAATAAATTGATTATTGAATCCCAAGTGATATGTACTATTTTTTTAGGAGATATTTTGATAAATTGACTTATATAATAGCTATTTGCGCTATCAGGAGTCAGTAAAATTAATCTTTTGTTTTTTTGGTTATATCTATCCAAAATTTTAAGATGCCTTTTGATCTGTTCACCTCTTAAAGTTCCAGAATGAATCTTTGTCTCAATTAACATTATTGAGTCATTATCAAAAATTTCAGCATCAGCTGTACCTTCAAATTCTCTCAGCACTCTGAAATCCATTTTTTTAGACAAAGAAATATCTGCCAATAGCCCAAACTCATTCAAAGTATCCTTATCAATTTTTGAACCAATTTTAAGAAGTGATATTAAACCATTAGTATATCTATTCTCAGCTTGAGAGTAATGCCGAAAAATATTGACGTAGTTCATATACCCAATCCCTCTTTAATCTCATTCATTATCTCTTGAGGAATATCTACATATAAA
Organism: Candidatus Nanoarchaeia archaeon; assembly: GCA_035289325.1. GTDB lineage: Archaea > Nanobdellota > Nanobdellia > Woesearchaeales > JAGLXL01 > DATDXM01. The sequence continues at coordinate 10,433 of DATDXM010000090.1, forward strand.
GCACTTCTCAATAATCTAAGATTAGTTATTGGTTGCTTATCCTTAACAAGATTAAATTCAGAACAATTATGAGGCTTGCCAAAAAGCTGAATATGTCTGTAATGAAAAACACTCTTGAATACTGATTCTTTATCTCCTAAAAATCCAAACTTCACATCCAAATATGGATTAGTTTCCTGTCTTTCTTCTACCCTGAGGCAGTTTTCTCTCTCACACAGTCCCCACGCAGGGATTTCCCCATCTGTACCAGCTTCAGCAAATAAAACAATAAAATATTTGTATGGCTTAAATTTGTTAAAATCAATCCAAAAGGTACTCCTATAATTTGTCTTACCATACTTATTTATGAATTCAATAAAATGTTCTGGTCTGCTCCAATATGGATTAAATGGATGAATTAATCCTTTCCTGTCCACTTCTGTTAAAAAATCAATCTTCATAATTTTCACCTCATTATGCGCTATTGGATACGATTGGATTATAATGGATTGTATTGGTTATATATATAAACTTTTCGCTTTGGAGTTCTTGCCCTTGATACTTTTACTTTAATGCTGTTCCAGCTTGATTGGAGAGAATTCTCTTAACTATAGTCTGCTTCGCAGAGATTTATTGGAAACATAAATTTAACTTTGCTGACGCAAGTCAACCTCAGTTCGCAAGGTTGACGAAACTAACACGGATCCGATATGATAAGTAAAGTTCTGATGATTGTGGACCATATACGAGTTAAACATATGCTAACTATCACAAACTCTCAAACAACTTCTTCGCAATCAGCGCGTCAACTTCAATGTTTGGGCTTTCGCAGGTGGCGACGCCTTTCAGGTTGAACTCTTTCCAGACTTTGATGGCGTCTTGGTATTTGAATTCGGATTCTGAGAATATAAGATGGTTCTTTTCGCCTTTTTCAGTCCATTGAATGCCTTCGATATGCATGTGCATGTTGTTGAGGATTTGTTTGCCTAAACCGTTTTCGAGTTTGATTAAGATATTTTTGAATTCTTGGTAATTGTTGACTTTGCCGTTCGTTCTTGCGCAATGGTGCGCCCAGTCGATGCACGGCAGCACTTGCTCTACTTCTTGGCTGAGTTTTATGAGGCCGTCGATATCTGAGAATTGGCTTACTTTGCCGCCGGTTTCTGGGCGGATGGTGATGGGTATGCTGCTGTTTTTGATGTGCTTGACTACGGTTTTGAGGTTGCGTTTGACGTTGTCGTAGGCTATCTCGTGCGCGTCTTTCATGTAGTGCGCGATGTGGAAGCAGATGCTCCATGCGCCGCATTCGTACGCGCGCGTTGCTGCGTCGGTGATGCGTTTGATGCTTGCGCTGAGTGTTGCAGGATCCTTGGCATTCATGTTTACAAAGTATTGGCCATGGCAAGTGAGTACGATATTGTGTTTGTGCGCGGCTGCTTTTATTTCTGGAGCTTTCTCTTTGCTGATGTTGATGCTGCGGACGAATTCCAATTCCATGGCGTCGAGACCGAGGGTGTTGACGTGCGCGATGCCGTTGATAGTGGTTCTGTCAGGTGTACTTGTTGGGATGCCTGCAGTGCCGAAGAGGAGTTTGGTCGGTGTCATTTGATGTGTTCTTCTAATTGTTTGATTAATTGAGGAATTTCGTCGAGTGCTTCTTTGACAGTCGTGGGAGAGATATCATCACCATAATAGTTTATGCCGTTTCTTAGCTTTCTGTAACGGTCGAATTTCAGCGCGATTTTTTTGTCTTTCAGAATTTCTTCTATGAATACTGCAATAACTTCGTGCGATTTGAATTTGTAGCCACGCTGACATCCTAATGCTTCACAATATTGGCGCAGTCCTTCATATAATTCTCGTAAAATCGATTTTAATGTGTCTGTTTCGAATGGTATTTTCTGTGCTGAGATGACAGCCTGATGTGCGGATTTCAATAGGCTTTTTGCTTTGATTATATCAGTTTGGATGATTTGGGCATAACCGCCGTTAATACTTTGCTGAAGACTCATACGACCTCAAGCTGTCCTGAGAGAACAATACCGTTGCAGATACTGTTAATTAATCCAGGATTTGATTTTTTCATGGTATTGAATCTTTTTTTTGAAAATAAATGAATGCTTACAGGTTTTTTGAGCGTCTTTTTATAACTATCTGTGCTGAAATTACCAGTGATGTTTGAGAGGACACAAATATCAATATCGCTTTCGGTTGTGTCAGTTGAATGGGCATAGCTTCCGAATAGTACGACGGTCGGATAATCGTAGAACTTTTCAAGGTCTTCTACCACATTTGATTCGCGCAGTCTTTCGAGGTTGTTGAAAAGTTTTATATTTTTCCATTTTTTGCTTTGCTGATTAGAGGTATAGACATCGAATAATTTTGCTGATTTTTTAATGAGTAATTCTTCTTTTATGAACTTATTAAGGTAGCTGCGAACAGTCATGTGGTTGAGTTTTGTTAGTCTTGCGACTTCGCGGATGTGGAATTCGGCGGTTGGATTATCGAGGAAGATATTGATTATAGCTTTTTTTTTATCCATGTGGATAGAATATTATACAGGTGTATATAAAGGTTTACGTTAATTTGGCTTCGGACGACGCCGTTGGTGGCGGTTGTGCGTTGAGTGAGGATCGTTTTAAAGAGTTATCGTATCTGGTTTAACTATACGTATAATATTCGGTGTGACATTTTTGTAATCGGAGTCTGTGGCTATAAAAACAGGACATTTGTTTAGGATAGCTGTTGTGATTATGCCTGCATCCATCATCGACAAACCGAATGCTTGTTTTCGCCGTGAGGATTCGCGAGCTAAGTTTAAGTCAAAATTGATGATGTGGACAGATGGCAGCAAAATTATTTCTTTTATGAGTTTGTCAGCGAGGCCAGGAATACCTTTTTGAATGAGGACGGAACAAATTTCTGCGATGCTTAGGCACGAAATAAATAATTCGTGAGTTCCTGCTACAACTTGTTCGAGGAGTGATTTTGCTCCATTATTTCCTTCTGCGATTAAAAGCAGGAACCATGTGTCCGCTCCGATATTCATTACATCCACTTCTTTGTTTTCTTATGTGATTGAGATTCGGATTCTTCGCGCAGTCTTTTAATGTCGTTTTGAGATACGTGCTTTCCAACTTCTTCCATTGTTTTGAAGAAATTCTTAAGAATACTTTTGTCTAATTTTTTGAGTATGATTGTGCCATTGACATCTTTTACGACAAGTTTATCGCCTGTTTGGATATGCTCGCGCTCGCGAAAACTCTGAGGAATTGTTACTTGTCCTCTGCTGGTTATTGTTGTTATTTCGTAATCGTCCATAATAAGATAATAATACTTTCTTATTTATATGTGTTTTGGTGGTTTTGGGGTTATTGTTTTGATGTGAGCTTTCGGACGGTGCCGAAGGCATCATAGAAACAATTGGAAGTAGAGAGGCTCTATCCCGTAAGGGTAGAGAGGCTCACTTTATTAGGTCTTCTAGTATACGACAGTATGAGAATAATCTAGGAGTAATGAAATGACAATCCATTGTAAAGCTAAACTGTTTAAAATCGGCTCATGGACCATTATCGAGCTGCCGAAGAGCGCAAGTGCGAAGCTTCCATCACGAGGCATGGCAATGGTTGAGGGAACAATCAATGGATTCCAATTTCAAGCCGCGCTCGAACCAGACGGCAAGGGAAGCCACTGGTTCAGGTACAACAAAACCATGTGCGAAGCAGGCGGCACTGTAACGCTGGCGATTGAGCCGACGAAAGAATGGCAGGAACCCAAGGCGCCGGCGGATTTGAAAAAAGCTCTAGCGGCCGCCCCGCAGGCACACACAATTTGGATGAGTATCACTCCAATCGCGCGCTGGGACTGGATTCGCTGGATACGCACCAAACAATCAGAAACACGCAGACGACGAATCGAGAAGGCATGTGCAATGCTCAAGGTCGGAAAGCGAAGACCATGCTGTTTTAACCGTGCCCTATGTTCAGAACCTTATGTGTCTAATAATGGGGTACTCAAGCGAACGCAAACGACGGCAGCAAAAGCAAAAAGAGCGATGAAATAAACGTACAATAAAAATTAAACATGGTGTTACCACTGTGGTTGTGGAAAATGTCAACCAACATCTTTTTATACAATGAATCTTCCCGAATCCTATGCAATTCACCGAGTTCATTCTCAACAACAACGTCATTGGCTTCCACGAGCAGCCCATCACATTAAGATCAGGCAAGCAATCGCATCTCTACGTCAACTGGCGTACGATAACAAACGATGCATTCCTTCTCAACCAGCTCGCCGATTATATCATCCAATACATCAACGCAAACAATATCAGCGCAGACTGCATCTACGGCGTCCCCGAAGGAGCAACAAAAACTGCAATCATTGCTTCATTAAAGCTCGCACAATCACAAAAATACAGCAAAGGAACGCACATTATTCCTATGGGTCGAGCAAAACCAAAAGAGCATGGTGATATAAAAGATAAATTTTTTATCGGCGCACCAACGAACAACGCCATTGTCATCGAAGACGTGACGACAACCGGTAATTCACTGATTGAAACGCTCGACATGCTTAAAGCGAACAGCATCACCGTAACAACTGCAATTACATTGACTGACCGAATGGAAAATAAAAATCTCCATCAACAGATGGTACAGCGCAACGTCACATTTCACGCAATGAGCACCGCAGCGGAGCTTATACCATTGGCAATTGCACAGCAAAAGCCATCAAAAGCAATAATCATCGCAATACAAAAGGAATTAAGCATCAAATAATAAAAATTAGATGAACATGACATCTTTCAAAGACAAATGGGCAGCCGCAGTGAAACAAAAGAATTCATTGCTCTGCGTTGGTATTGACTCGCAGGATAGGGATGACAAGCTGCAGTGGTGCATCAGCATCATCAATGCAGTCGCTCCGCATGCATCTGCAGTAAAAGTAAATCGCAACTACATTCTTGATCTCTCACGAAAAGAAACGCAAGAGCTTGTAAATAATATCCATAAGCAAAACATGATTGCAATTATGGACAACAAGCTCAGTGATATCGGCTCAACAAATGACGCAGGTTTTCACCATGCAGCAATTGAAGGGTTTGACGCAGTTACTGTTTCACCATTCCCCGGAAATATTGAAGAGGCAACAGCACAGGCACACGCACACAATCTTGGCATCATCATCCTTGTTCTCATGTCCAATCCTGAATACACCATGATGAAAACCGCAACTATCGACGAAAAAAAAGCATACGAGCATATTGCACAGCAAATAAAAAAATGCAGCGCAGACGGCATCGTCATTGGTGCGCCAAGCCAAACAAACCATATCAGCGTCGAAGAAATAAAAGAAGTAAAACGGATCATACACGACTGCTGTATTCTCGTCCCGGGAATCGGCGCACAGGGTGGTGACATCAAGCCATTGATAGAATTATTCAGCGATAACGTCATCGCAAATGTCGGCCGCGTAATCATCAACGCAGCTAACCCAGAAAATGAAGCAAAGAGATATAAGGAAATGCTGAACAGGTTGAGAGCTGAGATGATGAACACATGAGTTATTCAACAAGTATTGCAGGCATCAAGCTACAGCATCCAATTTTCAACGCATCGGGCCCTTTGTGTGTTACATTAGAAGAGCTGCACGATATAGGCGCATCACACGCATCTGCAATCATCACAAAGTCAATGACCAAAGAGCCGCGTCTCGGCAATCCCGAACCGCGATACAAGGATATTCCTCACGGCTCGATTAATTCAATGGGATTGCCGAATCACAGCTGCAAAAAATATATTGAATATTTGCCACAACTAAGAAAACATAGCAAGCCGTTAATCGCAAGCGTCTCAGGCTTGTGCTTGGACGACAACAAGGAAATAATTCGCGCATTAAACAGCGCAGACTGTGACCTCATAGAATTAAACTTATCGTGCCCGAATCTCGTCGGCAAGCCGCAGATAGGATATGATGTTGAACAGTCTGACAATGTTCTCAAAGAAATTTTGTCAATCACAAAGAAGCCATTGGGTGTCAAGCTGCCGCCGTATTTTGATTTCGTCCACTTCGAACAGATGGCAGCAGTGCTGAACAAACATCAAGTTCGCTTTATAACCTGTATCAACTCGATTGGCAACGCACTATTCATCGATGCAGAAAAAGAAAAGGTCATCATCAAGCCAAAGGGCGGCTTTGGTGGATTAGGCGGTCATTACATCAAGCCAACCGCGCTCGCAAACGTCAGAAAATTCTATGAATTGTTAAGAAAAGATATCGACATCATCGGCTGCGGTGGCATATACAGTGGCACCGATGTCTTCGAGTTCATTCTCGCCGGTGCATCTGCAGTGCAGCTCGGCACGGTGTTCATGCAACAAGGTCATACCTGTTTCGAACGAATAGAAAAAGAATTCAACCATATCATGCATAGAAAGGGCTACACTTCTATTGATCAGATGAAAGGAACGCTGAGGGAACTATGAACCATATGTTGGGAACAATAGAAAGGATAGAGAGAAGTACAGAAGCTTGCAGCACATACAGTGCATCAAAAACATACAGTCCAGCTGAAGATGGGAGAGGCTATTACGCATTTGAGCGAATTACCGAGTTGTTACGAACACAGCAGCTTGCGCAGGAGAGAGGAAAAGTATTGGTTGGAGAAGAAGCTGACGTAGCAGAAAACGGAAAAAAACCTAACAAAAGGATTTACAGTATACGCAGAAGGAACATTGCAAGATGAAACATTGCACGCCACTGCGCACATTCTGCCACTGGACAAAGGAAACTTAGAGCTGCGTGCAACGATCAACGGAAACGGAGAAGGCTTCAATGAGATTGTTGCTGGTCTGAAGAAAATAATGGAACCGTCACACTAGATACGTCCCCGCCTTCATAAACACTTTATTCGTTTTCACCGCAATGCCTTTCTCTTGTTGAACAACATCCGCGGAATTCATCCGTGCGATAGCGAGCGCAACAAGTTCATCTTTCAGTGTCATGACTGCAACAGTCGCACCAGCATCAAACGGATTCAGCTGGCTCACGCCAGGCACAGCAACATCTCGACCATGGCAGATGCTTTCAACCGCAGAATCAAACACCCAAATTTTCGGCAAAGGCTCAACCATTTTTTCTGCAGGTTTGATGCAATGCCTGATAAACGTTTCATTTCCTTCTTTCCATAACACCAGCGCATCCTGAAGATCCTGCAATGTCACAACATCTTTCTCTACAAACTGTGCAGCGCGTGTCCGCCGGAGATTCAGCATGTGCGCACCAATGCCGAGCTTATCACCAAGATCAGAGCATAACTTGCGGATATACGTTCCTGCCTGGCATTCGACATGAAACAGCACGTCTTTTCCATTGATCTCAAGAATATCAAACCGATAAACAGTGCGCTCACGAAGCTGCCGTTTCACTGCGCTTCTCACGGGAGGCATCTGCATTATTTTACCAACAAAATGTTTTTTAATTGTCTCTCTCAATTTCTTCTCATCAACATCTTTATGCAGGTGCATCACACCGACATATTCTTTGCCGCTTTTCAACAGCACTTCAGAAAGCCGTGTCGCCCGTTCAAGCGTCACCGGCAATACACCAGTAACCTGTGGATCTAAACTGCCGCCATGCCCAGCGTGCTCGATGCCAAGAATGCGCTGCACATAATCACTTGCCTGATGCGATGTCGGCCCAGCAGGCTTGTCGAGGTTGATACAGCCAAATTCAATGAGTTCCTGCACTGTCCGTTCGTCGAGCGCTTTGCCAAGCTGAGGATCAGTTTTTTCTTTTTTCTTGACAATGATGTCCATAGGGAGAGAAACTAGTGATGGAGTTTAAAAACATTGAGGAAAAACAGCTTTACTCCTTCTTCTCTTCTTTCGCCACAAACAATGTCTGTGACCCTTCTTTCAGAATTTTCAGATTGACCTGCGTCGTCTGCGGCGTAACCCTGCTGCCCGATACTGTTTTCTTGACACGCAAGCCTTTTTGTGTCTTGCCCCAGCGGTTTCTGCCAGAAAAGCCGACACCTCGATAGGTGAAAATCTTTTTGCGCCCAATGCCACGAATGCCTTTACGTAATGGAAATCCAGCATTGTCGCTGCCGCCGGTAATTTCAAATTCATAACCAGTAAATCCAAGCGTATCACCAGCAACCTTGTCGCCGACATCTTTCGTCAGGAGCGCATCTGCTGCACTGCCGCCGAGGTCTTTCTTGACACTTTTTCCCGTCTTTGGATCACTTATCGTGAGCTTATAATCAGCCATGCTATCAACAAAAAGCCGCCCGTTTATAAACATTTACATTCCAATTAATGGAATGTAAATGTGCTCAATCACCGCCGCAGTGGTTATTGACAGCTTGTGCAGAAACAAAATAGTGGAAGCAATGAGGGATAACGTTTAAATAACAGTCAAAACATCTTCATTCTAAAAAGAGGTCACATGTCCCACGATAATTCAGCGCTCCTTAAGAAATACGGCTTTGAAGAAGAGATTGAAGAAGTGCCATTCGTCGGCGACCCCGGCAAAGGCGCAACATATCACCCGACAGGATTTCCAAAACCGACCAAGCGCTATAGAATCATCTGGGAAGGCCACGAGCTGAATCTCGAAGAGCCGTACTATTGGGTACACATGTATTACGAGCAGGATCTTGCATTTCCAAAAATAATAAAGACTGAAGATGCATTTGCCGCAGCAGAAAACTCAGCATTTTTTGGTGTCTCACAGCAGCGCCTCGGCGCACAGCAGGACAAGATTTCCCAATATCTCGCAACCATCGGCAAGATGGTGAAGGAATTATTTCAGTTGGTACGCGAACTGCGTATTCTCGACGAACGTATTATCTACTACGAGGACTCCAACCAGCAGTTGGCAAAGCCCCAGAACAGGCGTGAAAAAGCCGCAGAAATCACACTCAAAGGAATTTTTATTGATCTTGTTCAGGGCGGCGCAAAAAACACGGGCAGCGTCTATGGCATGGCGCGAGAGCTAGAATTCACCACACTGCCCGACTTATTTTTTGATGCTCCGCCGATGAAGCATGAAGAAGTTGACCAATACATTGACAAGCTCGACTTCAACAGAAAAGTGATCGAAGTCGTCAAGCGCCACCTCAAGCAGTTTATTATTTGGAAAGAGCGCACATGGAGCGAGATAAATACGCGCAGGCGCTTCACACTGCAATACCTGCGCCAGCATTATGAAATTATCAAGATGTACATGATATGGGTAAAGCCATATCTGCGGCATACACAGCGATTGACAATGAAAAAAGGTCACAGTGACGAGCCTGAGATTGTTTCAGCGTTTGAAAGCAGCATGATAGACGTTGAAATGCTGGGCATCCGCCCCTGGAAAAAATTTAACACGGTCATCATTACAACATTTAATTTTCGTACGCATCCCAGCCTCAAATTCGTGCAAGAGGGCTATCAGCGTGGTCCTATCCATGTAGGAACTGCAAAGATCACATTCCGCGGCTACATCTGGACAAAAGAGCAGATTGACAATTACGTTAAGATGAAGGAAGCGGAAGACTTTGAGCTGCTCAAAACAGTGTCAGCTGCCGTTCAGGCCGCAATGGACGCGCTTGGGGACGAGTTGCTGAGATATCTTGAAGAAGCTGGCCAAGATTTAGAACGGCGAGAAGAGCATGCACCGGTGCAGAAGCAAGGCACATTTAGAAGCGCATTTTTTGACATTCTCGGCCCAAAGAAAAAGAAAGAGGAAAAAGCAAAAAAGAAGCCAAAGGAAGACAAATACAAAGACGATAAAGAGATAAAAGAGATTCACGACAACATGAAGATTCGCTTATGGCTGCTGTTCAAGAATTTTAAGAAAGGCCATGGCATGCTGCAGTGGTAGCCCGTTATATATAATTCATAATAAGATTTAAGTACAAAACTCTTATTTTCGTCACTTATGCCCGAAGACATTAATCAATTGAAAAAGTTGCCGGCAGAAGAGCGCTTGCAAAAGCTCAAGCAGTTCAAAAAAAAGCGTGAAGATGAACTCAGCGAAGCACAACTTCTGATTAAAAAAAGTGCTGACGAGCTACAAAGAAAGAAAGCATTTGAAGAAAAAATCCCAATTCCTCAGTTGGCAAGCGACGACGAGCAGGCATTCTCAGGAGAAGAGCGTGACATCTTTCAGGCGCACCGCCAGCGAATTCAGCGAAAGGAGCCAGAAGCGCAGCAGCGCAAAAAGGAAGAGCCGCTTGAAGAGGTTGTTGAAAAAGAAAAGCCAAAGCCAGCGCCAGATCAAGCTGAATATACATTGCCTGGCATGCGCCCTGTGCGAGAGATGTATCAGGAAGCAGCTGCGATTAACCAAGCAGTCGAGCAGCGGGGCTACATCACTCGCCAAGAAATGGCAATAATTGCAGAGATTTATACGGAGACACAGCAAAAAGAGCATGCACACTACAAGCCTAGCACGCAGGACAAGCCAGTGGCCGAGCGGCTGCATGAGCGCATCGAGCGCTTACAGGGAATTTATCGTGCGCAAAAGGAGCGCGGCGACAAGGTAAAGCATGGCTACAGCGATGAAGGCGACGACGAGCCGACGTATAGGAGATAAGCATAAAATGCATAGAGAACACGAGCATAACCAAAAGCTAAATAAAGCAATACAGAACAGCATTCACATGGTCGAATTTGTATCAGAGACGATTGAGCGTCATGTCACACAGGAAGATGTCGGCGAGCGACTGCTCAAAATAGAAGTCGAAAAGCACAAGCGGATGCACGAAGAAAAAGGAGAAACGCATCACGTCGAGATTCGCCACAATCAGACAAAAGTCAGCGAAAAAGAAGAGCAGCTCATTGAATCGTTCAAAAAACAAGATCCATTAGCAAAACAGAGCGAATACAACAGAATAACTGCAGACAAAGCGACAAGCATTGGCAACTATGGCGGCAGTAGTGATGCTGGAGCATACGGCCATTCACATGCATCAGCTGAAGCAGGCTGCTCATGCCAATGGAAACAAACATCAGAAGGCGCAATCCGCGACGCAGTCGAGAAAAACAACGAAAAAGAGCACGGTGCATATAGCAGAAATGCATTAGCTGGCCAAACAAAGAGTTATCATCAGAATGAAAGCCTTGAAGGTTCTATCAACAATTATTCATCGCCTGGCGACCCTGGGACGAATTATAATTGATGGCATTCCACCGCAAGCCTTATAAACTATTATGAACTATTAATAAACATGGCGGAAGTAGAATCATTCAGCTTACCTACATTGATGAGGGATGAAATCAGCGCACTTGTCAGAGGAGGCTATTATTCAAGCAAGTCTGATGTGGCAAAAGACGCATTCCGTTGCTTATTAGAGCACAAGCCTGAATTAAAGACAACCGCAGCAGTAGAATTATTTACCACAGGAAAAATAAGCTTAGGTCGTGCCGCAGAAGTCGCAGGTGTCAGCACTCCTGAATTTAAAAGAATACTTTCTGACCGTAAAATAGTACGAAAAGTAAGTGTAAGCAGCACCGCAGGGCTGAAAGCAGCTGCATTAATCAAATCAAAACGATGAGTTTTGTTCTGGATACTGACATTATCAGTACATTTGCAAAAATAGGTCGGCTGAAACTGTTGATAAAAGTTTTTGGAGAAGAGATATACATGCCTGAAGCTGTTTATCAGGATTTGGTATGTGCTCAGCGGGCAGGATATGATTATCTCAAGCAGACAAAAGATGTAATAACTATCACAAAAGCAGATGACACACAACTTAATGACAACAAGTTAGGCGCTGGAGAAATTGAATGCATCGCATTATGCAAGCAGCGCAGCATGATATTTGTGAGCAATGATGTTCGAGCAAAGTCAGCAGCAGAAAAAGTTGGTGTTGCAGTAATAGACTTAGCGGGGATCTTATGGTATTTGAAAAATGAAAATATTATAACAAAAGGTGAATTACAACAAATAATCAAAGACATTGAAGAGAAAGATCATACAACACTTCTGGGAAAAGAGGAACTTTTAAAGTGAAATGGATTTGACGGAACTGATGAAAAGCCTTAAATAAACAAAAGTTATTCCTCCGAGAGATGGACGATGGAATTTAACTCAGGCTATGTCATGGCCATGGACCGCGATTACGGCGAAGGCCATGTTGATGACAACAGCACGAATGATATAGGTGTCACGCCAATCAGAGATATTGGCATGTCCGTTCCGTTTGGCATTGCTGCGCAGAATGTCCAAGGCGTTGCTGCAAAAATCAGAACAGGAACGCGCATCATCGAGCTGCAGTTTCCAGGTGCAGGCCGTTCAAACCGTAATTCACAAACGCCAGAAATGTACGGCAAGTTGCAGCGCCAAGTATTGGAAGAATTAGGGCGTGCAAACAAAGTCGATTTCACCACACATGCATCGTTCTCCGTTTTCGGTCTTGCAGGCATGGACCAGCAGGGGAATTTTTCAAAGCTGAACAAGCGCTTTGCGATTGATGAGATTCGGCGTGCAATCGATTTTGCCGCAGATGTCGCACGTGGAGGCAATGTAACAGTACATACGGGCGAATTTCAACGGCCAATCAGCGAAGAGCCCTGGGCAACCGACCAATCTGGCAGGCATCTGTTCAAAAATTATGCTGAAGAGCCCGAGCGTGCAATTTATCGTGTCGTTGACGAGCGTTCCGGTCAAGTCATTTTACAGGCAAGAAAAAACCAAAAGGTAGCGCGTGCCATATGGCTGACGGCAAAGCCCGGCGAAACGTATATCGACGACGATGGAGCTGAGAGACGAGTAAGAGAGGACGAAATAATTTACGTCAATTACGAAAACAAGCGGGTGACAATGGAAAACCGTGTGCCTGAATATGACTCGGACAAGCAGCGGTTCAAGGTTGATTATTGGGACTGGTCACGATTTGAAGGTGAAGCAAAAGAGCGCACGCAGGAAGCGCGGGAGTTTTGGCGAAAAAACAAAAACAATCCGAAAGCATGGGAACGCTCAAGCTACTATCAATTTAGAAACGTGCAATCCGAGAATGACATTTACATTTATCCTGAAGAGGCATACGTCCAGGCGTCGTTAGAAACGAACGCAGGAAACGCCCGTGGTTGGGCGTTATATTACGGTGCAAACATTGATGAATTACGAAACGATATGGAGAAACTCAGAAAAGCACTCAAAGTGTATGAAGAGCTTGAAGCCAATGCACCTGCAGATGCAAAGGAATTTCTGCAGCGAGAAGTCGCCGGAGTAAACCCGCGATACTTGCCTGCAGGACTCGTGCCATCAAAATTAGAATATCCAACGCAGCAGATAAAAGAAGCACTGCGAGAGATGGATAGACAGATAGAATATGCTCGTCAAACTGCACTCTCACAAGAGCAGCAGGCAGCAGACACATTTGAGCAGATGCGCTACATCCAATCACACCGCCGCTATGGTTTGGGTGAAGCATACACCGCATACGCTGAAGCAGCAATGCACGCAATGGTAAAGAGCGACGCACTCGAAAAGCAAGGCAAATTGAAACAGCCCATTTTTGTCGCGATGGAAAATATTTTCCCTGAAAATTATGGTGGCCATCCTGACGAGCTGATTGATCTAGTAAGAGGCGCACGAAAAGCAATGATCGATCAATTGAAGCAGAAGGGCTACAAAGATGAACAGGCAAAACGAGAAGCAGAAGAGCACATCAAAGGCCATCTCGATACAGGCCATTTGAATATGTGGCGTAAATATTGGATTGGCGACCCAAAATTACAGCCTGAAGAAAACGACCGCAGATTCAACCAGTGGCTGCTTGGCCGCGTCCAGAAATTATCAGATGAAAAAATAATTGGCAGCGTTCATCTTACAGACAATCTCGGCTACCAGGACGAGCATCTTTCACCCGGTCAAGGCAACACACCGACAGTCGAGATAGTCAGAATTCTCAAGAAAGGCGGCTACAAAGGCCCATTGGTTGTTGAGCCCGGCGCTGATGCTGCAACAGATTTGAGCGACTTCCACGGCGTGATGAAAACATGGCGTTTGTTCGGCAGCCCAATCTACGGCATGGGCACAGCAGGCGGCCGCGGACCCAGCAGGCAGCGCTCCTGGGGCGACGTGCAGTACAGCTATTTCGGCCAAACCGAGCCGCCATACTTCGTCTTCGGGCGCTATTCACCGTCAGAAGACTGGACGCTCTGGTCTGGCGTGCCGATGGAGTAAATATGGGTAAAAGAATAGGTCTTGATACAATTGCAGTGATATTAGGGATAGGAGCGATTATATTCACAGTAATCATGATAATTATTGCAGTGCTAAAATGAGAAGAAAAACATTGCAAGCACTGTCATTAATCATTTCTTCACTCGCACTCCTCTACTTGCTCTTTGTCAATGTCTATGAGAACACTTTTTCAGCCATGGATTGGATTGTTGTAACGGTAGACTTATTGGTCAAGACGATAATAGAGATTGTGTTGCTAAAGGAGACAAGATGAACACTGAATTAAAGATCAAGCAAGCCTTCCAAGCTTTCGACCTCGAGCACAGAAAAAAACATGGCTTGATAGTCCACGACACCGAAAAAGGCATCTGGGGCCCAAGCAATCTTGACATTGTTTTTGATCTATTTAAAAAAATCAGCCTTAAGAAATTCAAGTCATTTCTCGACATCGGCGCAGGCGACGGCCGTGTGGTCTGTGCAGCATCATTGTTCACAACAGCAGCAGGAATCGAAGCAGACAAAGAGCTTGTAACCACAGGCAACAGTATCATAAAAAAACTCAAGCTAAACGCACAGCTCATTTGCGACGACTTTTACAAACACGATTTCTCGCAATATGACATTCTATTTATCAATCCCGACACGAGTTTCCATCGCGGTCTTGAGCAAAAGCTGCTCAGCGAAATGAAAAAAGGTGCAGTGTTACTGGTCTACAACAACATATTTATGCCGCAGCTTCTCACGCGCGGAAAAACACATTGGATTCAGCAGACACCGATTACTGAGTTTACAAACAATAGACAGAAAAAAATATAAATAAGTCAGTCTTAGTCAAACTTATGGTACAGGCGCTTGTAGAATTGGATGAAAATACAAATCGAGTATTAAACATTGTAAAAGCAAAACACGAGCTGAAAGATAAAGGCGCAGCTATTCGGTTCATTGTTTCTGAATATGTAGAATATGAGCAAGAGCCTGAGCTGAAGCCAGAATTTATTAAGAAGATGGGAGAAATTCAGAAGCAGCGAAAAATCAAAGTTGATGATTTTGGAAAATATTTCGGACTAAGGTGATGGTATTTGTACGATTTGGAGATTACAGAAGAAGCTGTTAAGATTTTCAAAAAGCTTGCAAAAAAGAATCGAAAGCAGCTTGAGATAAT
>DATDXM010000091.1:0-16192 GCA_035289325.1 Candidatus Nanoarchaeia archaeon
CCGAGAATCTCACCAGAAGCGACGGCAGGATGAAGGTCAGTCTAAAGGGCTTACCTGACGAGCCGAGAGGTAGTGCATGGCCGTCGTCAGCTCGTACCGTGAGGTGTCCAGTTAAGTCTGGCAACGAGCGAGACCTGTACCTTTAATTGCTAGCAGCTGCTTCGGCAGGACTGAGCACATTAGAGGAACTGCCTGGGAAACCATGAGGAAGGCGCAGGCAACGGTAGGTCTGTATGCTCCGAATCTTCTGGGCAACACGCGCGCAACAATGGTAGGGACAATGGGATGCAACCCCGAAAGGGGAAGCTAAGCCTCTAAACCCTATCGTAGTCCAGATCGAGGGCTGTAACTCGCCCTCGTGACGCCGGAATCCCTAGTAATCGTGGTTCATCAAACCACGGTGAATATGTCCCTGCTCCTTGCACTCACCGCCCGTCAATCCATCCGAGCAGGGTTAGAGTGAGGCTCTGTTTTGAACAAAGTCGAACTCTAGCTTCGTGAGGCGGGATAAGTCGTCACAAGGTAGCCGTAGGGGAACCTACGGCTGGATCACCTCCTTTTTTTTCTTTTTTAAGAAAAATATTGAGTGTAGCATCTTTCAATGCTTCCTTCTCTCATTATTTCATAAATATTGAGAGATTACATTAATGGGCCCGTAGCTCAGTCCGGTGCAACTCAGTTTGCGGACAATAGAGCGTCTGCCTTGCATGCTTGTTCAAGAGCGCGGAAGGCCTCGGGTTCGAAAGAGGATCATTGGATTCGCGAAAGTCCCGACGGGTCCACTTCATATTCACCAATTCAATCCGTTCGAAAGATAAATTTCGAATGGTGGCTGAAACCAAGAATCACATATCATGGTTAATGGGCCGTGTACACAGGAAATCAGATCTTACGCTGCGAGATGGATAACTTGGCTCAAAACGCTGATGAAGGACGTGGCAAGCAGCGAAATGCTCCGGGGAGTTGCATGCAGACATTGAACCGGAGATTTCTGAATGAGACTTCTCATATAATCCGTAAGGATAGGGAACGCCGGGAATTGAAACGTCTTAGTACCGGCAGGAAAAAAAATCAATTGAGATGCTGTTAGTAAGGGCGACTGAACACAGCAAAGTCCAAACTGAATCTTTTGCAGAAATGCAATGGAGATGTGGTGTTACAGGACTGCTCACAACCATATAACTCAACGATCCAAACTCTGCTGGAATGCAGGACAATACAGGGTGATAGTCCCGTAGGAGAAGTTGAGAATATGCGAGCAGTATCCTAAGTACTGTCTCCCGGATATGAGGCAGGAAGTTGGGAGGCATTAACTTCCAAGACTAAATACGTTTTGAGTCCGATAGCGTACCAGTACCGTGAGGGAATGTTGAAAAGAACCCTTAACAGGGAGTTAAAAGAGCTTGAAGTCTCGCAGTTATAGTAGGTTACGGCACTTCGGTGTTGTAACGTACGTTTGGAATAACGAGCCAGGGAGTGTATTTTTGTGGCAAGGGTAATCCGAAGAGGAGAACCCAAAGCGAAAGCAAGAATCCGCAGTTCACGAGGGATGTGGTATGAAAGTGCCATAAGTCACAAGGATACGACCCGAAACCCGACGATCTAGCCCTGGGTAAGGTGAAGCGTGGGTAAAACCGCGTGGAGGCCTGAAGAGGTTCTATGGGCAAGTGTTCTTCTAACTTAGGGCTAGGGGTAAAAAGCCAATCGAGTCGGGAGATAGCTGGTTCCTGCTGAAGTTGGCCTTAGTCAAGCCTTTGACGAGATAGCTACAGTTGTAGAGCGACGGATTGGGGATTTAGGTTCCGAAAGGGATCGATCTTCTGTCCAACTCCAAATGCTGTAGCATCGTAGACTCAAGGAGACGGGGCGCCGGGGTAAACTCAGCGTCCGAAAGGGGAACAACCCAGACTACAGTTAAGGCCCCAAAATACAAACTAAGTGTTAACGGCCAAAAGGTATCCATGATCTAAAACAGCGAGGCGGTTGGCTTAGAAGCAGCCACCCGTTAAAGAGTGCGTAACAGCTCACTCGTCGAGGTCGTAGGTCCTGAAGATCGACGGGACTAAGTTTGTTGCCGATACTGTAGATTGCGAAAGCAAAGGTAAGCAGGTGTTCTTTGTGGGCAGAAGTCTTTTCGAGAGAGAAGATGGACCATGAAGAAATAAGAATCCTGGTAGTAGTAGGATCTGAGTAAGGTGAGAAACCTTACCATCGAAAGGGCAAGGGTTCCTTGGCAATGTTCGTCAGCCAAGGGTTAGTTGGTCCTAACTCACATTCTAACAGATGAAGTGGGGAAAGGGAAACAGGTTAATATTCCTGTACGGCTCTTGTATGTGCGGTGACGCAAGTTTAGTTTCAGACGCTTCGGAGGAGGCTGACATTGGTTGTCTCCAATGTTAACAAGGATAAATCAGGGGAGTATCATAATGATGAGAACCTGATCAAACTTTGGAATAGTATGGTTCTGCCATATTCAGCCCGTCTCGGGAGCCCGTGAAAAAGGAGCTAAAATAAATCAAGAGCAGCCATACCCAGAACCAGCACTGGTGCCCCTAGGTGAGAAGCCTCAGATGTGAGAGTGTAAAGGAGTTAAGGGAACTCGGCAAATTGGCCCCGTACCTTCGGAAGAAGGGGTCCCTGTGATTGTGTCAAAGCGATTGCAGGGCGCAGTGACTAGGGTGACCGAACTGTTTAACAAAAACTTAACTTTCCGCTAGCCTGTAAAGGTGCGTATGGAAAGTGACGTCTGCCCAGTACCAGTACTTTAAAGCTCGTTTCAACGGGCCTAAGAGCTGGCAAACGGCGGGGGTAACTATAACTCTCTTAAGGTAGATAACGCTGCCTTAAGACCCACAAGTTAAACAGAAAATATGGGAGCGCCAAAGAAGTGTGGGATGTCAATCTGGCTATATGCTGGAAAATCTGTGTATCTCTGACTACGTGTCGTTGCACTGGACAAGTGTGTGCGTGAGGTATTTAAACACTAACGACCGTAACAATGTTATGAGTGCAGACAATCAGCAGGAAAGGCTAGATGCACAATGGATTGTCGGTTTTGTAGATGGCGAGGGTTGTTTTCATGTGGCAATAAGTAAGCTATCTGGAATGACACTTGGCTATCAAGTCCTTCTCGAGTTTAGAGTTGTGCAACATAAACGTGATGAGGCGGTACTTCTGAAGTTGAAGAATTTCTTCGATTTTGGGAGTGTTGTCAAAAATCACGGAGACAGAAAGGAGTTCAGAGTAAGAGGAATTGAAAACTTGAACAAATTAGTAACATTTTTTCAAGAACATCCTCTTCAAACCGTAAAACAACGGAACTTTGAACTTTTCTGTGAAGTATTAAAGCGAATGAAAAACAGAGAACATCTTAGCAAGGAAGGACTACAAAAGATTGCTGAAATAGCGTCGTGTATGAATCGACAAGTTTATCGAGATCTAGAATCCTCAGAGACTATACGCCAGAACTCCATTAAAGAGTAAGATATAGTCCGAACACAGCAGCGATGTTGTGTGGTCAACAGAAATGCTTGATCCGCTTCTGGAAAAAGAAGTCGTAACAAATGTAGAGCGTAATGCCTTGTCGTTTGATTGACGACGTGCATGAATGGCGTAATTAGGTCGCTGCTGTCCCTAACTCCAAACTCCTGAACTTTCTGTTCTGGTGCAAAGGCCAGAGATCTCCAATGGGAAGCGAAGACCCCGTGAAACTTTACTGTAGCCTGCTACTGTAACGCGGATTTTGTTACATAGTGTAAGTGGGAGCCGTTATGCGTACACTTCCGGGTGTATGATAGGCAATGATGTAACACCACTTCTCAGAATCTGCGTTGCTTACCTTACAAAAGGGACAATGACAGGTGGACAGTTTGGCTGGGGTGGCACGCCGCTGAAATTTTATCAGCGGCGCCCAAAGGTTAGCTCATCTCGGTCAGAAATCGAGAGTTGAGTGCAAAGGCAAAAGCTAGCCTGATTGGATTCCCAATAGAACGGTATCCAAAGACGAAAGTCTGGCTTAGCGAACCTCTATGTCCTCCTTAATGGGGGCTAGAGATGACTGAAAAGTTACTCCGGGGATAATTGAGTGGTCGCGCCCGAGAGTTCACATCGACGGCGCGGTTTGCTACTTCGATGTCGGCTCATCCTATCCTGGCCATGCAGAAGTATCAAAAACTGAGGTTTTTGGAACCTCCAGTTTTGGTAACTGTAGGTGGCCAAGGGTGGGGGTGTTCACCCATTAAAAGGGTTCGTGAGCTGGGTTCACAACGCTGTGAGGCAGTTGGTTTGATATCTATTGGAGATGCACGGTATCTGAAAGGAAAGGTCTTTTAGTACGAGAGGAACGAAGGCTTGACGCCTCTGGTATACCGGTTGTCTGACAAGGCATGCCGGGCAGCTACGCGTTGAGGGATAAATGCTGAAAGCATCTAAGCATGAAACCCCCCTTGAAAAGAGATACCTCAGGACATCGCAAGAAGAGCGGTTTAATAGAACCGGTGTGTACGCATCGAGCTTCGGCGAGATGTTCAGCATGCGGTTACTAACGTCCATCCTGGTTTTCTTTCCGTCTACACGGTTTTCATTACTTTTTTTTGTGAGAGATAGTTAGAGCTATATCATTTTTTCAGATACCTTGACGTGCCTCACAGCGTTGACAACCAAAAGTGAGAATGAACCCAGCTCACGAAGAGTGATATTTTTCCAAAGTGCTGTGGTGATCACTACAGCACAGAATTATATACCCTATCGTGATGGCTGATAGTATGTACATCGACTATAAAAAACTGGAGATATGGCAAATGGCATATGACTTTGTTCTTCAGATTTATGGCACTGTAGAAAAATTTCCAAAATATGAAGAGAATAATATTACATCACAGCTGCGCCGAGCTGCTACGTGTCTGCCATTGAATATCGCTGAAGGAAGCGGAGCGCGCTCACATAAAATTTTCTTGAACTATTTGATTTTTGCATACAGGTCTGTTCGAGAAACAGAAACACTGCTGATGCTGAGCAAAGAGTTGAAATATTTTGATGAAGCTGAGTACAGCAGGCTCTGGTGCGCTCTTGATCTGTTTACACGAAAACTCGTTGCATATATGAACTATCTTGAGAAAGATGTCATTAAGTATGACAGAAAAAAAGATTTGAGCCATTTTTATAGGCATCATAAATCTGCTATTGACAGGCGTGAGAGTATAGGAAAACTCGCGTGAGCTTGGAGCTTTATTACACGAAAAAATCCAGAAAGCTACACCATTTAGGGCGTCGATGAATGAAGTGCTGGATTTTTTGTGTCCCAGAAATCCGCGAACCAGAAAGTGCCCGTCAAGCTCCACTCTTCAGGGTGGAGATATGGCACTTTCAACGGATTTCTAGGATATTTCCATTCATGCACGTCGTTGATTTTATATTTGTTGGTATAATTAGACAAGGCATTACGCGTTATATGGATTCGTTCGTGTTACCCCCGACGTTTGCGGATTCAGAGAAGTACATCAATGGTTGATCATAAGAGAATGACTATCAGAGTTTTATCTTGAGTTTGCCTGCTCGAGCTAAAATTTTATCACTTATCTCATCGGCTTTTCCATCGAGCGTAGGCAATTCGTCTTTGTAAAATTCAGTTGATTCCGCAACGAGCGAGGATAGAAGTGCTGGATCTACAAGAGATGTAAATAAGCTTCGAACATAGCGATTAAGAATTGTTTTTCTGCTGCTGTTTTTCCTTCCATGAAGCTCAAATGCGCCATCGTGAGCAAGCAATACCAATCCGCGGACATGATCGCGTACACGTGGTGAGGCTGCATGTCTTGAAGGAACTACTTCATCAATTGTTTTGTAGCCGGTTATGGCCATTACAACTCGTTCAATACCGAAGCCCGATGCGAACGTATGATGATCGATTGGCTTAAACGTGAATGAATTTGAGTTGTGCTTGTACTCAACAAATGTACAATAGTTTACGGACGTCCAAATCTCTAAATCACCATAATAAATTTCTGTTCGTGGTCCTCCGACAGGCTCAACGGTGTTCGCAACAAAGCTTGCGTTGACTTCTCTTTTATGGTAGGGGCTAATGCCAAATCCCTGCTGAATTGAAAATCTTTTAATTCCCAATTTTTTCCAAATTCGCATCGCTTCTTCATCTGCTTTAAATTCTGCATCATAGCATTTCCCACCGCCAAAAATAGTAACAGTGAAAAAGTCCGGGTTCAATCCACACTCTTCTGTCAAGAATTTATAGTGTGATCTATGCATTTCTTCCCGAGGATAGCCATTAAAAGATGTTGTAACAGCCATTTCAAATGCAGAAAGATGCTTGCCGTCGCCTACTTTCTCAACATCCCAAAAACGATGACATCGCTGGATAACAACTGTATTCTCGGATGATGACTGATGACCTTTTAAGTATCTATCAACAAAATTTGGTCCGCCACTGATGGTGAAGCACGTTGGAAATGTATCACACACGAGGGAATCTGCTGGAGTTTTTGAATACCCCTGCTGGCGCATATAATCGGTAAAGCGATTCCGCAATTCTTTTGCATCCATTTGAGGCTTATTTTAAACCTAACTTTTTAAATGTTGGCTGCCCGCTACCGACGCTTGCGTTTTATTTTTTCTTCGCAAGATATTGTATAAAGAGGCTTTTGCCCTCTTTTCTTTCACTGAAATCGTGGTAAATTTTTTCGATAGTGAAGTCCCTGCTTAGGATGTCGATCATATCTTTCTGATAGATTGGGTAAAGATCCAATTTGCTCCAGATTTTATTTTCCTTGTCATAATAATGCAAAACGACGACAGTGTCACTGATATATGCAGGAAAAACGATAATGCTTTTTCCGTGATAATAAACAGTGTAACCAAATGTAAAATTCTCAAATATTTTATTTTTAGGAAGATGCATTAACGACTTGATATAATCATAATTTCTTGAATCGATGAATAGGTAGCAGTCTTTTTTAATGAGCTGTGCAAACTTGCTCACAACACTTTGCTGCGCTTTCTTTGTATACCCTCTAGTGCCACCGCCGATATAGGTCAGTGAATTTCCTGTTAGAAATCCGAAATCGAAAAGGGAGGTGTAGTTTGGTTTTGCAGATGGCAAGTCAAGCCAGTTTGCTTTATGGATGGTGATCGCCTGTTTTTTTATCTTAAAAAGAGTAGAGGATTGCTGGATAAATTCTTCATCGATTTCATTTGCCTCTGCACTTTCAATAGCGTATTTTGTGTTTCTTAGAGAGTCACAAATGCTGCTCAACTCCGTACCACCACCAACACCAAAATAAAAATCCCAGCCGCCCCGAGGGGCGGGTATTGATTAGTTAATTAGAGCTGTGATTTTTAAAGTTGCAAAAAACCAATCACCGCAAGCGTTGGGGTATTTGCAACAAATCAAGGATGGATTTCAGTTTATGCTTTTTAATGAGATTAACAAAAAAAAGTGTTTCTTCGGCTTTTGTTCCGCCCTTAAATTGGGGATAGATATCTTTTTCCCAGCTTACAAATTTGAAATCCTTGAATTCCTCTATTGGATTGCTGATGTACGGAAGAGTATTGACGAACATGCATCAATTATTTCGATAGAAGTAGAGTAGTTTTAGTTCTGCAGTTGTAAATAGAAAATAAGTACAAGTGTTGAAATAAAAAGGGATATAGAAAATCTCACTATTTTTTTGTTTATTTTAATCCAATTGGCTTTATTCATTGTGAAAATGGGTGAATTACCTGTAAAGTATGTGGCGTATATGTGAAATAATTTTGAATCTATCGAAGGATTTTTTATCTTAAATACCAGCCACCCTACGGATACACCTATCTCAAAAGTTATTACCATACTTGTAAGTAGCAAGACTAGTGGAGTAACTAATAGGGGTGAATTATCACCGTATTTATTGGACAACATTTCCATAAAAAAGATGAACATAGCTATACCGCCTATTGCCCATATTACTACGGAAGTACCCACTATGATTTTACAATAAGTATCGAGCTTATGCTTTAAAATCTTGTTTTTTTCTACATTAGCTAAAATTTTGAGAGTTTCATCTTCTGTTGGGAAATATCTTTTCAAAAGATTTCCCAAGCGCTTTAGAATGAGTGGCACTATCACATAGACTCCAATTGCAGTTAAGATTGTTGCCAATGGATTGTAGACCATGTTTTTGCAAATATACTAAAAGCACTTAATAATCGGAGATTATTAATGTGCTTTTGTATATACAAGAGGACAATAAATATTGAATATGCACAGAAATGGTTTTAACATTTCTGGCATGAATCTTTTGATTGGTATCATTTATGTCCTCTAGTATAATTCTGGATTTAATAACATTATGCAAGATTTTGACATGCCGCAACCTTAAAATACTTCTTCTGTTTTTCTAGGCTAGAAAGGGGTGGTATAATGGCAAATGTACAAAAAACGTATGCGTTGGTGTTGGGTTTAGTGTTAGCTGTTGTCGGTGTGTGGGGTTTTTTCACCACGAGCATTCTAGGGATTTTTGGAGTGAATTCATTGCAAAGCGTGTTGCACCTGATTGCAGCAGCATTCGGCATCTATGCTGGAACACAAGGAGATGGGACGACATATAACCAAGTACTCGGCTGGATTGCAGTTGCGCTTGCAGTGCTCGGATTTATCCCCGGCGTGAACGGATTGCTGTTGAGCCTGTTGAACATCAATACAGCGATTACAGTGCTGCACCTTGCAATTGGTGTCGTGACACTTGGCGTCTTTTACGGCGTGAAAGAGTAAATGGCACGTTTTTATTTTTTTTATTATTTTGGGATTCTTGTACTGTTTTTTGGGCTGTTATATTTGAATATTGGGCATGTAATACATCATGGGACGGATGTTATTGAACTGCAGGATGTTATTCCGCATGTGGCTGTTGGGTTAATGGTGACAGCTATTGGGCTTGGGATAATGATTACATCAAATAAGAGAATGGTAACTGCTGGGATTTGAGATCATATTTTCTTGACGAAGTAAAGATATATAGGTGCGTTGCTCGTGTCAATGCTTATGGACAAAAGCTTTAGCCTCAGCCAGTGGATGACTGAAATGAGGGAACGTGGCGTAGGTGATCTTGGACGATTACAACATGCTATCGAGCAGGATTTTACGAAATGGGGAAGGCTGAAGAAATTGAATGAACTTATCGGTTTACCAATTGACAAACACACTGAGTTTCGAGCTGATGACGTATTGAATAAAGCCGAGAGCGTGCAGGCATTTTTTGCACAATATCCCTCTGCGCAGTTTAGCATCAAGGCAGAGCCACTTGAGGAATTTAAAGATAAACTTCCGCGACAGCGAAAGCATGGCATTACGGAGCAACAATGCATCGAGTTTGTGCAACGTCTGAAACCTTTACCTCAGCAATTCGCTATCAGCATATGGAAACATTTTGAAAGCACATTCAGCGGCAGCATTGTTGTTGCAGACAAAGGAATTTTTGTGGAAGCCGTTCAAGGCACTCATTCTATTTTAACACAAGGATGGAAAGGCGATATTATCACTGCACGGTTTGACTACAACAAGCTTGAGCTGTCTGATGAGAAAGCCTACCCGCTTGCTGAGAAAGCAATTCATGCGTTGAGAATGCTGCCTCACCCAGAAATAAAGACTTATCATGGATTCGTTGCCGGATATTTTGAGTTTCTCTATAATGAAAATGATGGCTTTCGATTTATCGATTACAATACGTCGGATACAATGAGCACGGTTTTTGATGAGCCAATACACGGCCTTATTACTGGTGTCATGGCGTCCCGAGGCTCGTGTGAAGGATGCATTTGTGTGGTTCATAATGAAAAAGATTTTGAGAAATTTCAGGTCGGTGATATTTTGGTAGCGCCAATGACTGACCCTTCATTTGTTCCGCTGATAGCGAGGGCTGCAGGCATCATCACTGATTTTGGTGGATTGACGTGCCATGCTGCAATTATCGCACGAGAGTTTGGCATTCCGTGCGTTGTTGGAACAACGAATGCAACGACACATTTAAAAGATGGTGATTTTGTTGAATTAAGAGATGGCATCATCAAATACAAAGCTCATCCTCGGCATTGAAACAACCGCACACACGTTTGGCGTCGGCATTATAACGAGCGACGGCACGATACGTGCAAATGTCAAAGATGCGTTTACATCACCTGATTCTGGCATGATACCTGCGGAAGTAGGTGAACACCATTTTAACGTCTGGGAAAAAGTGCTGCAGGACGCGCTGCTCAAGGCGAATGTGTCGCTGGAGAATATTGATGTTTTTGCATATTCACGCGGGCCAGGCATTGGCAACTGCTTGAGAGTGGGCGCGTTTGTTGCGCGGTGTTTGGCGCAGAAATATAAGAAGCCGTTGATCGGCGTCAATCACTGCATTGCTCATCTGAGCGTTGGCATGCTGCGGACAAAAGCAAAAGATCCTGTGCTGCTGTATGCAAGCGGCGCAAATACGCAAGTGATTGCACTCGAAGGAGGGAAATATCGTGTTTTTGGCGAGACACTCGATATGGGTGTCGGCAATTTTATTGACAGCGTTGCACGCGAGCTTGGGTTAGGATTCCCCGGCGGTCCTGAACTTGAGAAATTGGCTCGCAACGGAAAACTGATTGAATTGCCGTATGTCGTCAAGGGAATGGATGTTGGATTTGGCGGATTATTTACGAATGTCACGCAGAAAATTACATCTGGAAAATATACAAAAGAAGATATTGCTTTTTCTGTCCAAGAAACGGTGTTCGCGATGCTTGTTGAAGTTGCTGAACGGGCAATGGCACATACAGGCAAGAAAGAGCTGGTGCTTGGCGGTGGAGTAGCGTGCAATGCACGGCTGCAGGAGATGTGCAAAATCATGTGCGAGGAGAGAGGTGCTGTGTCGTTTTGTCCTGAGCGCGAATTTTTAGTCGATAATGGAGCAATGATAGCATGGCAAGGATGGATTGAGCATATGGCGGGGAGAAAAGATAAAACGTCGGATGGGATTTTGCCTTATTGGAGAACGGATGAATGTTAGGTGGCGGTGATTACTTTTTTCTAGATTTTGCCCTCGTCGCCTTTGATTTACCTATTTTCTTTGGTGTTTCAATATCCAGATGCCTCAAGTAGGTCTGTTCTTCTTCTGGTGTCAATGGCTCATAGATCAGGCTGCAGCTTTTACAGACGACCTGCTGCTTGCGGTCGTTGTAAATAATCTCCAATGACGCGCAGTCGGGACACTCTTTTATGTCATAGATTGATTTGACCATAGGGAAGCATTGTTCTTAGGTTATAAAAAGATTTCGATGGGAGGTGTGATAATGGGCAAAACTTACACCGCCCGTAGCATCTTCAGAACCTTTTTGTTGCCATCCCATACCAACGCTTCTTTGAGCACTTGTTCAATGCGTTCGACGGGGATGATTTCAATTCCTTTCAGCTTATTGCCGTTGAGCACAATATCCTGCAGATTAGACTTTGGCACGATAATGCGCTTGATGCCTGCTTCGATTGCTGCTTCAACTTTACTTGAGACGCCGCCCACGGGCAGAACGTCGCCACGCACACTTAACGAGCCTGTCATTGCTGTATCCTGCCGAACAGGGATGTTCTTGAATGCTGAAATAATTGCAGTTGCTACTGCAATGCTTGCGCTGTCGCCTTCGACACCTTCATAGGTTTGCAAGAACTGGACAAAAATATCGTATTTTTGCTTTATATCTTCGCCAAAATTCTTCATAATAATTGCACGTACATTTTTAATCGCTTCTTTTGCGATGATGCCCAGCTTGCCCGTTGCGGTGATCTGCTCAGATTTGCCGCCAACCGTCACTTCACTTTCTATCGGCTGAATGATGCCACTCAACGTGCCTGCACCAATAACCGCCAAGCCGTTAACTCGGCCGATCTTATTGCCCGTAGTAACGATAACCTCATATTCTTTTTTGCGCTCAATATATTTATCAGCCATCTGCTGCTCTAAAGGACGCGCTGGCTTTTTTGCACGCTCGAAATGTTCGCTTTGGACTAATGCTGCTTTGCTTTCTTTTGCAAGATCGCCTGCTACGCGTACAATGCCGCCAAGTGCGCGCAGGTGCAATGTTAAATGGCCTTTGCGGTTTGCACGGCGGCGTGCTTCTTCTATGACTGCCTCGACTGCTTCCTTGCTGAAATGCGGAATTTTGCCGTCTTTCTTGACTTCTTGTGCAACGAAATACGCGAGCTTCATTCTGTTTTCGGGCGTGTCAATCATTGTTTCGTTCATGTACACTTCATATCCATACCCGCGAATACGGCTTCGCAGCGCGGGATGCATATGACGTACTGTTTCTGTATTGCCTGCGGCAACAAGAATGAAATCGCAGGGAACAGGTTCAGTGCGCACCATTGCGCCTGCGGAGCGTTCGCTCTGTCCAGTAATAGGGAATTGTTTTTCCTGTAACGCGCTGAGCAGCTCATGCTGTGTGCGCGGATGTAATGTTGCAATTTCGTCAACAAACAATACACCATTGTGTGCTTTGTGAATCATGCCTGCAACAACGCGCTGGTTTGCTGGTGTACCTAAGCCGCCCGACTGAAATGGATCGTGCAATACATCGCCAAGCAATGCGCCTGCGTGTGCGCCGGTTGCATCAAAGAATGGCGCTGTTTTTTTGTTAAAATTGTCCACGATAAGCTTTGGAATCTCGATCCTGTTGCCTAGTGTCCGTGCACCTAAATTGAGAACCATGAGGGCGCCAACAATGACGAGAATGCCTGCAATCAGTGATGCTGCATACACAATATCTGAAATGCTGCCGGACTTCCATAAGTAATAGGGCATTAATGTGCTGATGATCATCAGTGCAATCACAAGCAGATTTTGGTTTTTAAATAGCTTGCTGCCCTGCAGCTGTGCCTTTCGCGCAATTGAACGACCTTGGCCAGCTGTTATTTCCTTGATGAGCGGCGTGTTTTCGTCGTTTGGATTAGGCAGTGCAACAATATCTGTAAGATTTGAGTTTGGCAGCATCTCTGCAAGCGCCATACCCATCATGCTTTTTCCTGTGCCTGGGTCACCAATAAGAAGGACGTGACGGCGCTGATGAGCAGCTTTCTTAATAATGTCGCCCGCGTGCTCTTGGCCAATAACCTGATCGATGAGCTGCTTTGGCACGGTTAAATCTGCAGTGCTTGTAAATGTGAGTTCGCTTTTCATGGTGCAACTGTGCAATGATAACGAAAGGTGAAGGTTTATAAATGTTTACCTGACGTGGGATGAAAAACAAATATTTATAAAACAAAAAAGTATCCTTCTGCTATGGTTTCGACAATTGTCAATATCTTCATGTGGGTTAATTTGTATGCGTTCTTCCTTCTCAGCCATATGAGGATGCTGCGTGACTATCATGGGCTGCGGCGAGGGTTTGTGATGAGCAACATTATCATTGTTGCAGCTTTGCTTCTGGTGCTGGTGCTTGCATATCAGATAAATAACGGCTAAGGCTTTGCTGCTCAAAACAAATTTTATAAAAATCACAGGTCTTACATAATGGTCCGGGCTTGAGCGGGTAGTCGTCGATTTTTACGCTCTGTGTGTTTTGATGAATATACTCTATTTCTCGCGTGGCTTCCGCTAAAAGGTCGTTGGTGACAGTGATAAACTTTGGTTTTGAGCGAAGAAAAAAGATGCCCGCTTTATGGGGCATGATGCCATGCTTTTCATGATAGAGCAGCGCATAAATCGCAAGCTGAAGGCGCTGCTCATCACTCATGTCAAGATTAGCGTTTGTCTTGTAATCAATAATTCTGATTTCCTGCGGTGTTTGCTCAATCGCATCAACATAGCCACAAACACTCAAGCTGTCTGAACGGAAGCCTATTTCGCGCTGTGGCGTAAGCTGCTGGAAGATCGCTGGAAGGTTTCCTGGGATTGACTTTATTCGCACAACAAACTGGTCCACCCAGTTGAAGACCATCAGCAAACTTTCGGAAAAAAAGAATTTTTCCTGATCAGAGTTCACATATTTCTTAATTTCATGCTGATGCTGTTTCCACGACTGGAGAAAGAGCGACTGCGCGTGTGTCCGCA
This sequence comes from Candidatus Nanoarchaeia archaeon, assembly GCA_035289325.1. Classification (GTDB taxonomy): domain Archaea; phylum Nanobdellota; class Nanobdellia; order Woesearchaeales; family JAGLXL01; genus DATDXM01. The sequence goes on from DATDXM010000091.1 coordinate 14,058, forward strand.
GGTGCGATGAGAGGGTTGTATGATTGAGCAACGATGAGTCAATGTCAAAGAATTTTTCAAGAACTTCATGCACAACCGTGCCACGAACGAGATGAATGCTTTTTTTTGTCGGCAACGTTGCAATATAATGATAATAATATTTCCGCGGGCATTGCTTATAGGTGTTTATTGAGCTCGGACTCTGCACTCTCTTTTTCATCGGATGGTAGAAAAGGCAGTCATATAAATAAGTGATTATTGGCGCAGGTTATGGACGATAGAACGCTCTTGAAGATTGCGCTTATTGGCGCAGTGTTTGGTGTGGTTGGGCTATTTGTACTGTCGATATATACTGATACGGATACTGGAGTGATTGCGCAGATTGAGCAGCTGCCTGAAGGCAAAGAAGTCGATGTCATTGGAGTGGTAATGCGAGTCGCTGACCATGGAAATGTGTTCTTTTTGACAATTGGCGAACAGAAGATTGAAGATGTGCAAGTTGTACTGTTTAAGAGCGGCAACATCAGCATAGCACCGGGCGATATTGTGCGTGTGGTTGGAAGCATTGATGAATTTCAGGGAGAGAAACAGATTATTGGGAATAGGGTGGAGAGAAAGTAAAAAGAAAAAACTTAATCCGCTGACGCATGCACTGCAATCTTTTCCATCGCAAGCACTTCATTGACCAGCTGCTCGTAATCTTTTGCGCCGATGCTTGATTTTGCGTACTTGAAGATGGATTGGCCAAACTTAGGCGCCTCTTTCAGCTTGCTGTTGTAGCGAATCGGTGTTGAAGTGATGCTTGGGAACATCATCTTTATTTCTTTCAGCGTGTCAATACAAATCCTGTTCCTGCGGTCGTAAAGCGTTGGAATGACTTTGGTCACACGGATGTTGTTGCCATATGTCTGGTTAATCTTGTTCATGATTTCCTGCATCTTTCTTAATGCGTCATACCCAAGGAAATCAGTTGAGACGGTCACAAATGCTTCTCTGCAAAATGCAAGCACGTTCTGGTTTAATATGCCGAGCGATGGCGGGCAGTCAATCAGCATATAATCATAGCCCATAATCGATCCAAGCAGATCCTTGAGCACGAGCTTTGAGTTGCTTTGGCTTGATAAGTAGTATTCTGCTTTCGTCAATGTTTCGCGTGAAGTCACAACATCAAAGTTTGTTGCAACGTTGACTATGCAGCGCTGAATAGGAATTTTGCCCGTCATCGCTTCATAAATGTCAAATTCAGCTTTTAAGCGCAATGACACATCGATGTTGCCCTGCGGATCAAGATCGACGAGAAGCACTCGCTTGCCTTGGCGTGATAAGCCTGCTGCAAGATTTATTGACGTTGTTGTTTTGCCGACGCCACCCTTGTGGTTGTAGATACAGATAGTTCGCATTAATAATCACCTTTTTGGTTATGCTGGCGGTGGAAAAAGTAGCTTTATTATAAATGTTGTGGAAGTGGAGTTTGTCGTGTCCGGAAATTATTCTTCTATCACGAGCTTTTCTTCGGTCGTATGCTCTTTACTTATATTTTCAAGCAGGACATTAAACATTTTTATCAATTTTTTGACAACTTCATTGTTTGTGTTAATCATGTATAACTGTGTTCTGCCAATTATTCTTGTTTTTTTTACGATGCCCTGCGTGATAAGCTCTTTCTTCATGCGAAGCACCCATTGAAGCTGTCTGATACAGTATTCCCAATCAGCTTTTATTACATTTTGCTCATTTTTCGGCAAGTGCGTGATTCACTTCATCAAGCGTATTTCAGGCAGATGCTTCTCACCGATAATATGCCGCGCAAGCATCGTGCGCAAGATTGCACTTGTTTTTCATTGCCTTAACTTCTCATTCGCGGTAAAGCAAATGCGCAGGAATTGAATAAAGAATAGAAATGTGACTACTGTTAACATCATGTTAATTTTTTTATACATACCGAGATTGTTCATAGACCGAGACTGCCATTTCAAGTTCTTAAATATGTGCTGTAGCGATCGCCACAGCAGAGAAATAAAAAGCTCAGAAATAAAACAATTTCATGCTTGACATCTTTATTGCAATGCTGTTTGGTATAGCGTGCGGCATCGTAACAGGTCTTGTGCCTGGGGTGCACGTCAACATGGTGTCTGCGCTGCTGCTCAGTGCTGCGC
>DATDXM010000092.1:0-3419 GCA_035289325.1 Candidatus Nanoarchaeia archaeon
CAGCATCCCAAACCCTCTCAAACTCCTTCAAATACAACTCCGCAATCTCCTTATCCTTAATAATCACCACATTCTCATCATTCGTCTCATCGCCATTCTTCGTCGGATTCATTGAACCAGTCACCACGGTCGAATTATCAATAATAAACACTTTATGATGCATGGTATTCTTATTCGCATCCTTGACAACATCAATTCCCTGGAACAAAAACAAGTCATACGGCTCATACTGGGTAATCTGCCGCGTCTCAAACACTCCTTTCACCAGCACACTGTCGTTATGCTTCAGCAGCACCGCATTTGTTATTCCCACATGAGTAAAACTAAATGTCATGAAATAAATTTCTTTCTCAGCCGTCCGCAATTCCTTCACAACCTTGTCCCCACACTCATCTTCCGGGCAGAAATAAATCTGAATGGGAATGTCATCAATCAAGAAATCATGCTGCGCACTCGCTTTATTCCTGCTCTTATTCCACAGCTCCTGAAACTCTGTTTCATACAGTGCAGCGATATCAGCCGAACTAATAAAAACCATGTTATTGTTATTTTTCGTTGCATCGTTAATCGTCGGATTCATACTCCCAGTGTATAATCGCTCGCCATCAATAATGCAAAACTTATCGTGCATCAATCCTGAGCCTTTGTCAATCAAAAGATGATTCAGCGGGACAGTTATCTCTTCCTCGGTGTCTTGGTCTGCCACAATCATAACCTCAACTTCTTTCTGCCGCGCAGCAAACGTATCCATAATGTCCTGCTTATTCAGTTCATATAACGCACAATGAATGCTTTTTTCCGAACTATCTAAAAAGTCAATGAAAAGCTGCGTGCAATTCTCTGCAGGGCAAAAATGAACCTCAAGTGCACCGTCATCTTTGACAAATGTGCTAACTGCTCCGCCAGTCGGCTGCATGCCATCCAATGAAAAGTCTTGCCCAGCCAAATCATCCAAAACAACACAGCCTGTAAGCAGCAGCACCAGAACAAATCTCATGTTTACTCAATCAACACTTTTGGATTGCTATAAATCGTCACTTTGCTCGTCGTTCCTTTCAGTACTAATTCCGTGCCGATGTTCAGCGAGCCGGTAAATGGTCGAACTTCAATTAATTCATTTTGTGCAGTAAATGTTCCTCGATCAGTTGCCAATGTTCCTGATGTTGTCATTGAAAGAGTATCATCAAAGTTTGCTATCTCCACTTGGTCAAAAAACAATCCTTCAGATGACAGCACAACTTTCCCGCTGATTGCAAGTTCATCTACCGAAACAGAATCAGCTTTTCCTTCAAATGCAATGTGTCCTTGCTCAACCTTTATCTCTCCACTAAGTCCATTTATAACAACTGGACCTTGCACATTATCAACATCAAGACCATTAATCGTGACACTTCCGCCGCCTGCTACTGTCACAACTAAAGTGATATCATCAACATCGAGTTCAAGTGATGGAACGCTAAATGTTCCACTGACATCAAAGCTGTTACTGCTTTGTTCACCAGACGGCAGCACTGCTGCGGTATTGATTAAATTGCCATCACCGGTTGTTAATGAAAAGATACCAATGACACTAAGAATAGCAAATGCTGCAATCAGCGCTGCATTTCGTTTCGCGCGCTTCACTCTGCTTTTTTTTTCTGCTGGATGCTCAAACATGACTCTTTCAATTGATAAAGACAACGGCTATCTATTTAAATGTTGCTCTTGCTTATTTGCATCTTCTTTATTCCTTCTACATTCTTCAGCAGGTTATACATCATGTCGGGATGATCATCAAACGCTGCAAGAAATACGTTCCATTCCTTGTTTTTCTCGCGCGGCACAAACACAATCTCACGCAACTGTGCATATGTGGCAATTTCTGTATCGCGACAGGAGCGGAACAGCTTCACATGCGTATCTGCAGCAAAACCCCAATTGCCACCCATCTGTTCAAGAAAAGCCACACATTCATCATCCATTGTCCATTCAATAACCACACGACCATAACCCTGTTGAATCCTATCGCTAAACGTGGCGTGCAGCGGCATCGTCACAATCCGCTTAAAAACATCCGCCGCCAGCTGCCCAACCACAAGCACTTTTTCATCTTTCTGCAGCGGCTTCTCGCCGAGCGTCTTCCGAAATCGTCGTTCAATTTGCCCGATAAAGCAACTTCTGCATAATGTCTTGTCCGCGAGTTTTAAGCTCCCTTCCCTGCCGCAAACGCATGTCATGCTGTTTTCGTCACCCACTCAGTAACTACTTTTGAATACTCAAAAGTCGAAAGATATAAATATATGCACTTCTCGAAAAGATATACGTCTATCACCTCTTTTTCCCGCCGGGGTCTCTTCGGAGATCTCGGGGGGTTTTTATTATAAGCGGCTTTGTAGAAAGTCTCGCTTTGCGGCACTGCAAAAAAAACGACTCTTTCGCATTTTTTAGGCAGTGCACGACTTTCTACAGAGCCATTCTGAGCATTATTTATAAATACACAATTATTCTCTCTTGCCATGAAAAAGAGGTTAGAACTTTTTATAATTATAGCACTTCTAACTCTCCCCGTTGCATTCGCAGCAGAAAAAGAAATTTTTTCTGACACTGTTCAGGGCGGCGACACAATAACCGCAGAAGGCTTAATTTTTTATGTAACCATGACTGACACCGCCGCGTACATAAAGCACAACAACCAAGGCAATATTATCCCTGCGGGTGAATGCAAGATCAAAGAAAATCTGAACTTATGTATTGGCACAATAACATACATCGGCCGCAATAGTACAACTTGGGAAGATATTTATGAAACAGATCTGGACATCTATATTATTCAAAACTTTGAGCTGAACAAAACCATCGAAAAAACAACACTTCTCATCGGCGAGTCAACTGAAGTAAAAGTGACGTTGCGCAACACCGGCTCTGTCGCTGCAACGAACATTATCTTTCAGGATCCATATGCTGATGTCTTCACAATTTCTAATCTCGATCAATGTTCAATCAATGGCAACACGGTAGAATGGCGCGGCGAGATGAGCCCGATTGCACGTGTCATCTGCACATACACGCTCACGGCGCTAAAGCCGCAGACATATACTTCAGAAGCAGTGCTGAGTTATTTTGATGGTGTGCTGTCACATAACCTAACCAACAAAATTACAATAAAAGTACAAAACAATTCCCTCAGGATAACTCCATTATATAACTCGTCAGGGCTGGAGATTGGTGATGCCATCAATCTTAGTTTCGTGCTGGAAAACATCCAAAGCGGTGAGCTTGATGTCAAGCTTGTTACATTCCATATTCCATCTGCTTTTGATATTATTGACATCACAAGCACGGATTCTGATGTTAAAAAGTCCGGCACAACAGTAACCTGGACAGGCACACTGACAAAAAATGTGCCGTTAAATACAACAATCCAGCTGCGTGCCACCCGC
>DATDXM010000093.1:0-18573 GCA_035289325.1 Candidatus Nanoarchaeia archaeon
TTCGGTGTCGGCACTCGCGCGCCCCTATTATTTTTCACGCGTACAGTAAAACCAAAATTCAGCACAAAATTATGCTGTGTGTCTTCAACACTGACAAGCACAGGATATTCAACATCGTACACAAAATTCCATTGCTGCAAACAGACAAATGACGCAAGCTCTTGCCCTTTGAGCTGGTTGCTCTGCAGCGTATTGCCCGAGCGCGGCCGCACGTCAAAGCGGAATGGCTGCTCGATGACAGTAAAGCTCGCTGCAATGTCATCATACTGGAATTCAGTCGCTTTCCACACATAATGATTCTGCACATAAGGTTGATCGTCAGCGATAGGAGTATACGTCGTATAGTCAACACGAACCGCAGGCAAATTTTTTCGCAGCAGCGTCAAAAGTTTATCTCGTATTTCACTCATTTGCCATCGTTCCCTGCTGCACTGCAATGATGTCCCAGAGGTGGGAATTTCAGGATCAAGTGATAACAAATCAATCGTCAGCCGCTCAAACTTCATGTCCTGTGCTTCTTTCAACATGATAGCTGTTGCGACTTCTGCCATCTGCTTCAGCAGCAGTCCAACTTCAACTCGAAAATCTTTCAGTTCAGTAATTTTCTTTCCTTCTTTATCTTGAACTTCGATAGGGTATTCAACAGAAAAAACAACATCTGTATCCTGAGCAAATGTCGACGTGAAAACGCCGCCTTTTTCGATGATGGTATATTGCTGCTGAAACTCTGCAAGGTTATCAAGGCATGTTTTCAGGTTCTCATTCATATACCTGCTGAGCTGCGATTCCATCACAAGCAAGCTGGGAATTCTGTTGTCGCCGTTGTAATGCCAATACGGAATTTTAATGCCAGTATCGATTGTCGCAAGCCGGTCTTGCGCAATTTCTTGTGGCAGCTCGATATAGCCGCCCTGCGCACCCAGCAGCGTTAAACCTTCAGTGCCAACCGCTTCGATGCAGCCATCGATGAATCGCTCAACTGCACTTGTTTTCGTTGGGAAGATACGTTCAGGCAGTATTTGAGAGAGCGCAATCTTTTCTCGAAAGACGACAACAAGGATGAGCGCAATGACAAGGAGAGCTCCAAGAATTATGAATAGCGTAACCTGTCCTCTTTTCATTCTATCCCTCTTATACTAGAGGACATAAATAATTAATATTTATTGTCCTCTTGTATATACTAGAAGACCTAACAAATTATATTAAATAATTAGGTCTTCTATTATAATTGATGGGGTTTGAGAAGAGTTGTTCGTTTATAAAGTTAATGGGCGATTGTACGTAATTAGTCCACTCAAAGTCCTAATGGCTGATAAATTTCACGTTTTAGACTGTATAAACAAAAAAAAGTGACTTCGAGCTCTCGTTATTTTCGAAAATTTATCGACGACAGAAAAAGGTGACTAATTATTTACGGGCGATTAAAACGTGTGAGATTTACAAATAAAAAGCCTCATCCAGTTTACAAACACCAAAAACAGCAGCCCTTGAACAACCAGCCCCTGCGCCTGATAGATAAAATAAAAGTCTCGCAGTGGATATTGAACAAGCTGCAGCAGAATAAGCGTAATAACACCACTCACAAACACAAACGCGTGATGCTTGAGCTGCCCAAACGCATCGCCTATGCTTTGCCAGATTTTATGTGTTTCAATGAAGCGCTTGCAGGCAAGAAATTTCAGCACTAAAAAGCCAACAAGAACACAGGCAAACGCAATCTGCACGAACACGCCAGCAATGGTGTACGGAAAAACAGAAACAATCAGCCATCGCAGCAGCACATTCACAGCAGCATACGCAGCCAGCAGCACAAGCAGCAGCAGCGTAATCCCGACCCATTTCAGAGAATGAACGTGTGAAAAATCTTTCTTGTTCAGCACATGCCATAACACCGCTCGACTCAGTGCGTAAACAACAAGCACAAGAATTGGCACAAGCACAAGCCATGCAATAAATTGCACCACAAATGCTTTCAATTGCCCAGAAAAAGCTGCAAGCTGCTCAGGCTGCAATGAAAGAAGATAACTTTGAAATGTCTCAGCAGTCTTCCCCGCCGTAAGTTCGACTGTTGCTTCCTGCAATTGTTGTATCGCAAACCACACACCGCCGCCGATAACCAACCAAGTCAACACATCAACCGCAAGCGTGTGAAGATAGATGCTGCCAACACGAAACGTCGCAAGATACCTTAAAAAATAATTCATGCAGTGCACAAAATGAGTGAACTATTAAAACCTTGCGAGCCCTACCCACCACTTTGCGGCTGGTCATTGAACGGCCAATGCTCAGTATCGATATGCTCTCGATAGACTTCCATGTATTCAAACTCTTTCCCGCAGTAGCCGCAGACGATTTTATCTGATGTATGTTTGCGTGGCATGGTTACACCGCAACAATATGAATGGTAAATTCAATATCATCACTAATCAGCTTGTCACCTAAGCCTTTGAAAAATTTGCCTGAGCCATAGCGGACATCCCATAATGAGCGGTCAATAGAAAGTGTCGCATCCGCAACAATCCCATGCTGCTGTTTTATCGTCGCATCAAACGAAACATTGTGCGTCTTTCCTTTGATAGTAAGCTGTGCAGTAACAGCAGCTTTTCCACCTGCAATACTTCCCTCAATGAGTCTCAGTACCGCTTTCGGAAATTGCTGCACCGCAAAGAAATCCTCGCTTTTCAGATGCTTTTCGAGCATTGCTTTCATATCACCAGACTGATCATTATCAACAATAGTGGACATGTCAATTTCAAACAAGCCACCAGTAATTTTATTTTCATCAACAGTAAACTTCCCCGACACAAGCGCGACAGTTCCAGTGTGTGTCGTCATTACTTTTCGTCCAGTCCATTGAATCGTGCTTTTTTTTGTGTCAACTGTGTAGGTTGTCATGGTTTAACCAAGAAACAAACAAGTATAAAAACATTTAGGGATTCAAAACTGCTCTGAACACGGTTTTTCGATAGGGTCAGCATCTTCTTTAATGTCGAGGCCTCGAATGATTTGCTCCGCAGTTCGCACAATAGCGTAGCGGCAGCCTTGAAGGCGCTCGGGCGGAGCTGCTCCAATAAGCAGTCGCTGGTATTCATTGAGCAATCTCTCCATCTCTTGCAAGCCAGTAAGTGCAAAACGCTGCTGAGAAAGATCAAGACGTCCAAGTTGTGTACGATCGTAACCATGTAACATATCGCGCATGCCAGCAACAATATCATGGACATACCCTTCATCAGACAAAAAAACATCTTGATAATAGGGGAGTGTGGATGCAAGCCGAGTGATGGATTGGGCAAGCTTGGTCTCCAGCTGATCACTTGAAGAGCGTCTGGAAACAGGCATGTATACCACAGAAGAAGTCATCTCTAATTCACGACCACCACGAGAAAGTTCTTGTTCGACAGGAGCACTGGCGCAGCTTGCCAAAAGCGCAGTAAGCGCAATAGCATATTTCATTGCATAACTGACAAAAAGATAGAATATAAATCTTTTTCAGAATTTGCTCACAAAAGTCTTTAACAAAAAAGCGCCACTGCAGCTGCTTTTCTGATGCCCACGCGTGTAGAGCCAGATTGTTCAATCAAAGTTCACGCGAATAAATGTCGCGAGCTCATGATTGCCGATTTTTTCATAGATTTGCACTGCTTTTTTGTATTCGCCAAGCTCGACACAATTTTCTGCAACAGGGCGCAGCAATTCAGCAAATCGTTTTAAATCAATATACTCAAGGATTTCAATAACATCAGACGTTTTCCCTTGTCGTAAGAACACTTCAGCAACATCTTCAAGGATAGTTTTCTTTTCTGCCTCGGTAAACATCGACAGATTGACATTCTTCAGCCCTTTTTCAACAATGAGTTTGACGATTTCGGGATTCATATGGAGCATTGAAAAAGTGATGCTTATAATTTTTGTGGTGGAGGAGCGCAAGATCGATCGCCAAAACTATTAAATACAAGTTTGACATTATCTGACAAAAAGAAGGTGAGATCATGAAGTTCATAACACTCGTTATTCTATTGATAGTAGCAGGATGTATACAGGTTGCGCCGCCCACACAGCCAGCTGGAGTTGATACGCAGGATCTGCCAGTGCCTCCATCTGAACCGATAACCCCACCGGCAGTGTCAAAGCCAACAGTTACACCAACCGAACCGGAATCGATAAACGCAGTACTGCCTGGCCCAATAGAAACACCACAAGCTGTAAAAACAACATTTCCAGTTCCAACTTATCACCTAACAATGGACACTGAAACAGGTGTTGACGGAAAAATAATATCATATTCAAAAGGAGCGTATAAGACAACAAGAATGTTAGGCAAAGTAAACAACGCATGGACATTTGATGGAAACCAAGATTATGTTGTCCTCACAGATAAATCACTGCAACAGCTCAATGATTTTACAATCGTTCTCTGGCTCAAGCCAGGCGATTTGCTGAAACGAGCACACATTTTATGGGAGGGCGATGAGGATAAAGAAACGCGGGGAGAAAACGCTGGAAACGGATGGGGCACGCATCAGGAGATACATCTTTCATTGGGTGACGAGCTTGGGCGAAGCAACTACCGCATTGACAAGCTCACGTTCTATATGGGCGACAGCCTGCACAATGTCAAGATTTCAACTGATCTCAACACGAGAGAATGGCAGCACGTTGCAATTATGGTAAAGAATGCAGACACAAAGCCAACCGCAGAAATGTTCGTGAGCACCACATCAAGAGGTGTTGCAGGCTCCGCATCACAAATAAAGCGAGATCGCTGGGGCACATTGCGCTTTGGCACAGGCGGCGGTCCAGGGCCAGCAGGTGACAGCGACCGAGATTTCAAAGGCTCAATTGATGAGTTTGCGATATACGACAGAATACTGACAAAAAACGAATTAGTCAAGCTCTGCAGAACGCAGAACAACGGAAAACTATGTGATGGCTCGATTGGTTAAGCCATTTTTTTAATTTCTTTTGTCGTCGTCGCTTGCTCCGCTTTTTTATCGGTTCTATACCGCAAAAAACGTGGAAAGCGCAGCGCAAGACCAACACCATCGTTCTCAGCAGCAGTATGCAGCGAGCTGCGCGTGATTTCCGCACCTGTCACTTCAACAACAATTCGCGGATCAAACCAGACATCAGGCTTCATATTTTTATGAACGATAACACGAGCAGGTTTCCGAACAACGTATTTCTTCAACAGCAACGGCAGCTCATCAAGCTCTTTATCTTTAAATCCAGAACCGAGCTTGCAGAACGTCTCAAACCTGTCGCCGATAGGATTATAGCACGCACACAACAGTGCTCCATAAGTGCCTGCCCGTTTTCCTTTGCCAGAAAAACCGCCGACAACAACTAAATCGAACGTGTCGCGCAGATTTTTCGCATATTCGGGCTTCCATTTTATCCAATTGTATCCCCGCGTGCCTGCCTGATAGACACCATCGACAGATTTCGCGATGATGCCTTCGGTGCCGCGTTCAAGACATTCACTAAAAAATTGTTCGACATCATCAATACGTTCAGTGAGAATATATTTGGCATATTTGAATATTGGAGTTTCTTTTCCGATCAAATGCTTGAGTGCATCTTGCCGCTTGTTCCACGGTTCAGCAAGATAGCTTCTCTCTTTGAACAGCAGGTCAAATAAAAACACCGCAACAGGTACATGCTTCACAAAATGTTCAACATCATGCTTTCGTCGCCGCTGCATCAGCGTCTGAAAGTCGTGCATGCCACGGGCATCAACCGCAACAATTTCTCCTTCAATGATAAAATTACCATGAAGCTTCTGCACCGCAGCAGCAATATCAGGGTACTGCTGAGTGATTGTTTCCATGCGCCGTGAAAATAACCATATTTTCTTTCCTTTCTTATGAATCTGGACACGCTCGCCATCATATTTTTCTTCTGCAGCGGCAAGAGGCATGCGCTTCATGATTTCTGCAACACTTTTCGCCCGCTGCGCAAGCATGACTTTGATTGGCCGACCTACAACTGGTTGTATTTTTTTAATGGATGATAAGCCTTTAACAAGCGTTGCTGCGATAATGCCGACATCAGGGCAGACATTATACGCTTGCTCCAAAATTTCTTTATTTTTCTTGTCGTGAGTAAACGCAATCGCCAGCGCATTCAGCAGCGTCATCTCGCCAACGCCCATCCGCAGCGTTCCAAGCGCAATCCGCACAATAAATTTTGACTCGACAGGTGTTGCTTTTTTCAGCAGCGCAGCAAGCAGCATCACTTTCCTGTTTTGGCTGCCCGCACCCTGGGCACTCGCAATGTTATGAAGCGAGCTAAAAACGCCGTGAACAGTGATTGTCTGTTTTTTCACAGAGCATTCTTTCTCAGCAACAGCGCCCAGATCGCCGAGCTTCTTGAAATCAGTTGTGACATTTCGCTCAGCGACACCAAAAGCTTCAGCAATGCTCTTGATAACCATTTGCTCAGCCATGCCCAGATTGACATCATCATACGGCGACGCAATCGTGCCAAGCGTCAGATAACAGATCTTGTCAACATCATCAGCCGTCTTGAAAAAGCCTGCAAGGAGCTGTTGCATCTGGTTGCTTGATGATGTGTGTTCAAGCTTTTCAAACAGCTGTGCGAGATGAATAAATAGCATGATACCAACAAACTTTTTCAATTTATAAGTGTTATCCATAAGAGAGGTTAATTTTATATAGCAAGCACAGTAAAGGTAATAGATGATAATTGATCTAACCTTGCCAATCGATAATAAAACACCAAATTGGCCTGGCGACCCTAAAATTGTGATTAAGCAGTTTTCAACAGTTGAAAAGGACACGATTAGCAAGAAAGTGTTGACATTTCATTCTCATTTTTCAACACATATTGATGCGCCATCTCATATGATTGCTCAGGGAAAAACGTTGAGCGATTATCCGATAGAAAAGTTTGTGGGAGAAGGTATTGTTATAGATGTGAGAGGACAGAAAGAGATTGAAACGAATTTGAATTCAGTAAAGAAAGGAGATATTGTTTTCTTCTTAACATCGCACAGCGATAAAGTGTACGATAAAGATTATTTTGATACTAACCCCGTGCTAACAGCAAAGACTGCACAGGGATTGGTTGATAAAAAAATAAAAATAGTGGGTCTAGATGCCCCAACCCCAGACAACGCACCATACACGTTGCATAAATTATTTTTTAAGCATGATATTCTCATTGTTGAAAACTTGGTGAAACTGAAAGATTTAGCAGGCAAGAGATTTCAGTGCTACGTGCTTCCGTTGAAAATTAAAGATGGCGATGGAGCACCGTGCAGGGTAATTGGTATTACGAACGATTAAGCTACCCCGATAACCGTCCGCAGCAGCACACCAATCACAAACGAAACAGCCGCAACGCTAAAGCTGATTAATGCCATCTCTGCAAATCGCCGCCAAAAAGAGTCATGCTTGATGATAGACGTGTAAAAAGTAAACATGAAGATGATGACAAACCCGAGCACAAGCGTAATCGCAAGTGCAGCAAACGCATTCGTCAGCAGCAGATAGGGCAGCACAAGAACGATAACCGTTACTATGTACGCAACGCCTGTATAGAACGCTGCAATCAGCGGCTTTCTTTTATTTTTCTCCGCTTTTGTCGATAAATATTCAGATGCAGCCATTGAAAGTGATGCAGCAATGCCCGTCACCAGACCAGCAACAGCAATCAACGACGTTTTCTGAAACGCAAGTGTCAATCCTGCGAGCGCCCCCGTGAGTTCAACAAGCGCGTCATTTAAACCCAAAACAATGCTGCTGATGTACTCAAGCTTCGTCTCGCGCAGCATGCCTATTATCTGCTCTTCATGCTTTTCTTCATCTTCTAGCAGATCTTTTGCGTGGGGGATTTCCTTGACGATGCCTTTGTACAGCTGCTGCGCAGCTTTCTCCTCGTGCTCCATCAGGCTGACACCAAACGTGACACCGAACAGGCGTGCAAGAGCATAATAGAGCCAGAGCTTGAAACGATACGGCTTCACATCTTGCTGTGTATGCTGCTTGAAGAAGTCATAATGGTGATGCTCCATTTCTGCGATGTCTTGCAGGATGCGCTTGTTTTTTCGTTCTTTCGTCACAGCCGCAAGCCGCTGATACAGCAGCCGCTCAGTTAATTCAAGGCGCTGTGCTTGAATCAGCTTCTTTTTAATATCATCGCGCATGAGCAGGAGGATTTTTTTATAGTTTAAAAGGTTAACACTTATAAAGAACTCACATTCCCAAAAGAGGATGGATATTGATGAGTTCATTGATCTCGGCAGAAACATAGAAGCAGAAAAGATTGGAGAACACGGAATTCTCACAACGGTAACATTTCCCAGCAGGATACGATTAGAAATAGCAGATAGAAGCCTAACAGAAGTCCTTGCAGAGATTCATGAATGGAACCGCGAGCAGCATCACACAAGAGATGCTGGACAAACAACTGCTCCAACCCCCGATCACTTTCAGGTGTCAGCATATAGCGATGCTGCAGGGATATACCAAGAAGCATTTCGCCTGTCAACACACGAGCGAGGGCCAGATGGATACGCGTGTTTCCAATTTGCATCACATGATAGCAGAAGACAAATCGGAGTATTGTCATCTTTAGAAAGAAAGCCGGATATAAGAAGAGAAATTTCTAAGATAGAATATGGTGTGGTAACTCGACTAGGAAAAACAGATAAATTTCCGTTCATGAGCTATTTTAACCAGCAAAAACCCGCAGCACCAGCAGCATTCAGTAATGTGTGCCCCGTTTCAGACGAGGTTATACAATGGTTTGGTGAAAAGGGATGGCTGCTTTATGATCTCACTGGAAGAAAGCCAGGGTTGAGGGAGTTAAGAAAAATGGCTGAGCGAGGACCAGCTGAAGGGCTCATCATGGGCACAACATATGGAATATATCCAGCGTCACATAATCCATCGAGTCCAGAAATAGTGAAAGAAGAACTTGAGCATGCACGTGAAACCAGGCAAGCACCCGTGTTTGATCATGGAATTCCCGATATAGAAACCGGAAAAAGTATCGTTCGAGGAATAATTGTCCAGCCTGATGGAGTTTGCTTAATATTTAACAGTAAGATGAAACAAGGGGAAGGTCTTCACATTCCATACAATAATGTAAAATTCGCGATTAATGATGGGTTTTCTTCATACACGCCACGACAGATGCACGAGCGCTAAGCCAAACGCAAACCAGCATCCTTCGCTCGCTTGTTTTGCGTAGCGGGATATGAGTTTGATGGTACGGTGGTAAAATAGATGTGCATCATATATTTCCACTTTTCTCTAAGTAATTCTTTAAATATCCTAAAAAATCCTTGGAATTAGCAAAATAGTTCAAATATGCTTTTTTTAATTCTTCTATAGACTTTGCGCCAACAAGAACAACATCTTTATTTGGATTTCCACTTTGTAATTTTTCTGCTTCCAGATAATGCTCAGTTGCAAGAGATTCTGCT
Source organism: Candidatus Nanoarchaeia archaeon (assembly GCA_035289325.1). Lineage (GTDB taxonomy): Archaea > Nanobdellota > Nanobdellia > Woesearchaeales > JAGLXL01 > DATDXM01. The sequence continues at coordinate 9,452 of DATDXM010000093.1, forward strand.
TCCTCTGGATAGCCCCTGACACTTAATTTCGCATTGTTTTCTTCTTAGTCTGCTGCATGCGTTTTTCTTTTTCGCATGCAGAAGTCACTTAAGGAAATGGATGTCATGCAACGGAATTGTTGAAACGCAGTTTTTCAGCACACCCCGCAACGCACCGCTAAAGCCGTTTTAGGGTGAAACACACGACTACGCAACACAGCGGTAATTTTGTAGTCGAACAATTTATAAACAACCCGCAGAAATAACCACGTATGAGTGACATTAAACCTCTCGAAGACATCGCAGGAAAAGAAGCGCCCGAATGGAAAAGAACAGCAGTTGATTCACTCGCTAAAGTATCCTATGGTTTATTGCTTGGCGGATTCATCGATTGCAGAGCAGGAAAAAGTCCGATTGACACAATTGCAACAAGAGGCTCATCAATTGCAGTCAATGCGGTGACAGGCAGACCACGTGGTGGGCAGCAACACTCTATCGTATAACAAATACAACAGAAGAAAGCAATTGGCTCAAAAAGCAAGCTGTTGGGCTCGCTGCATTTGTCTCGTTCGAATGCCCCGCATATATGCTCGTTGCAACGGCAGGAAACCTTTTGTCTGAAGGAAAAGTAGACATGGAAGAAGCCGCACGAGGTGCAGCGTATCTCGCGGCAATTTCTCCAGTGATAGGCACGACATACAACCTGTGGACGCATGGCATCCGCCACTTGTTTGGGATCGAAAGCGTGATACAAGAAGCACAAAAGAAGGAGTGCTAGTTCTAACCCAACTCCGCATACCCAAACAACACCCGAAACGGCTCACACCAGACAAGAACATACCGATATTTCTCAGTATCCGTCGCCGCAGGCACATCATAATTCACATTGCCTTTTGTTGCTTTGATTGCACCCAAATCAACATAATCTTTGGCGTCCAAATCCGCAGACAAATAAATATGCAAATCTGGTCCATTCACCGTCTCAAAATCTTCAAAGCGAACGATTTTGCTGCCATCATCAATCAACAGCGCCCGCCCGGCAACTTCATGCTCATGAGAGGTAAATGCACCCGACGCAACAATAGACGGCTGTTCAGTAGACGGCTCACCAACATCGCCCGCAGTCTTTTGTTGCCCAGATGGTGCTGTCACAACAGGAACGTCAGCAACAATAGGCGACGCATCATCTGCTTCAATCACGATAAACGCAGGAGAAATAAGATAATAGGCAGCTGCAGCACCGAGAAGCACCAGTATAGCCAGCACAGCAATATGCAATTTCCTCATGAGTACAGGAATATGTAACGATTAATATACTTTTTGACAACAATCCTCCCTAATCCCCACAACCTTTAAATACCACTCTTAACAATAGTTAAGTTAGGTGGTTTCATGCTGCCATTACTCAAGCAAAAACTGTTATTCCCGCAAGAAATCGAAGTTTGGTATATCCTTCCTGCAATACGCAAAGCTTTTGCTCTCGAATTAATCAAGGCGGGCAGGCCGCAAAAATATATCGCTCAATTAATGGGCATTACAGAAGCCGCAATTTCACAATACAAGTCAGACAAGCGCGCCCACATTGAATTGACAGATGAGATTCACGGGCTAATAAAATCAAGCATAGCAGCCATCACGACTCCTGAACAGATGTTTGCCGAGATGATGAAAATAGACCGCCAAATCAAAGATTCCGGCTTGTTCTGCAAAATTCATCGTTCAAAATCACCCACGCCCGACGGCTGCGAAAAAATGTGTGCCTATGGCGCAAATTCAGGTGGCGCACATGGGTGACGACAAGATGCATCAGGGCGTAATAGGCAGTGAAGCGCAAACTATAGAGATAAACAGAGATTACATTGACCACAAGAACATTCCAAAATTTACAACAACAACAGGCGAGGGCATCAGCGAAGCAACTGTCCGTGCAATCTCAGCAGAAAAGAATGAGCCAGAATGGATGTTAAACAAACGTCTGAAGGCACTCGAGCTTTTCAACAGCACAAAAATTCCCGTGTGGGGCCCAGATCTCAGCAAGCTTGACCTCAATAAGATTATTTACTACGCAAAACCCGATGCAAAGGAAAACGCAAATCGATGGGAAGATCTGCCGGCAGACATCCGCAGAACATTTGAAAAGCTGGGCATCCCTGAAGCCGAACGAAAAGCGCTTGCAGGCGCAGGAACACAGTACGAAAGTACAGTCGTCTACCACAAACTCAAGGAAGAATGGGAAAAGCTTGGTGTCATCTTTGAAAATTGTGACGTTGCTCTCCAAAAGCACCCAGACTTATTCAAGAAATATTTCATGACAAACTGTGTGCCAATTTCCGATCATAAATTTGCGATGCTTCACGCCGCAGTATGGAGTGGCGGCACATTCATTTACATTCCCCCAGGTGTCAAAGTAACCGCTCCGCTCCAAGCATACTTCAGGATGAACGCACCTGGACTAGGACAGTTCGAGCACACGTTAATTATTGCAGATAAGGGAGCAGAAGTTAATTATATTGAAGGGTGCTTTACAAAAGGCGCAATTATAACGTCAAATCCCGACTACAAGCCAATTGAAGAAATAAAAATTGGCGACAAAGTTCTTACACATAAGGGCCGTTACAAAAGTGTTTATCACATACAGAAGCGTCCATATTCGGGCAACATATATAGAATTGAGATATATGGAGATTCGACAGGAAAAATAGAAGTAACAGAAGAGCACCCATTTATTTCAGTAAAAAGAGACAAGCCACGAGAGCAAAATAAAAGATGGGAAACTAAATGGAGAAAGCCGGCTGAGCTCAATCAAAAAGATTATTTGGCAATTCCGCGAAATAAAGTAATTGATAGCTATGAGCATAGGACATTTACTGTAAGAAATCGAAAAAAAATAGTTTCAAGAAAAGTCGGTTTGACAAATGAATTTTTCAGGCTTATAGGATATTATCTTGCTGAAGGAAGCATTATGAACGATTCATATCTTTCATTTTCATTTGGCTCTCATGAACGGGAATACATTAACGATGTAGAGCAGTGCCTTACAAAAGTTTTTGGAATAACAAAATGGAATGAAATCGTCCACAAAAAAAATCACGGCATTTCAATAGTCGTTGGCTCTGTCGAACTTGCCAGAATCTTCAAGGAGTTTGGAACATCATGCTCAACAAAATCAATTCCACAATGGGCAATGCTTGAATCACCTGAAAAGCAGGGAGAGCTCATTATTGGTTTATTCAGGGGTGACGGTAGTTATTCTAAGCAAATGCATGCATCTGGATTCAAAGAAGCATTTCGCTTAAACACAACCTCGTTGCAAATCGCACGGCAAGTGCGCGAGATATTGCTAAGGTTAGGCATAGCATCTTTCCTCAACAGAAGAGTGAGGGCAAAGCCAAGGCTTCCAATATACACCGTTGGAATTACAGGGTTTCAAATGCAAAAGCTAGGCGAGATTCTCGGAGTAAAGACTGAAAACACATTGAACGATAAAAGACGCGCATCAATGTTTTTTGTTGACGAAGATTATATGTACGTCCCAATAAAGAAAATAACAAAACGTCGAGTATCAAACATTCCTGTGTACAATTTCAGCGTCAGAGACGATGAAAGCTATGTAGCCTGTGGTGTTGCTGTTCATAACTGTTCCGCACCAAAATACGACAAAAACAATCTCCATGCGGGCTGTGTCGAAATTTACGTACATGAAGGCGCGAGAGTTCGCTACAATAGTGTTGAAAACTGGAGTAAAAATACATACAACCTCAACACAAAGCGTGCAGTCGTTGACAAAGACGGCACAATTGAATGGATAAATGGGAATTTAGGCTCCCAGGTCACCATGCTCTACCCGTGCAGCATCCTCAAAGGCACAGGCGCAAAATCAGATTTCTTGGGAGTTGCATTTGCATCAAAAGACCAAAATCAGGACACCGGTGCAAAAATAATTCACCTCGCATCCAACACCACAAGCACAACACGAAGCAAGAGCATCTCAAAAGACGGCGGCATCACAACATTCCGCGGCCTGCTGAAGATTGCAAAAGATGCACAGCACTGCAAGGCAAACGTCAACTGTGATGCATTGATGCTCGACGCTGAATCAAAGTCAGACACCATCCCGTTCATGGAAATTAAAAATAGTACAGCCGACATCGCACACGAAGCAACCGTCGGAAAGATTAGCGCAGAGCAGCTGTTCTATTTGATGTCGCGTGGCATGTCCGAAGAGCAGGCAATGCAGATGGTAGTGTCTGGATTCATTGAGCCAATCGTCAAGGAGCTTCCATTAGAATATGCAATAGAGCTGAACAAGCTGATTCAGATGGAAATGGAGGGTTCGCTGGGTTGACAATGGAAACAATCATCTCCCTACAAATGCCCGAATGGCTGAAGTCCAGAAAAGAAAAAGCGCAGCAGCAATACAATGCACTCCAATGGCCGAACTTTCGGTATGGTCTAACGATGCGCATGGATTATAGCGATTTAAACACAGACATTCTCGAGCAGCAGCTCAGCAAGCAGACAGAGCAGCAGATTGAATATGAAAGCACAGGAGAAGATGGCATTATTGTAACGTCGCTGCAGGAAGCAATGCAAAAATACCAGCACCTCATCGAGCCATATCTGCTGAAGATCATGAGTGCAGAGCACAAGTTTGCTACTCTTCACAAGATGCTCTGCAGTAATGGCACATTCATCTACATTCATGGACAAGCAGACGAGCCGATCATTATCAGAAGAAAGGCGATGGACACAAGCACACATCACACGCTGATTGTGGCAGATGATGCAGCCTCAGCAACGATTATTGAATTGCTCGACGCACCACAACAGCAATCTCAACTCTTCGTCAGCAACGCAACAGAGATCATCGCAAAAACAAACGCATCCGTCCGCTTCATCTCAGTACAAAATTATCCGCAAAATGTATTCCATTTTGATTACAAGGACGCAGAAGTCGACCAGGACGCACAGGTGCATTGGGTTGACTGCTGTATGGGCAGCACATTCACGCAATCAACAATACACAGCCTGCTCAATGGCATTGGCAGCGAAAGCACGATAAAAAACATGTTCTTCGGCAGCAACAGCCAGCGCCTTGACTTAGGCGCACAAATCATCCACGGCGCGTCTCACACGAGAGGCGACATTGTGACAAGAGGCGTCTTGAAAGACAACGCAAAAAATATTTATCGCGGCCTCATCAGGATCGAGCGTGACGCGCCCAGCAGCAGCGGCTACCAGAAAGAAGATGTGCTGATGCTCAGCGAGCACGCAGAAGCAGACAGCATTCCTCAGCTGGAAATTGATAACAACGATGTGAAATGCAGCCATGCTGCAACAACAACACACGTTGACAAGGAGCGCCTTTTTTATTTGATGGCACGAGGCTTGAGCGAAAAGGCAGCGACAGAGCTGTTTGTCCAAGGCTTTCTCGAGCCATTCCTTCAGCAACTGCATGCACCGGAAATTATCGAGCAGCTTCAAAAGCAAGTGCAGCAGAGGTTGCAATGAGGCAAGACACGAAAATAACCGATAATGTGGCAAAAGAATTTCCTCTTCTTGCACGAAAGCAGATAACATTCCTCGACAGTGCATCAACATCACAGAAGCCGATAAGTGTTATCACCGCAGAGCGCAGGTTTTACGAAACAAGCAACGCAAATGTCCATCGTGGCATATACAAGCTGAGCGCAGAAGCGACAAAGCTCTACGAGCAGGCACACAAGAAAGTTGCAGCGCTTGTAAATTGTGATCCTGAAGAAGTCATTTTCACCCGAAATGCAACCGAATCGATTAATCTAGTGATGTACAGCTATGGCAGGCAGCAGCTGAAAAAAGAGAGAAAAAAAGATAACATTGTTACAAGCATGCTCGAGCACCACAGTAACTTTGTGCCGTGGCAGCAGCTATGTGCACACCGACAGGCAGAGCTCAGAGTGATTGACATTGACAGCGATGGCAACTTGGACATGAAGCATGCAGAAAAGCTCATTGACGACAACACAAAAATTGTTGCAATCACACACGTGTCAAATGCATTGGGCACAATTGTGGACATAAAAAGGATAATAAGACTCGCACATAAGAAAAGAGCAATAACAGTCATCGATGCATCACAATCTGTTCCGCACATGAAAGTTGATTTCAAAAAGCTCGATGCTGATTTCATTGCATTCTCCGGCCACAAAATGCTTGGACCAACAGGAATTGGCGTGCTTGTCGGAAAGAAAGCGCTGCTGAACAGCATGCAGCCATTTCTGTATGGGGGAGACATGATTTCATCCGTTACAGTAAAAGAAACAACATGGAAAGAGCTGCCATGGAAGTTTGAAGCAGGCACGCCAAATATCGCAGGCGCCGTTGGCTTGGCAACAGCAGTTGAATACATGCAAAAGGTTGGCATAAATAAAATCGAACAACATGAAGAAGAATTGGCACAATACGCATTAAAATCACTCAAGAGCATATCAGACATAACAATTATCGGAAACCCGGCAAAACGCGCGGGCATCATCAGTTTCAACGTCGACAAAATCCATCCGCATGACATCGCAAGCATCCTTGACACAGAGGATATCTGCATCCGTGCAGGCCATCACTGCTGCCAGCCGCTGATGAAAAAATTAAATCTCACTGCAACGTGCAGAATAAGCTTCCATATCTACAACACAAAGGATGATATCGACAAGCTCTGCGCAGGAATAAAAAAAGCGCAGCAGGTGTTCAAATGACACATTCAAAGGATAGCTTAGATAGCATAAGCGCAAAAACAGTATCTACATTTGATGGCATCTCAGCCGACCAGATGTACCGCGAGCACATTCTGGACCATTACAAGAATCCAAGAAATCAGGGCACACTAAAAGATGCATTGCACAGCCATGAAGACAATCCATTGTGCGGCGATGAGATTGATATGTACATTGAAATAAAAGATAACAAAATCAAAAACATTTCGTTCACAAGCGAAGGCTGCGCAATCTCACAGGCGAGTGCATCCATGCTAACAGAATATGTGAAGGGAAAAGATATAGAAAAGATCGCAGCACTATCGCGTGAATCAATGCAAGAGCTGCTCGGTATAGACGTGACAGCAATGCGTGTAAAGTGCATGATGCTGCCGCTCAAAGCAGTAAAAATGATTGTATTCAGACAGATGGGCAAACAAAAAGAAAATGAAAGAATGATTGAGGGAGAGTTATGACCGAACTTACGATAAAAGACCTGCATATTAGTGTCGAAGGAGAAGAAATAGTCAAAGGCGTTTCACTGAGCATCAAATCAAACGAAATTGTTGCAATTATGGGTCCAAACGGATCAGGTAAAAGCACGCTGGTCAACACAATCATGGGGCATCCAAAATACACAGTCACAAGCGGAAAAATAATGTTGGATGGCAAAGAAATCACACAAGCAAGCCCAGACGAGCGTGCAAAAGCTGGCTTGTTCTTAAGCTTCCAATATCCCGTTGAAGTATCAGGTGTAACAACCGCAAATTTTCTGCGCACAGCAATGAACGAGCTGAAAGGGAATAAAATTCCTGTGCCAGAATTTATGGCATTGCTCAAAGAAAAAATGAAAATACTTGGCATGGACTTCGCGTTTGCAAAGCGCTACCTCAACGAAGGCTTTTCCGGCGGCGAAAAAAAGCGCAATGAAATTTTACAGCTCGCAGTATTAGAGCCAAAGATTGCTTTGCTCGATGAAACGGACAGTGGCTTAGATGTCGATGCGCTCAAGGCAGTTGCAAACGGCGTGAACGCAATAAAACAAAAGACAGGCATGGGCGTGCTTGTCGTGACACATTATCAGCGCCTGTTGAATTACATCAAGCCGGACAAAGTGCACATCATGATCGATGGCTGCATTGTCAAGAGCGGCGGCGCAGAGCTTGCGTTGCATGTCGAAGAGAAAGGGTATGAAGGGATGAGGTGATGGATGTTTTTATTGGATTTTAATTTATCCTGAGCAAGAAATCCCCACGTTTTACGTTGGGGATGAATTGCGAAACATACTCAATCTCAATCATTTTTCTTTATTCTCATGGTAAAGTCATGAGCCTCATAAAAGAGGTGAGGCCCAATGAGCATATACCACGACCACGCGTACAAACATGGTGTAGGCTGGAGTACTTGGCATTTTGAATGGGTGACCAAGTACCGCTACAAAGTGTTTAGAGTTGAACAGCTACAAAAACTTTGTGTAATCTTCTTACACGAAGCGTCTCGACGATACCGATTCGGTATCGAAGAACTTGAGGTAGCTGACGACCATGTGCCTGTGATAGCACATCTTCGTCCAAGCATGAGCCCTGCTCAAGCTGTGCGGCTCATGAAAGGCTATTCATCGCATATGCTCTTCAAAGTTGAAGAGCAGAGACTCAAAAGCTTTTATTGGCAAAAAGCTAAGAAGCGCAGTCTTTGGAGTGATGGCAAGTTTATGGCGTCAGTAGGACACATCACTTTGGAGAAAGCAAAAGAGTATGTGAAAAACCATAAGGCTCATGACGCCAAATTATTCGTTAGTCGGAATCCCCACCATTCATGGTTGGGGAGGAGGTCAATTAAATCAATGATGTGTTGCATAACTCAATGTAGCTTTGCTACATTTCACCGTAGCGCTTGATTTTTTGGTATGCCCAGAATTTTATTTTTGCTTCCTGAATCATCCCTTGCTCAGAGCTTGCATGAATCGTTTCTCCAAATATACGCTTAACTGCGCTAAAAATACCTTCTGTTGCAGGCCAACGATAGCCATACCCGTGCTCCCTTCCCCAAAGATCATACCCACAGATATTTCGCTCATCAGTATTTTTATCACGCCTACGACTTCCTGATGGGATTATTGCATTTTTATCGGGTTTGATAATTGGTTCGATTGAATTATATTCTAACCAATTCCATAATGCAGTTTCATCGTAACTTCCGTCGCCGCCAAAAGCGCTTATCTTGACGTTAGTGTCAAGAAGCTCAGCAAGCTGTTTCTTTGCAGAGACCAATTCAGAATCTTGAATAATATTCACTTCAAAACTTACAGGCTCTTTTGTTACAGGATCGCCGAGGATTACGACCTGAATCCAACGCCGATTCTTTTTACCGTATTTCTCACGCAAATATTCGCCGCCTTCCACAACCTGCAAACTG
>DATDXM010000094.1:0-9739 GCA_035289325.1 Candidatus Nanoarchaeia archaeon
AATCTCTTATGTTGTCAATGCATTGGGTGATGATGGCTCGGACACTATTCGCGTTGCATTCTGGAAACAGCAGGCAGAACATCTGCTGAAAGAAGAAAATGCTGCTGTGCTGCGGTACAAAGATTATCCTGAACAATTCCAAGATGCCAAGCATAAGCTTCTTGGCGAGATTGTCAAAGTTGTCGGTAAAGTTCGGAAGAATGAGATGTTTGACCGACTCGAGTTCAATGCACAGCTTGTATTTTTCAACGAACAGCGCCTCGAACCATTATCATGATGTGGTTTACGCATGTTGCGTTTGGGCTCTTTTTTGGGCTATTGTCATTGCGCTTTATCTCATTTCCGTATCCGCAGCTGTATGTTTTCATTGCTGCTGTTGCTGCGCTGCTGCCTGATATTGATCATCCCAATTCTGTGATTAATAAAAAATTTACGCTTACGCGATGGGCGTCACATCTGTTCAAGCATCGCGGTTTTTTTCATTCAGTTTTTCCGGTGATATTGCTGTATCTTGTTGTTTCTCCATTGCATCATATGGTTGCAGCTGCGGTTTGCCTCGGCTATTTGAGCCATTTGGTCGCTGATGGTTTTACCAAGATGGGTGTCAATCTACTTTATCCGCTCATTACGTTGAGAATTCAAGGACCGCTGGAGACTGGGAAGGCTTACGAATGGCTGATATTTATGGTTATTGCTGTAGTTGATTTGATGCTCGCGGTGTAGGGGTGTTATTAATCTTATTTTACTCTCATAATCTCCTTTTCTATGACGACTTACTGAGAGACTACTGCGGCAACTGTATTGGCAGGTGACGGTCAAAATTGCGATTTTGCCCTATTCCGTAAAACATTTTTCCACACTACGTATGTGCTCAGAAATCGAAGATTTCTGGCATGTTAAAAATCTACGATTTTCAACAGAAAAATGTTCTACACTCCATCACCGCCAATGTTGCCGCATGAAACATCTCGTGCCACTAGACATCCTTCAAAACCTAAAAATAAGCTCAAAAAGCCACTGGACACACTGGACAGGTGTGCGCGTGAGCTATATAAACAATTACTGCTCGTATAGTTATTGGAGTCAGTCACTCCACCTCGGTTTGGCTGATTCCTTCCCCGTGCTCTAGTTGAGCATTGAAACAAAATCCGAATAGGAAGGGGAGAGGTAAAACATGAAAACAAGTAGTGGCGTGCAGAACACGCAAAGTATGGGCGAAAGTCCAAAGAATATGCCGGAGAAGAAGTTTCGCGCAGGAGCAATTAGTGCGACTGTGTGGAAGAATACAGGGCAAAGCGCGAAGGGCGAGAGTGTTGAATTCAAGACTATTTCTCTTAATCGCGTGTACAAAGATGCGTCAGGCGCATGGCAGCATACGACATCGTTGCGGCTCAATGACTTGCCAAGAGCAAGTGTCGCGCTGCAGAAAGCGTATGAGTATCTTGTGCTCGAACAGGATGCGGTGCTGTAGCGATCGCCACAGCACACCTTAATTAACCCTAAATCAAAACATTAATGAAGAGGTGTTCCCATGAAAAAAATTGTTGTAATGAATGGCTCCCTTGAGGAGACAGAAGTCGAAGAGGCTGAAGTGGTTGAAATTAAACCTGAAGGTGAATTGAAGCTTGTTGATTTGCCCGGTGTGGGCGCAGCAACGGCTGAAAAGCTCGATGGTGCAGGCTATGGCGACCTAATAAGTATTGCTGTTGCGAGCCCTGGCGAGCTTGTTGAAGTTGCTGGCATGACTGAAGTGACTGCCCGCAAAATAATCAAGGCAGCGCGTGACAGCTTGAATATGGGCTTTCAGACAGGTGAAGAATTGCTCGTGAAGAGACAAAATATCGTTAAGATTTCTTCGGGCTGCAACGCAATTGATACGCTGCTCGGTGGCGGATATGAGACCGGTGCAATCTACGAATGTTTTGGTGAATTTGGCAGCGGCAAAACACAGATAGGGCACTCGCTTGCGGTTCAGCAGTTTAAGAAGAACCCTGAAGGCATTACTGTTTATATCGACACTGAAAATACGTTCCGTCCGGAGCGTATTGAGCAGTTTGCGGTTGGTGCAGGGCTTGATCCGACTGCAGCACTTCGTAGCATTCGTGTTGCACGTGCGTTTAACAGCGATCATCAGATGCTGCTCGCAGAAAAAGTTGATGAGCTTATCACCAAACAAAATCTCAAAGTCAAGCTTGTCGTGGTTGACAGCTTAACTGCGCACTTCCGCGCGGAATTTGTTGGGCGTGGCACGCTCGCAGAACGACAGCAGAAGCTGAACAAGCATTTGCATCTACTACTGCGCATCGCGGACAAGCACAATTTGTGTGTCTATGTCACCAATCAAGTGATGTCAAAACCTGATCAATTCTTTGGTGATCCAACAACTGCTATCGGCGGCCATATTGTTGCGCATGCAAGCACGTATCGTGTTTATTTACGCAAAGGCAAGAAAGGCAGCAGAGTGGCAAAACTTGTTGATAGCCCGTCACTGCCTGAACAGGAAGTTGCGTTTATTGTGACTCAAGGGAGCTTGCTGGACTTTGCTTAATTTTTTCTTTTTTTAACTATCTCGTTAACAACTTATTTAAACTACCAAATGCTTGGATGGGTAAATTGAGCGGTTGTCTCATTGGAGGACAAGTATGAATGATGGTGAAGTTGCTCCCGTACGTGTGGGAGACGAATTACAAGTGATGATTGATGCGGTTGGGGCAAAAGGCGATGGCATTGCCCGTGTGAAAGGATTTGTTCTTTTTGTGCCGGGAACGCGGCAAGGGGATTCGGTGCGCGTGAAAATTACTCGGGTATTGCGCAATGTTGGGTTCGCAGATGTTCTTCGAAAGGAAAAGCCTGCCGAAGGCGAAGCTGTTCCGCAGCCTGAACCCGTGCAGACGTATGAAGATACTGAAAATTTCGGAGAAGAGTAAGTTTTTTTAATTTGTTTATTTCTGTATTAATCTATGCGGTTATTTGTAGGCATTCATATTCCTGAGGATGTACGCAAACGCTGTGTTGCTTTTCAGAATGAGCTGTCACAGCTTAAGCTAGTCAATCATCAACAGTTTCATTTTACACTGAAGTTTCTTGGCGAGCAGCTGGATACACCTATTATTCAGACTCTTGAGGCTGTTGCACATAATACACAGAAATCGTTCGAGATTGAGGTTTATGGTTGTGGCGCATTTCCAAACGAGCGGAAAGCTACTGTTGTATGGGTGGGTGTGCGTGATACTAAGCAGTTTGTTGCGCTTGCACAAGATGTTCAGCGTGCACTTCAACGGTTTCGCTCTGAAGAACATGCAGCAATAATACCTCATCTGACGATTGCGCGGGCTGATGCTCCGGTCGATGTACGGGCGATTGTTGACCAATGGAAATATGTTTCTTTTGGACGCTTTACTGTGCGGTCATTTGTGTTGTATCAGAGCGTTTTGACAACGAAAGGTTCTGTGTACTCTGTGGTTAAAAAGTTTGGATTGAAGTAAGCTTTCTACACATACGCCCAACAGCTATGAAAAATAACCTATCTACCATGCATGTCTAATCAGATGAAATTTTAAGGACTCTCGATTTTATGATAGCACCGTATTAATATCATCATTAATATCATTATATATCATGTTGTTACTCTATGTTAGTAAATATTTTGTACCTTTCTTATCCCCATATTTTGTTAGCACGTTTTTCATTACTAGTTCCTGTAGGTCTCTCGAAGCAGTTAATTCTGTAATCTGTATGTTTTTTCCAATAATTAATGCGATGTACTCTCTTCTGGATATATATCTGATATTGGTCCTGTTAAGATGCTCTATTAAGACATTTTGCCGTTCGTTGAGTAATCCGAAATCAATCACTTTTCTGTAAGGTGAATTCATGAATACATTTTTGTTCTCTACACTTTTCAATGTAACCATAAATGTATTTCCATAAACGTTAAATACAGGCAATGGTAATCCGTGTCTTGTCATTCCTTCTTCTATTTTGGACACCCCCATCCCCTCTTTTTCCATTAAACCTAAAGATTCAAAGAATTCCGCAATAACAGGATTTCTCCTTCTTGAACTCTTTGTTTTTCTGATTTCATCAAATGTCGTATTCTCGAATGGAAAGCTTGCTGGATTCACAAATTCCATTCTATCTGTAAATATTTTAACGAATGTTTCTGTGCTTCTCTCATAATAATCTCTGTGCACAATCGCATTGATTAAACATTCACGTACTACTTCCAAAGGGTATTCATGTACGTCGATTCTTTGTTTTCCCTCAATAAACGAATAAACCTTCATATTTTTCTGTATTTCTAGAAATGCAGCTTGAAAAATATTGTTGATATCTCCCGTGAACTCTTTTTTCACAAATCGATCGGTTACATTTCTTCCAGCAAATGAACTCATGCTTACACGCATTTGTGGTATAAATTTTTGAGGATCTTTTCCGAATATCATAATTGCGGAATTTTTAACTTGTTGTCCACCATTAACTAAATATGAATTGTTAATTAAAAATCGCTTTATGTCGTGCTGTCCTTGTATTTTTTTAATTGATGTCAAATGTTCTGAAACTTTATTTTCATCTATATCAGAGATCAGCGCAGGTCTTTCTTCTGAATTACAAGGCATTTCATCGTAATACAGTTTTTTAGTTGCCCTTTCTATTGTACATATCTCTTCAGAATTTAGAGCGTGATTAGTATCTCCTCTTCTTTGATAATGAATTCCTTTGTAGGAATGAACTCCATTCCCTTTTTGGACGTGAATTATGGCAATTACAAGACTCTGTGAGCTATCGTGGTTTACTAATTCCGTTGATATACTTGCTGCGGGTTTAATCTCCTGGTTTGCTAACCCTTGGAGTCTCCCTTTTATCTCGTTACTACAAGTTGTTCCTACAGGGCAAGCGTTTCTGTCTATTCCCACAAATATTTTACCCCCTTTTTGTGTTGCAAATCCAGCGATAGTTTGTGCAATCTCTTCCCATTCAGAGAAACTTCTCTTTAACTCTACCTTTTCTGTTTCTATGTTCTTTAATCCCTCTAACAACTCTTTATAATCCATTAGATTTCTCGAACGATAATCCATTTATATAATAATCGCAATCTACTGACGTTTGTGGAATACCCTAAACTGTTTTATGACTAGATTTTGCTATCTGCTTCTTTTAACTCCAATTTTCACAGTGCAATACTAAATCTCTATGTGCCAATTCTGCGACGATCTCCATCGACACCCGCTCAAAAACAGGGTTTTTGGCGTGTCAGAATTTTGTAAAAATTCTAAACATTTATAAATCACCAGCTATAACAGTCTCCTAATGCCCCGTTCCTGGGATGGCTCGCGAGAGGACCAGCAACATACTGCAGGGCGATAATGTGTCCAAAAGCTTTTGGATATGCCAGAGTAAAACTCTGAGCACGCAGTTTTAGGTCGTTCTAAAGCTGTTATATGAGGAATTATGACCGAACAACAGGATGATTTTTTGGTACCCACGGTACATTACCTGAAAAGTGGGATTCACATAGGCACGAAGTTCAAGACCGCGTACATGAAGAAATTCATCTACAAGACAAGACCAGACGGATTGTCTGTACTGAACATTCAGAAAATCGATGAACGGTTACGCTTTGTTGCACGGTTTCTTGCGCAATATGAGCCTCAAGACATCTTAGTCGTCAGCAGGCGAGAAAACGGATCAAATGCACTCAAGCTGTTTCAGAAGCTCACCAGCATCCCAGTCATTGTCGGCAGATATCCACCCGGCATGATGACCAACATCAACCTTGTCACCTTTATCGAACCTAAATTAGTTTTGGTCACTGATGCGTGGCCAGATCGCAATGCAGTCATGGATGCAAACAAAATTGGCATTCCTGTCGTTGCGCTTTGCGATACAAACAATCAATCGAATTTTATTGATCTTGTGATGCCCTGCAACAACAAAGGCAAGAAATCGTTGGGGTTATTGTTTTATCTGCTGACTGTTCAATACCTTAAAGAGCGCGGCAAAATCACATCTGCTGAAGAACTTGGCGTGCCGATGGAAGAATTCACGGACAAGTAAGCAACCCTTTTTCTGTAATTGTAAAATCAACATATTTTTCTCCTACAATTGCACGCTTTTTTTCGTTGATACTTTGAAGCTCGATGAGCTGCACGCTCGCATTACGCAGTATCTTCTCACCTACCATCTTTATTGTTCCTGTTTCGATGTCAGCATATACCTGTGCGGTCAGGATGACTGGCAGCTGCTGCGCTCGCGCACATGCGGCAAGCTGAGCAATCTGCCGCTTGAACATCATTGTTGCTTCTTTGGTGTGCTGCAATCGGTATAATCCGCTGATGCTATCTACAATCATCAGCCCGACGTTCTTTATCAGCGGCATTCGTGCGATTACTTCGGCTTGTTCGTCAAACGATTTAGGTGTGAAGAGTATAACGTGCGGCAACACTTTATTTGCGTATTTTGTTATCTGCTGCAAACGCTCAACTGAGAAGCGCGCTTCCGTATCAACGTAGACTATCTTTTTGCCACGGCCAACGGCACGAATAAGCGCAAGCAAACATACATTTGTTTTTCCCGTCCCAGCTGCGCCAAAAAGTGTGGTGATGCCGCCTATCTCATAACCCCCAATCAGCTCGTCAAGAATGTCAGAGCCCGTGGGTATTTTATCTCCGCTGCGCATACTGTTCATGTGACTTATGAGCCGCTACTCTTTTAAATAGTCTCGCTTATCTCCTTCTTATGAAGCGGCGTGAGTGGTTGGTGATTGGCGGCTTATTTGTAGTCCTTTTTGCAGTCCGCTTATTTCTGAGCGCAGGCGAATTTACGCCTGATGCGTATTTTCACATCCGTATGGTTGAGCATATCGCACAAACAGGCGTGCCGATGACCTATGATCCACTGTCCTACGGCGGCCGAGCGCTGCAGTTTTCGCCGCTGTTTCATTATCTCCTTGCAGTATTCTCCTGGGTTATCCCTCTAGATATTGTTGTTCATGTACTGCCGCAGTTGTTTGTATCATTGCTGTCGCTTCTTATCTATATCATTGTGAAGAAGATTACTGAGAATACTAGTGCGTCATCATTTAGCGCAGTGCTTGCTGCTGTGATCCCTGCATTTTTTGCAGAAACACTCTTTTCAGTGTCGCCTCTTACACTTGCACTTCCGCTGGTGTTTCTTACCCTCTACTTTTTCCTTTATATCGAAAAAAATTTGTATGATCTTCATTTTATTCTTGTGATTATTGCCCTCTCACTCGTTCACCCGTCAAGCATCGTCCTTGTTATTGCACTGATTGGATATTTGCTTATAACAAAGCTGGAAAAGCTCGAGCTTGAAAAAAGCGAGCTTGAACTGATTTTGTTTTCGACGTTTCTTTTCCTCTGGATTCAATTTATCATCTACAAAAAATCATTTCTTACGATGGGATTTGCACGATTAGTGCAACAAAATATTCCTGCTGCGCTAGCTGCAGAAGTGTTCTCGTTGTCATCGGGCGCGTTTCTGCAGATTGGTATTCTTCCTTTGATCGGGGGCATCCTTTGCATGTACAAGTATCTCCTCCGAATGAAGAATAAAGCTCTGTACATGTATATTGCACTGAGCATTGGTGTCGCTTTGCTTGTCTTTTTTAAACTATTACCGCCAGCTCACGGCTTTATGTATCTCGGCATCTCACTGAGCATTCTTTCGGGCCCTGCATATGTTTTTATTATTCGCTATCTGAATAAAACGCGAGTAAGCAGATATACAAACTTGTTTGTCACATTTTTGTTTATTCTTGTTATACCAATGATGATTCTTCCCAGCATCATGCTCGTGCGCAGCACACCTGTTCTTTCTCATGACATGGACGATGCGCTCCGCTGGATTGCTGGACATACCTCTGACGATAGCGTTGTGCTTGCTCCTATTGAGCTTGGCTATGCAGTTGAAGCGCTTGCGCAGCGGAGAACGGTGGCAGACACTAATTTCCTTCTTATTGAGAATGCTGATGTCGTACTTGCGGATATTACTCGAATATACAAAACGCCACTTCCAACTGAAGCAGTCAAACTTTTTACTACGTATGCTGTCGACTACATTGTCATTATTCCGGGCAATGAGCCATCGTATCTTAATGAGCCTTGTCTTCGAGAAGTTTATAAGAATAATGCTGCACGCATCTATCATTCAGCATGCAGATTATCGGTGACCTAAATGAAACCCCACTGGATCATTCCTATTGTGCTTGCGTTGTTCCTGCTGCCGTTCGGCTGGCGATTTATTGACAATGCAACCATCAGCGGGGAATTGAGCTATTACTATCTCGATACATTTCCTTTTTCTGTTATGCCGCTGTCGTCTTTTGGCCATTGGATACTGGCAAGCGCAGTCACATTACTGTTTGTGCTGCTGGTTAGCAGATTGGTTGGACAATGGACTGATGGCAGCGATCATCTTATCGTACTGTTATTTTTTGTCGGCACGCCTGCGACAATCTATCTGTCATCACAACCAACAATTTATCTTTATGCGCTTGTGCTTGTTGCACTTGCACTCAATCTGGTTAGCAGCCGATATCCTTTGCTTATGTTACTTCCTCTTGCTGGCTTGCTGTTGTTTGACTGGATAACTGTGCTTTGTGCGTCAATCATCATTACTGCGTACTTGCTTTTCGTTGAAAAGAAACATCTTGCGTGGGCAGTTGCTGGACTTTTATCGACATTTTTTATTATTCATAGCATCTATACACGACCATTTGCATTTGAAATTCTTGCTGAGCGGACGCTGCTCACAGAATTATTTTCTGATCTTGGCGGTGTTTATGGCATCAGTCTTTTCGTCTTTTTGCTTGCACTGATCGGACTTGTGATTACTTGGAGCAAGAAACGCATGTTTATCCCTCTTTATTGTGCTGTCCTGCTCTTGCTCGCACTGTTTTTCCTGAACCGCGCGGCGCTGTTGTTTTTGTATCCACTCTTGTCGCTGCTTGCAGGCTATGCATTCCTTTATTTCTGGCAGCGTGAATGGACATTGCCGTTTGTACACTTTCTGACGATTGCTGTGCTGGGCTATGGCATGTTATTTTCTGCGCTGTCGTATGTTACAGTCGTTGTTAATGACAAGCCTACTCCCGAGATGCTGGAAAGCACCGCATGGCTGCGCGATCATCCCTTCTACAAAGATGATGTTGTGCTCTCGCTCCCTGAATACGGGTATATTCTTGGATATGGCAGTCATCCATTTGTCACGCCGATGAGCGCTGATTATGAACTGCGCTTGAATGTCAGTAATGCACTATTTCATTCCCGTGATCTGAAAAGAACTGAGGCGCTGATGGTGGAGAATGAAATTTCAATGATCTGGATGGATGCTGCGATGAGAACGCTGTGGAAAAGTGATGATGGCTTGTTGTACTTGTTTCGTGCGAGCGGACGTTTTGTTAAGGTGTATGATGATGATGGAATTGAGATGTGGAGGTTGAAGGATTAATACTCATCCCATCCTTTAATCTCCAGCTTTCTATTCTCGATAAATGCGTCAATGAATAAACGCGCGAGCTGCGCATTGGTCATCAGCGACACATTAAAGTCAACAGCTGCACGGCGAATGAGGTAATCATTTGTTAATTCCTGCTCCTCATAGTTCTTTGGAATGTTAATCACCATGTCAATCTTTTTCTGCCTGATTCGCGTTACTGCGCTCGGCTCTTGACCTGTGTATGGCCAGTGTACTTGTGTGCTTGGAATACCCTGCTGGC
>DATDXM010000095.1:0-7567 GCA_035289325.1 Candidatus Nanoarchaeia archaeon
GCAAGCACACCGTCAAGAGCGTCAAAAAGCAGATGCAGCACACCAAAAATCACAAAAAGAGTATGCGATAAAAAAAGAAACCATACAGCAAGCAGCCCAAAAACAAATGAAAGAAGTGTCAGATGATAAGCTTTAATTCCAGCGATACGCAGAGGAATCACAAGTTTAGTCACATGCCTGCTGCGAAAGTGTCGAAAGAGATAAAGAAGTGATTCGGTAAGATGCCACATCCTACACCCCAAGCATCATCCGCAGCTCTTCGCTCGGCTTCCATGGTGGCTCAAACGTGACATCGATATGAACATCTGCGCCCGTATCCTCTTTCACACGTGACTTAATCTCATCCAGCAGCATCGGCCCATACGGGCACATCGGTGTCGTCAATGTCATGGTAATGCGCACAGCGTTGCCCTGCACCTGAATGTCATAGATTAAGCCCATTGTCCAGACATCAACCTGTATTTCAGGATCATAGACTTGCTTGAGCGTTTCGATGACACGATCTTTGGTGAGCGTCATAAGAGAATTAAGGTAACCGTACTTTTTAAATGCTGCGTTGTTCACGAATCTGTTGAGCACGATTAAAAACATGAAATGTCGTTGTGATGGCATGATGAGTAACAGGATTGCGTGCAGACGGCGTATACATTCTAACATTATATGTGCCTGCTGCATTATTAACATAGGCATTTGCAGACGAGCTTGATTGGGGTGCATCGCCGTTAAAGAACATTTCACCTGCCAGAGTATAACCAAAAGGGACGATAAGAAGACCTAAGTCGCTTGCGACACCTCGTGCCGACCTTGCTCGGCCAATAGCTTCAACAAATGAAGGAAGTCGTGCACGATTAAGTCGCACAACAGCATCAAGAGCCTCAGGAGTGTTCGTTGTCATAATAAGCTCTTATTTTTATATAATTTATAAATTTTGTGTATTAGAGCCATTCAAACAGCCATCATACAGCCAACAACAACCTATTTAAAGCAACATACGGGCGACAGCAGCATGGTTGATTCAGAGAATTTTGCACATGTTCTTGATAATTTCCCAGAACAAATAAGAGAAGCAGCCAGCCTAGGACAGGACATAAAAATCACAGTAAAAGGCTCAACCATCATAATATGTGGTATGGGCGGTTCAGGGCTACCAGGCGAGATAATAAAGCGAGTAGCAAAAACGCCAGTCATTCTCGTGAAGGACTACACACTGCCAAAATTTGTATCACAAAAAGACATCGTAATAGCGGTATCATATTCAGGCAACACCGAGGAAACGCTTGAATTATATGACCAAGCAAAAAAAAAGGGAGTGCAGCTCATCGCAGTCGCCAGTGGCGGCCAGCTTGCCGAACGCGCAAAAAAAGATAACAGACCACTCATCGTAGTGCCCGTGCCCGATGTTACAGGCCCATCTGGTTTTCAGCCGAGAATGGCAGGCGGCTATCAAACAATACCCCTGATGAACTTGCTTCAGGATGCAGGTATTGAAAAGCAGAACTGGAACAAATGCGCAACGTTCCTCGAAGAGGAGAAGAAATCTATAAAAGCACTGGCGAAAAAAATGGCTGAAGAATTAGATAACAGAACACCGCTGATTTATTCATCCGAAGCATTCTTTGCTGCCGCATTCAAATGGAAAATTAACGTAAACGAAAATGCAAAGATGCATGCTTTTTGCAATTTTTTCCCAGAGTGGAACCATAATGAGATCAACGCACATGCAAAAGAAAACAATTATCATGTGTTTATTCTTCGCGACGAAGACGACCATCCGCGAATCAAGCAGCGCATGAGTATAGTCAGCACCATTCTTAAAAAAAAACAGATACGGACAACAGTAATTGAAAGTAGAGGAACAACATATATTGAGCGTTTATTTTGGACAATTTATGTAGGTGACTGGTTCTCATATTTTGTTGCGCTTGCACATGGAGTTGACCCGACACCGGTAAATGTCATTGAAGACTTGAAGAAAGCATTAAATCAGACGCCTATATGACCAGTTGAAGTGGGGCGAGGCTGACGAACATAAGGGGTCACAGCCGACTCAGGAGGCGAAAAGCTTGGCTTGAGATTAGAGATGCCTTCCAGAATTTTAAATTGATCAACGCCTGCAATTCCTAAAGCTGAAAGATAATCAGCGATGCGCTGCTTTCTTGGGATGTATTCACGCTCGGGAAGTATTGGGAGTTGAAGCAGTGATTTGCCTTCCTCAATGCGATGAATAAAAGTAGCTGCTGACGCAGGTGAAATACCCCATCCATCAGCAAGATGAGCTGCAAGTTCAGGTACAGAGTAGCCAAGTGCTTCACGAGCAGAAACAATACGATACGCGATAGTATTTGCAACATCTCTCTTGTCTACACGTTGAGGTGCGCCATAAAATTCTTGAATCATCTGAATGAGTGTATCAAGCGAATGCTCACCTCGCTTAACACCTCCATTGAACAAAGCTTTCTCAGCAAGCGACAAGTCAGAAGAAGATGAATAAAAAGCTGGTCCTTCATATCCAAGAGCACGGCATTGGTGAATAAAATCGATTCCATTACCACCTATACCGAGAATATCAGTAACGATAGCTGCAACATGTTCAACGTTTTCGCGCACTGAATGCAAAGCAGAGCCAAACGCGGCAAATGATTTGATCGAGTATTCAGGAAATTCACCCCCAAAAAAAAGTTCACCCTCAACGCGCAAGCTATCATGATCCTCACAAAAGATGAGAGTTCGTCTCTGGCGCATAAGAATAAAAGACGACAGAAGGTTATAAAACTTTACTTAATAGTGGTCAAAACGATTCAAGCACCACAACATAGCCTTTTCACTTCAGCTAAATATAAAACAGGCTCCACACTCAGAGTATCATGCTTCTCAAACAGCTCATCATACATAATATCCGCAGCTACATTCATGAAACAATAATATTTCCCAAAGGCACCGTTCTTTTGAGCGGCGACATCGGCAGCGGCAAAAGTACAATTCTTCTCGGGATTGCATTTGCTCTATTCGGTGCAGACACAGAAAAGTTGAGTGGTCAAGCGCTTCTCAGAAAGGGTGCAGCAGACGCATTTGTCGAGCTGAATTTCCAGCTGGGCAACACAGAAATAACGATCCGCCGCGGCTTGAAAAAGCAGCGCGGCACGATAGCACAAACAGATGGATGGATCACAAAGAATGGCGTGAAAAAAGATGCGATGCCGATTGAGTTAAAAGCAGAAATGGTAAAGCTTCTTGGATATCCCGAATCGATTGTGACAAAGAAAAAGAATTTCATTTACACATACACCGTATACTGCCCGCAGGAAGAGATGAGAGCAATTTTAGGCGATGACAAAGAGATGCGTATTGACACATTGCGGCGCATTTTTGGAATCGACAAATACAAGCAGATGCGCGAGAACGCGAGCATCATGTTGAAGGAGCTTCGTGCACAGCAGCGTGAGCTAGGTGTGCAAGTGATTGACATAAGCAAAAAGCAGGCATTGCGTGACGAGAAGAAAAATCATGCAGCACAGCTTCAGTTGAAAGAGCATATGCTCACGCCAAGGATAGCGGATGCCCACACACGCCACAATCAAGTAAAAGCGAAACTCATCGAGCACGAAAAGAAATTGAGCGAGCATATTGAACAGCGGCGGAGAAAGGATATTTTCCAAGAGCAGTTGCGCATGAATCAAGAGCTTGGTGCACGCCATCAGGAAAAAATAAGCAGATTAACATTGCTCGCAAAAAGTAAACAAAACGAGCCGATAGAGATAATAGAAAAACTAATTTCAGAAAAAGAGAGTGAATTGCAAGCAGCGATGGCACTGCAGCAGACGATAATGCAGAAGAAAAATTTTGTGGATAAAAAGCTGATTGACATCGAGCGCGAAATACAGAGCAAAAAAATTGTAATAGACATAATAAAAGTCAGTGAGGAACGCAGCAATCTGATACAGGTGCTGCTGTCAAAAAAAGATATTATTGAACAGCAGCAGCGCCTGCAGAAACAGCAGGAGCACGTACGCACAGCAAAAACAGAGTATCAACTGAAAGAAAAAAGTGCACGAGAAACTATTGAAAGAATACACAATATTACAACATGTCCAACCTGCATGCAGGCAGTAAGTGATGATCATAAAAGCAGCGTAAAGGCACATCAGGACGAAACACTACAACTTTGTGAAGAAAGAGTAGCTGAACAGAAAAAAGAGGAAGAACAGCTGCAGCTTGAATTAAGTAAAATAGCAAGTACACTGATGGCAATTGAAGCGGCAGAAAAACGGATCGCACGAATTGATGTTGATCTGGAAATTACTGCAGTCCGGCAGAAAGCCATAGACGAAAAAAAGCTGCTTATGGAACAGCTCAAAGAGGAGCAAACGCAGTTGATGAGCGAGCAGCAAAAAATTGCGTCGATTGACACGAATGCAATAAGGCAGTCAGTAAAAGAGCTGCGGGAGAAAAGAGATGCCATCATCGCAGCCGAGCATGCAGAACAGGAAATGAAAAAATTGCATGAAGAAAAACAGAGTATTCAGGAAAAAATAAGTGCTGCACAGACAGAGATTGCGAAGCTTGAGCCCATAGTCGCACAGATTCTGGAGATAGAGAACGCACAGCATACAATGAGGCAAGAACTCGAACAGATAAGCAATGAGGAGCGTGAATTGCTTATCCAGCGTGCTCATACAGCAGCAGAGCGGAAAGCAGCAGAGCAGCAGCTTGCAATGCTCGAGCAGGAAATTGCAGAGAAGGAAGCAACAGCAAAAAAGTCACAAAAGATTGGACAGCTCTGCGATTGGCTTGACGGAATATTTATGCCATTAACTGCAGCGATTGAGAAGCACGTGATGCGGCGTGTATATATGGAGTTCAGCGAGCCGTTCAAAAAATGGTATGCGCTGCTGGTCGCAGATGAGAATATGGCTGCACGCATTGATGATAATTTTAGTCCTGTGATCGAACAAAACGGCTACGAAGTTGACAGCGCATATCTCAGTGGTGGTGAGCGCACGAGCGCAGCGCTTGCATATCGTCTTGCACTGAACAAAGTCGTCAATGGCATGATTGACAGCATAAAAACAAGGAACATCCTTATTCTCGACGAGCCAACTGACGGCTTTAGTTCCGAGCAGCTTGACCGCATGCGCGACGTGATCAGCGAACTCGATGCGCAGCAGATTGTGCTTGTGAGCCACGAGCAGAAGATTGAAAGCTTTGTCGAACAGACAATACGCATTGTGAAGGAGAATGGAGTGAGTAGGGTAGCAACATAAGAGATGAAAAATTTAAATCAAACTCACTCCTACCGCAACAACAATACCAAAAAGCAAACCAACAAGCACCTCAGCAGGAGTATGCCCCAGCGAATAATGCGGCTCTTTGATAGTCAGCTTTGTTTTTCTAATCAATTGATGCAGAATCTGCCCTTCTTCGCCGACCGTCCGTCGAACACCAAACGAGTCAACAACAATCACACAAGCAACTGCGAACGAAATGAAAAACGCAGTCGTCGCACCTTCGCTCAGATAAATCGCAGTAGTCAACGCAGATGTAAGCGCACTATGCGAGCTCGGCATGCCGCCCGTAGCAATCAGATCGAGCAAGTGCACACGGCCTGTTTTGAAGTAAAAAACAACAATTTTCACCAGTTGCGCACCAAGCCCTGCGGCAAGAATGGTAATAAACAATGGATTAGCAAATATATTTGTCATTTAACCTCTTTTTCCGTGAGCCAGCCATGGCGCAGATGGAGTGTAGAACAGTTTCCCATACGTAGTGTGGGAAACTGTTTTACGGAATAGGTCAAATCCCATGGATTTGACCGTCTGCGGCCATGATGGCTGGCTCAGATATAATTGTGATTAATCCGCTAGAAACCTTTTTAACTTTAAAAACATTTCTCCATTCATGACTCAAATCTTCTTAAGCCGCTCGCGTCTTATACCCTCTTTTTTGTTTAAGATGCTCAAAAGCATTGGATTTCAGGCAGTCGACATGCATTTTCACACTGAATATAGTATGGATGCGGTCTCATCAATCCGATCTGTCCTCAACAAATGCAGGAAGCGCGGCTACGGTGTTGCAGTAACTGACCATAACGAGATTCGCGGAGCTGCACGGTTATGGCACATGAAAAAAGATGTGGTTGTGATCCCCGGAATGGAAGCAAGCACAATTGAGGGGATTCATTCGCTCTACTACTTTTATGATATTGGATTATGCAAAAAATTTTATAATGCAGTCATTCAGCCGCTGAGAAAAAAAGACCCGTTTTTTCTTCCGATAACCGCAGGCAAACTGCTGGAAAAAGCGAAGCGATACAACGCAGTAACATGCGCTCCTCATCCCTACAGCGTCGGCAAAACGGGGATGATGAAAATAAAAGACAGCTCACTCCATCACAGTTTTGACATGATTGAAGGCTTGAACGGCAATCAATTGCGCAAGTGGGATCAAAGAGCAGTGACATGGGCAAAGTCAACAGGCAAAGGAATCAGCGCAGGCTCAGATGGGCATCTGACAAAAGAGCTTGGAAATGCATTGACGTTGGCATACGGAAACGATGTCGAGAGTTTCCTTTCATCAGTACAAAAAGGCAAGAACATTGTGTTGGGCAAGGAAGTAAATGTTGCAGTCAACGCTATCCGCCAGATTGTAAAAGAAAAAAATTATTTTAAGCATGCACGTGCGCACGGCAAAGGATGGTTATGGCTGTCAGATCATGCTCGAGAATTGACATTGCTTGAGCATAAGCTGTCAAAGAACCGTGAACCGTTCAGAAAGCATGCACACAGTATAGGTTTGAACAAGAAAGATTACGAAGAGTATGTCAAATTACGTTTCGGAAAAGTGAAGTGAGCGTGATAAAATGAAATCAACCAAATTAACAGCAGAACAAGAATACGTGCTAAAAAACAAAGGCACCGAGCCCGCATTCACCGGCAAATATGTGCATCACAAAGGCAAAGGGATGTACACCTGTGCAGGCTGTGGGCACGAGCTGTTCAGCAGCGGCACAAAGTTTGATTCAGGCACAGGCTGGCCAAGTTTCGCCGACGTAAAAAAAGGAAACGTAACATTGATAGATGACAGCAGCCATGGCATGCACCGCATTGAAGTCACCTGTAGCAACTGTGGCGGCCACTTAGGTCATGTGTTTGACGACGGCCCAACACCAACAAAGAAAAGATATTGTATTAATTCATGTGCATTAGAATTTAAAGAGAAGAAATAAACTAGTGTGTATACGTCAAGAGCTTTGGTTCCGCAGGCGTTGTAGTAGGAACACTCGCTGCTTTTGAAACATAAACCCCATCCATAGGTGCCATATCAAGCCTCAGCGGATCCAAACGCACCGAAGGTATATCATAATACGCATTGCCAGACGATGCCATATTCACATAACGAAACTCGATAGGACGAGCGACACGCCGATCAAAAATCACTGACGGCGCTTCTTCCAAAACTGCATTTGTAGCCATAATTTTCACCTTAATCCGATTATAGCAAGATGTTTTTATATATTCTTTATAAAGTTTGCGGATTACAGGATGCGACCCTTAAGAATTCTGGTATGCTT
>DATDXM010000096.1:0-2447 GCA_035289325.1 Candidatus Nanoarchaeia archaeon
TTCTTTTACGGAGCCATGGTTTGACGTTGGCAGCTTTGAATCGTTGGAAGCGGCACGGCGATACTATTCTGGTGCACTATGAAAATATCTATCTTTGGCGCAGGATATGTTGGACTTGTCACAAGCGCGTGCTTAGCTGACTTGGGACATCTTGTGCTGTGCGTTGATACGGATACTCATAAAATAGAATCGCTGACTCATGGACAAATTCCTTTTTTTGAGCCTGGGCTTGATAGCTTAGTTAAGAAAACATATGCCAAAGGCAAGCTGCGGTTCACATCAGATTCAAGAGAAGCAGTTGAATTCGGTGATGTTATTTTTATTTGCGTTGGGACGCCTAGCTTAGCAACTGGCGAAGCAGATGTTCGTGCAGTGCTTGATGTTGCGACTGTTGTCGCGCGGCATATTAATGGCTATAAAGTGGTTGTTGTCAAAAGCACTGTGCCGCCGGGCACGACAAGAAAAGTTTATGATATCATCAAACAGCACTGCGAACGGCCATTTGATGTTGTTGCAAATCCTGAATTTTTACGTGAAGGTGTTGCACTGCGTGCATTTCAATATCCTGACAAAATAGTTGTTGGCGCAGCGTCTGATAAAGCTGTTGAAATCATGAGAAAAGTTTATTCTGGCCGAATGAGAACCTATCTTCCGCTTGTCGATACCAACTGGGAGACTGCGGAACTTATCAAATACGCCAGCAACTGCTTTTTGGCGATGAAAATATCGCTCGCAAATGAATTTGCTAATCTTTGTGATATCGTCGGAGCTGATATAAAAACACTTGCATTTGCATTGGGCTTAGACAATCGAATTGGACCACGATTTTTGAACGCAGGCGTTGGCTATGGCGGCAGCTGTTTTCCGAAAGATGTGCATGCAATTGCCCACTTTGCCCGAAAACACGGCTATACAGCATCACTCATCGAAGGCATTGAAGCGTTTAACGAGCGGCAGAAAAATAAAATCAATGAGAAAATTGCTGCTGTCTTTGGGAATGTTCGCGGCAAAACTTTCTGCGTCTGGGGCTTATCGTTTAAGCCGGGCACCAGCGACATGCGCGCAGCGCCATCAATAGCTATTGTTCAGAAACTATTGCATGATGGTGCATCTGTGCGTGTTTATGATCCAGAAGCAACTGACGAGGCACGGAAGATTTTCGGTGATCATGTTGTTTATTGCGGCTCTGCTGAAGAAGCTGCCCAGGGAAGCGATGCAATCCTGCTTGTGACAGAGTGGGATGAATTCAGGAATGTTGATCTCGGAAGCATTCGGGCAAGCATGAAAGGCAACAAGCTGTTTGACGGCAGAAATATCTATGAGCCGCATGCGGTTCGTGATGAAGGATTTGAGTATTATGGAATGGGGAAGAACTAGCTATTCAATATTCTGCTCGGCGCGTGATAGCTGATATCGCCGCTCATTCTCAATTGAAATATCCGCTTGTGATATTCATAAAATTTGTTGAGTGTTTTGTGCTGCTGCGCAACAGATGAATATTGTTCCCAAGCGTTCATGTACTCTTCTTTTGTCTTCTTTTTTGGCATGCTTCCATCATTCATGTACGCTTTAATCTCTTCAAATACCCATGGATATCCAACTGCTGCACGTGCAATCATCACCGCTGAACAGCCCATATCCATCATCTTTTTTGCGCTTCTGCCGTCGGTAACAAAGCCGCTGCCGATTACGGGGATGGCTGCATGATCAATTATTTCCTGCAGTGCGGCATAGTCAATAGGTGCACGCGAGCTGTCGATTGCTGTTTTTGGATGCACGGTTATGTAATCTATTCCAACTGCATTTGCAATTTCAAGAACACGAAGATAGACCTTGTTTTTCTTGTCCTGATTGTTTAACCCTAATCGAATTTTAATTCCAGCTGGAAGTGGTGAGTGTTTTTTCAGTGTCTTCAGCAGGTCTGTCATGCGCTGTGTCCGCTTGCATAACGCTGGTCCATTGCCGCTCTTGATGACTGCGGGTGATGGGCAGCCAAAATGCAAGTCAACAATTGACAGATTTGAAAAGAGGTCATCTTTTTCTCCTATTTTTAATCGGATGAACTCAAGCGTTTTTTTTAGTATGTCTGGCTTGCTTGCCAACAACTGAATTCCAGTGGGAGTTTGATCAAATGAATCAACGTGCGCCAATGTTGCTTTGTTTCTGCGTACAATTGCATCCGCATATAACATCTCAATAAATGTCATGTCTGCACCGTGCTCGTGGCATAATTTTCTAAATGAGAAATCTGATACACTTTCCATAGGCGACAGCCAGAGCTTGCCGAATTTCATTGGAGCGTACAGGAACACGAATGCTTATAAATATCCTGCTGTTCGGCGAAAAAATATGAAGAGAAAACAATCAGTACAGGGTGATGTTTCTACGCTCACGAATGGCCGATTAAAACTCAACCTTGGCTCAGGCAAAGACTATCGTGAAGGATT
>DATDXM010000097.1:0-10652 GCA_035289325.1 Candidatus Nanoarchaeia archaeon
ACGGGCAAAACTCAAAAATTTGGAAAGATTCGGACGATACAATATGGATATCATAAAAGATGCAAAATATATCATCGAGGGTGAAAAAAATGACTGAGATTGTAAGCTTCAGATTTAAGGAACATGAATTAGGACATATACGGGGATTATCGACAGCTAAGAAAGTGGATAAAACGGCAGCGGCTCGCGAACTCATAGAGTATGGATGGAGATACTATGTGCTCCAACAATATAAAGAGGGTAAGTTGTCATTAGAGAAAACTGCAAAAGAGCTCCACACTTCAATAAGTGAGCTTGTTGACCTTCTTGCCGACTTTGGTATAAAATCTCCCATAACGTACGATGATTATCTAGAAGGGCTAAAAAATATGACTTAGACACTAAAACCTAAAATTCTTCAGCACGCGCTGCACATTCTCAACTCTGTTTCGCGTGAGTTTGTGCCTCTCGCCTATGGAAATAAATTTAAAGTGCTTACAACTTTGGCATTTTATGATTTCTAAAGATAAAAAAAGCATGGTCTTTATCGATGCAAGTAATCTATTGGGTGGATGGTGGACTTATTGTAAGAATAAGGGGTATACACAGCTCAATTCAAAGACTAATAAATTGGAACTCACTAAAAAAATTGATTATAAAAATCTGATCGACAATATTACGGATGGAACAGACTTTATTCGCGGTTACTTTTACGATTCTGTTGATGAACCCCTCGATTCTAGGAAGCAAAGCTTCTTCGATTTTCTAAGGTCTTTAGGTGTCACAATCGTCACGAAGAAACTCCGCCATAAGTCTATTGAATGCAAACATTGTAAAACCAAAGATGTCAATGTTCCCTATCAAAAAGGTGTTGATGTTGCTTTAGTCACTGAAGTAATGAGCTTGGCAAACGAGGGTGCCTATGAAATCGCTATAATAATCAGTGGCGACAATGATTTTGTAGATGCAGTTAATTACATAAAGAGCAAGGGTTTAAAAGTTTGGGTAGTTTCATTCATCAACTCATTAGGAGAAGACACAATGAGATGCGCTGACAAAGTAATTCAGCTTGACAAAATTTTTGATTCTATTTATAAATAGCAAAGAAAATTTTATATATTACATTACATATTGTTCGAATATAACAAAGGAAGGGGAGATAGGGAGATACCCAAATTCTTCCCTTCTGGTATATCTTTTTTCGCTAAAACCTAAAATTCTTCAGCACGCGCTGCACATTCTCAACTTTGCCTTGCCGGATGCCTGTGCCGCCGCCCTTTGCGCCAAACTTGGCAATGAGCTCTTTGAACTGTTCATCGCTGCCTTTAAACACAAAAGAGCCTGCGCTGTCAATCAGAAGAACATGATTCAAATTTGATGCAATATCGCGCAACACCTGCATTGTTGCAGGTATCTGGAGCACTGATTTTTCTTTGATGGTTTTTAACTGTTCTTGTGCGCTCTTCTCGTTTTGCTCGGCAATCTTTTTATTCTGCTCTTTCCAATAGTCAAACAGCTCAGATGCAAACAGATCGAGCGAGGACTTGAATTGTTTTGGTTTGGTGCTGAGAGTTGATTCGTTTTCCTTGACTTTTGCAGTGAACTTTACAAGTGTATCCTTGAGCTGTTCAATAGAGACAGAGAAGATGTCTGCTGCCTGCTGCATACTGTGCGGGGTAATTTTTACTTTTGCGAGCCCGCTGACGACAGACTGTATTTCATCACTGCGCTGTTTCATTGTTGATTCCCAGTCTCTAGCAGCGCTGCCAGCGACAAACTCGATGCGCACAACGTCGTCTGCAACTTTGGTTGAATTGATGATATGGATGAGCTCAGCTTCTTTTGTATTATTCAAGTGAGTGCCGCCGCAGGCTTCAACATCAGTATCTTTTATTTCAACAATGCGCAGCAATTTGCCGGGTGCAACACCACCTTGATAGATGGATGATGTAAATTTCTTTTCTGCCTCTTCACGCGGCATGAACGATTTTTTTACAGGGATTGCTTTCTTTATGATTGATTGCGCTTCTTTTTCAATCGAAAGAATCTCCTGTTCTGTCAACCGAGCAAAATGAGTGATGTCAATGCTGCCTTTTTCCATGGTCTTGCGCGCGCTTGCCTGGTTGATATGATGGCCAAGAACTTTTCGTGCGGCTGCGTTGATAATATGTGTTGATGTATGGTGTTGCGCAAGCTGTTTTCTTCGCTGGATGTCGATTGTGCAGATAACCGTATCGTCCTCTTTAAAGCCGGGCTTGCTGTGCAGCTGATGAACAATGATTGAGCCTTGTTTGAATACCTCGGTGACTGCATATGAGCCGATGCTGCCGATGTCGTGAAGCTGGCCGCCCGAAGTGGGGTAGAACCATGTTTTGTCGAGGATGACTGCGCTGCCAATTATTTTTATGGCTCGGGCGGTGAACTGTGCGGGCGGCTGCCAGTCGTCGAAGTATAAAGCTTTTGTTTCAGGAACATAATCTAATGGGAGCATTGTTTCTTTTGATGTTTCATGCACTTGCTTTTGCTTTTCGTGCAGCGCTGCAACGCGCGCATAAAAGTTGTCGGGAATTTTTATCTTTATATGAGATTTTTCTGCTTCTTCCCGCACGAGCTCAGGAGAAATGCCATTGCTGTCGTACAACTTCAGGAGAGTTTCGTCAGTGATTTTTGATTTGACAATAGAGCTGATAATGGAGTGTGCTTTCTGCCGCGTTGCTTCGTACTTGGTTTTTTCGACGTCGAGAATCTTTGCAATGTCATCAAGATGGCTGCGAAGCTCAGGGAATAACGGCTTCAGGAATTGCGCATGCAGTGTACAGAGTTCAGGGAGGTGGATGTTCCATCTGTATTGCTGAATGAAATCCTGTGCACGGCGATAAATGACACGCAAATTGTAACCGCCTCCGACATTGCTTGGCAGTGCGCCATCATTTAAGGTGAATAGCAGCGCACGTGTGTGCTCGGCAATGGAGTATAATGCTGCCTGCTGCTGGATGTTTTGCTTGAGCTCTTTGACTGGTATGTTGATTTTGTCTGCAACTTTTTGCCAGGCTTTGTCAATGTCTGCTATTTCATCAATGTTGAGCCATGCAGCATACGGCAGGAAACGTTTCATCAGATCGCTGTCGACAGTGATGCCTGTTTTTTTCCTGAGAAATTGCATCACGGTTGGAAAAGTTGTTTCGTAACTTGTTGTTTCGCCTTGGGTAAACCAGGGCACGCGCTCATGGCCTTGGCCCATATCAAGCACTTTAATGCCCAGCTCTTTTATTCCTGATGGCGTGCGCTCGTACTGCATGTACACTTGGTTGCTGAGTTCCAATCCTGCGGAGAAAAATTCAACACTGGGGCCAAAGTTGCCGCCGCCTGCCCATGCATCTTCATGAATAGTAATGTTGTTGTTGCTCAAGCCCATGCCCTTGTTGAGCCAGGTGAGATGATCATTCAGATATTTGTTGACGTTGTATTCCTTGGGCGCGACAAACGCATGCTGGCCCATCATCACAAAACCTGTATAATGAGCGCCAGTTATCCCGACGTTGTCAATGTCGTTAAAACGGACGCAGAATTGGGGAATAACTAAAGGGTTTGCTGGAGGCGCAATTTCACCGCTGACGACAAACGGCTGGAATGCTGCGATGCTTGCAATCGTGTAATCTGTCGTCGGATTCCAGCGTGAAACAACAGGGTACCGGTTGATTGGCGTGTAGCCGAGCGACTTGTGGATTTTGGCAAACTGCTGCCAGGTTTCAATGTAGTCAAGCCTCTTTTTTGCAGGGCTGTTGTTGACGAATTGAAAGCCGCCAGCGCAGGAGCTGTCACCGCAGATGCTTCGTTTTTCGGTTGTCCAGAAGAAGTTTTTGCAAGTTGTACATTGTTTTCTTGCGAAATTGAGATCTTTTAATGTCTTGACGGGGTAATGCTTTTCTGGCGCTTTTTGTGCGTCGCGCTTAAATTTCAATTTGAACTGCTTGTCATCCATTGGAACGAAAAATAGATTCTTGTTTAAAAATGTGATGGGATTACGTCAATCCCTGAATCGTTGTCATGCCGTCGTACTTGACCGTATCAGTTCCTGGGCATACACCTGGATTGGAGTATTGAACTGCAGTATCAGAACATGCGGCGCAGGAATTGCTGTATGTCTGGCCGTTGCTGCCGCAGACTGGATCGTAATCTGTTGTGCAGACTTCCGGGCGGGCTGCGGCACATTGGATGCTGCCGTCGGAAGCAGGCTCTTTTATGTCTTCTTTTGAGTCAGTTGCTGCTGGCTTGGTAAGCAGTGAACAGGATGCGATTAAAATGAGCAATAATAATACAATGCCTCTTTTCATGTGGTTTAGGAAGATGATGTTCTTTAAAAGGCTTTCGACCGTTAAATTTAAATGGTTTGGGGAAATGGCAGGAGTATGCTTTCGAGTGATGTAAAAAAGAGGCTGGTGTCGCTTTCAGGACTTGTGCTTGCTGATTTTGGTAAAGAGCAGCAAATTGACCGCCAGTTTAAGAAGGTAAAAAAACGATTGGTAAAAGATTATACGCCTGCGAAAGTTGAAAAGCTCCAGAACAAATATTTGAAAAATCCTGAAGTTTTTCGAATGAAATTTGATGCATTGGTAGAACAATTTGTTGAAGATTATGCGCTTTATAGAACCTCATTAAAAGACTTTCTTGAAACAATACGAGCCCAATTGCAAGCGTTAGAGAGGGAACAATACGCTGGATTAGTGAAAATGGAGAATTTACTTGCGCAGATTGAGAATAAAGGTCCTGCTGGCATTATTTATGTTGGACCGAATATCAAAAGAAGATTTGAACAAGAATTTTCAATTGCTATGCGCTCATTGACAAAGCAGCTCCAAAAATCATATGCTCGCCTTGAGCTTGCCCGAACATATATGCAGCGGCAGCAGACGAGATGGTTTGTTGCACGCTGGTTTCAGAATTCCCGATTTGCAGAGCGGTTAGGGATGCGTTCAGCAGCTCGCCTCAGAGATCAAATCGAGCGTACAAAACAGTGGAATGACCGAATTGCTGCACAACTTGCTATGGGTGTTAGACCTGATTTTATGATGCTCTTGCTGCGTTTTATCACAGAGATGGAGCAAACGCATAAGCTATTGGAGGCTGTAAGAAAAGACATCATAATTATGGTTCAGGATGTTTGTGATACGATTACAACTGTTTCACTTTATACCGCAAAGTTTGTTACGATTATTATGACGGACAAAAATGCACTGGCAAAAATACAAGCTGCGCGAAATGCGATGAACGTGAATCTTGCAGCTGTTCTTCAATTGATTGTAGAAGACGAAAAAATGTTGAGCGGCATTGCAGCTGAGGCTCAGCAGCTGACCAATAGAGAAACACGATTTATTGCTGCGTTGACTGCTATGAATGAAAATGAGATAAAGAAAAATTTTACACAAATTAGACACAACGAAGGAGCAGCTCTCCGCCAAGCAGCATAATTTCTAGTTTACATATCGAAACTATTAAATACAAGATTTGTCTTGTAAGTAAGATATGCCTGAGCTTATTGAGATTGGAACAGTGAGTGCACGTGGACAAGTTGCGATACCTTCAGAAATGCGGAAAAAGATGCACCTGAAAGATGGAGAAAAAGTACTGTTTGTACTTCAGGATGATGCGTTGCTGCTCAGACGAGTCAGCGGCTTGTCGTGGGATGAATTAACCAAACCATTGAAGGATGCACCAAAGAAGATATATGAGTCTGACGTCAATGCACTTGTGCACCAGTTACGAAAGAGATGAGAGTTACTTTAGATACCAACATTGTTGTGAGTGGCATGTTTTGGAGAGGCGTATCATCCAAGATTCTTGATCTTGTTATGCAAAAGAAAATAATTGCTGTTGCCTCACCTGAGATTGTTAAAGAATATATTGACATCGTGACGAGCGACGAGATTATTGCTAAGACAGACGAGCTTCAACAGGCTCGGTTAGAAGCGTTTCATACGCTTATCTCCTGCATGGAAACAATAGAACCACATGATACTCAGAGAATTGTTCCAGATGATGAGGATGATGACAAATTTCTCCATTGTGCACATGAAGGGCATTGTGATTATGTTATTACACAAGATAAGCATTTGCTCAGAATTAAACAGTATGAAAACATTAAGATAGCGACGCCTCAAGAAGTTCTTGATAAAATAACTTCCACCACCGAATAATATATAAATAACAGTACTGCGTGGCAGGTAGAGGTGGAACCAATGACAATCGTCGGTGTTCATTTAACGAAAATAACTGCGGCACGCAATGTGAAAAGCGCAGCACAAAAAGTAGGCATAAACAATAACATTTCTATCAAAAACGTTGAGCCGCATGACTTCGCGCTTGGCAAGGCAACCCAGCAAGGATTGAAGTTTTCATTCGTCTTTAACTGCATATACACTCCTGATTTAGGCACGATTGATTTTGAAGGCGATGTCTTGTTCCTCGGCGAAGAAGAAGAGACTGAAAAAGTGAAGAAAGAATGGGAAGCAAACAAAAAACTGCCTGCTGACTTTGCAGAGCCAATCTTAAACGCTGCACTGATGCGAAGCAACATCCAGGCAATCAAGCTCAGCACGGATATGGGATTGCCAAGCCCAGTGCCACTGCCACGCATTGAGAAAAAAGAAGTAAAGACTGAGCAACCAAAGGCAAAGGCGAAATAAGGTGTTTAGTTGATTTTTGTTACTTTTTAGTTATTAATCTCCTAAAATGAGAGTAAGGAATATATAACACCAACGAGTGGGCGATGCTATGGACGAGGTCAAGGAATTAAAACTCAGGGTAACGGAAGCTGTTCAGGACGATGTCAATAAAGGCATTGTTCGCGTCGATTCACAGCTGATGAAGCAGATAGCTGTTGCACCAGGCGATATCATCGAAATCGAAGGCAAACGAAAGACGGTTGCAATCGCAGACCGAAGCTACCCCGGCGATTTAGGGCTTACAATCGTACGCATGGACGGCATCAGCAGGAGAAACGCAAAAGCAAGCATCGGCGAAGTCGTCATGCTGAGAAAAGTTGAAGTCAAAGAAGCAAAGAAAGTAACGATCGCGCCTGCACGCAAAGGCATCATCGTCAAAGCAAACCCCATGCTGTTCAAGCAAGGCTTATTGGGCAGGGTTGCGGTCAAAGGAGATATTGTGTCATTAGGGGGAACGAGAAATCGACGCACCGCAATGAGCGGCAATCCATTCTTTGAGGATATGTTTAATGTTGTTGACGAGCTGAGCGTGGGATTTGGATTTGCAAGCGATCTGAAATTTGTGGTTGCACAAACAAATCCGCAGAAAGTGCCGGTCATCATTACTGAAGCGACGGAAGTCGAATTAAATCCTGAAGCTATTGAAATAAAAGAAGAAGCAACCATTGAAGTCAGCTATGAGGATATTGGCGGCTTGCGCGAGGAGATTAAAAAAATTCGGGAAATGGTTGAGCTGCCGCTGAAACATCCAGAGATCTTCGGCAGACTTGGAATTGAAGCGCCCAAAGGAGTGTTATTGCACGGGCCGCCCGGCACAGGAAAGACGCTGCTGGCAAAAGCGGTTGCAAGCGAAACAAACAGCACGTTCATTTTGATCAATGGACCGGAAATTATGTGTGTTGATGGCGATACAGAAATATTGACAAATCCAAAAGGCTGTGTTCAGGCACGACAGATATTTGAAAAAGCACGGGAGAAAGGAAAAATAAAGAATGAAGGAACATTTGAGGTTGTTGAGCTTCAAAAACCAGTCAAGACATATGCATACCACGACGGAAAAATTGTCAAGGGAAAAATAACGCATGCAACAAAACTACGTGCACCTGCATTCAACGTTGCGCTGAGTGATGGAAATTCTATTCATGTATCAAAAAATCAGCCGTTCCTTGTATATCGAGACGGAGAGCTTGTGTGGAAGCGGCTTGAAGAGCTCCGTGAAGGAGAGCTGGTTGGGAAAGTGAAGTCAATTGATATGAAAGGAAAAAGCCATCGAATTTCATTCTTGGTTCGTAACATGATTGAAAAGAATGGGCGCGTTACGCTGAAAAGCAGGAATCTATCACGAAGCAATTGGATCAGACTACCAAAGCAAACGTCTCCCGAACTTATGGAATTGATTGGCTTGCTCATGTCTGATGGGCACGTCGACAAAAGAATGGAGAGCATAACATTTGCAAACAACGATGAGAAATTACGGCATCGTTTTATTGAGCTTGCACAAAAACTGTTCGACGTGGGCACAAAAGAGTATGCAGATGGTCGTGTGGCTGCTTATTCGGCACTATTAGCGCAGTTTATTGTTTCATTAGGTGTTGATGCTGGAAAAAAAGAAAGTAAAATTTTACCTTACTTTTATTCGCTGCCAATTGAGGAGATTCAGGCATTTGTTCGTGGATACTTTGACGGCGATGGATGCGTTGCAATAACACCATTTACGACAACAACAGGGAAAAAAGTGAAATACCCGACACCCATCATTTATTGTGTTTCTGAAAAATTCCTCAAACAGCTGCAATCCCTCATGCAATTGCGGCTTGGAATTTCAACAAAGCTGCTCGAACACAAAACAGCGAAAGGAATGATGTATAAATTGACCGTGCGGGGAAATGAAGGGCGGCAGAAATTTTTGGCTGTTGGCAGCTCGTGTGATAAGTTAGAGAAGTTACGAATGATTGAAAACAATGAGAAACATAAAGAATTTGAGCAGATACCAACAC
Source organism: Candidatus Nanoarchaeia archaeon (assembly GCA_035289325.1). GTDB lineage: Archaea > Nanobdellota > Nanobdellia > Woesearchaeales > JAGLXL01 > DATDXM01. Next base: position 8,699 of record DATDXM010000097.1, read on the forward strand.
CGCATTTTCTTGTTTCATGGATACGAAAAAATATGAAGTACAAAGATTACAGAAATAATGACTATTATATTTATGGAAAGCGAATTTTTACACGATATGCGCTGAACAAAATGGCCACGCTTGCACAAGCTCATGGGCTTGAACAGGATGCTGTGCTTTCGGAGCTTCATCTGCTGAACAGAAAAGACATCGGATGGCTGAAAATTGAAAAGATTCAGCCTGCGGGTGAGATGGAGCTGTATGATTTTACGGTTGACAAAGATAGTTTTGTTACGCAGAATTTGTTACTACTGCACAATTCCAAATATTATGGGCAGTCTGAGGAAAACCTTAGAAAGAAATTCGAGGACGCACAAAAGAATGCGCCGAGCATCATTTTCATAGACGAGATTGACGCGATTGCGTCGAAGCGTGAAGAGACGCGAGGCGAAGTTGAACGTCGTGTTGTTGCGCAATTGTTGAGCTTGATGGATGGGTTGCAAAGCCGCGGAAAAGTTATTGTACTTGGAGCGACGAACAGGCCGAATGCACTTGATCCAGCACTGAGAAGACCAGGGCGATTTGACCGTGAAATAGAGATTGATGTGCCGAGCAAAGAAGGCAGGTTAGATATTTTAAAAATTCACACGAGGAATATGCCGCTGGCAAAAGGTGTTAATCTCGAGCAAGTTGCGGCAGTCACCCACGGTTTTGTCGGCGCTGATCTATCATCACTTACAAAAGAAGCGGCAATGGTCGTGCTGCGGCGCGTGCTGCCTGATTTAAAATTAGACGAAGAAGAGCCTGTTTCAAAAGAAGTGCTGGAAGAATTAAAAGTCAGCATGAAGGATTTTAAGGACGCATTGAAAACGGTTCGGCCAAGCGCAATGCGTGAAGTATTGATAGAAATTCCAAATGTAAGGTGGGACGATATCGGCGGTCTTGACACAGTGAAGCATGAATTAATTGAAGCAGTTGAATGGCCACTCAAGCATCCCAAAGCGTTCCAGCGTTTAGGCATACGGCCGCCGCGCGGCATTTTGATGTATGGGCCGCCCGGCACGGGAAAAACACTGCTGGCAAAGGCGATTGCAAAAGAAAGCGAAGCAAATTTTATTCTGGTGAATGGGCCAAGCATGCTCAGCAAGTGGGTCGGCGAAAGCGAAAAAGCAATGCGCGAAGTGTTCAGGAAAGCACGCCAAACTGCGCCCACAATAATTTTCTTCGACGAAATTGACAGTATTGCACCAAAGCGAGGAGCGACATCAGATAGCCATGTGACAGAGCGTGTGGTAAACCAAATATTAACAGAAATGGATGGCTTGCAGGAGCTGCAGGATGTTGTTGTGATTGCAGCAACAAACAGGCCAGACATTGTTGACACTGCGCTGCTGCGGCCAGGGCGATTTGACCGCATCATATTAGTTCCTGTACCTGATGAAGCGACACGCCAAAAAATATTTGGTGTGCACCTCAAGAAGATGCCGCTCGATGACGATGTCAATGTGAAAGAGCTTTCAGAAAAAACACAAGGCTATGTTGGAGCAGACATCGAAGCGATCTGCAGAGAAGCTGCGATCTTTGCTTTGCGCAAAGACATGGAAGCAAAAAAAGTGTACAAAAAACATTTTGATGAAGCACTGCAGAAAGTACGGCCAAGTGTCACGGAAGAGATTGAGAAAATGTACGAGCAGATGAAAGAGTATTTTACCCAGGCGCGGGCGAAAGAGATGGAAGATGCTCGGCCGAAGTATTTGGGTTAAGAGCAGGATAAAATATGTGGCTGCCGAAGTGGATAAGAAGGGAGACACTGGACGACGCATTGCGAGTTGAGATTGTTCAGCAAGTGCCCGGCACAAAATTTGTCAGCTGCTCTCAACCTGCTAACGATAGGCAAGTTGCTTCCGTGATCGCAACTTTAGGGAATACGAGCGGCCGCCTTAATGGCATAGAAGTTGCACAGGCACATTTATTT
>DATDXM010000098.1:0-2074 GCA_035289325.1 Candidatus Nanoarchaeia archaeon
CTTTCACTGGATCACACGCAGTATCTTTGACAACAACACGTAACGGCGCATCAAGAATGCCGCGCTGGTTGATTTCATTGACTGCCAATTCAATTCCCTGCTGTGCAGCAATTCCATCATCGGCATTGTCGCCTGTTAACGGTAAAAGCACACCAATGACAATAAATGGCTGCTCTTGTGAGCAAGAGATCAGCAACAGTGCAATAAGCACAATACCAGCCTTCATAAGCATGCACGACAGAATGGGTTATTTAAAGTATCGCTATATTTATTAAATGGGCGTACATCTAATGCTATCGATGAATATCCTAAAACTGGCTGAGCGACTCGCTAAAAAAGAATATGAAAAACATGATGAAAATCATCAATGGTCTCACGTCCAAAGTGTAATGAAGATTGCTCTCAAACTGACAAAGTTTTTTCCTGAATGTGATTTGGAGGTTCTCAAGCTAGGGATAATATTTCATGACATCAACTATGAAAAATACGAGACCCATGTTGAAAAATCTATGACAGCTGCAGAAAAAATTTTGCAAGAGTATAACTATCCTCAAGAAAAAATAAAAAAAGTGCTGGCTGTTATGATTTCGCATTCAGGACCACATAGGAGAAAATTAGGCGATACAAAAATCATTGAAGGGAAGATTATTTATGACGCTGATAAATTTTACATTGCACAAACGCCCGAAGGCTTTAAGAAATATTACCACAATTTTTATCTAGATAAAACAAGAGAGCTGTTCAGGCAACTTAATAATAAATAAGTGAGATAGTTTAACCCCTACAATCCACTCTTTTTCTTCAAATATATAAGCAACTCTCTTGAAACCATCACTTTGCCATCCTTCACGACATACCTATACGGCAACAGCGTCGATTCATTCTTCCCAATAATAATCTCAACGCCATCTTGAAATTGTAATTCAGAAAGCTTCTTGCCAGAAACAATCTGTTGCACGACATAGACCGCAGTATCCGTGCTCATCTGTTTTTTTCCGATGTTCCTCACAGCAATGCCGTGCATCTTAGATGTCAGCTCAGGCGACGTTCGCTGCTGTGGGGGATCATCGCCAAGGATGCCGCCAAAAATAAAATAGTTAAACTGTTGCGCATCACCAGGTGTCAATGTTTTTGGCGCCACAGGATCAAGCACACACGCATTCTTGAGTTTGCCTTTGGCGAATTGTTCAGCAACAGATTCAGAAAAAACACTGCCATACTTCTTCAGCGCGGCACTTCTAGTATGAGTGAACCAAACATGAGACTTCCCAACCATCTGCGAGATATGCTTGTATTCGATGAGGCACCACGGCCATACTTTATCTTCCAGATGTTCGATGATGTAGATGGGCATGTAACAGGTAGCGCAACAACCCCTTAAAAACCATTGGTTTTTGAGGTGTCAGAGTTTTTAGAAAAACTCTAAACATTTATAAACACACCTTTAATTTTCCGCACCATGCCAAGAAAAGCAAAACCAAAGGCAGAAAATGCTGAAGTGAAGCAAGAATCACATGAAAAGCCAAAAGAAATTTCCAGTGACAAAATCCAGCCTGAAGTAAACATCGGCTTAGTAGGCCATGTCGACCACGGCAAAACGACATTGACCGAGCGCTTGTCCGGCAAATGGACAGACACACATTCTGAAGAGCTTCGTCGCGGCATTACAATTCGCTTAGGGTACGCTGACACAGTATTCGTAAAGACAAAAGACGGTAAATATACAACAGAACATGTTGCAAAGTTAGAAAAGAAAGAATACACAATCCTAAGAAAGATATCATTGGTTGATGCACCTGGGCACGAATCACTGATGGCAACAATGCTTGCAGGCTCGACAATCATAGACGGCGCATTGCTGCTCGTAAGCGCCGCAGAAGAATGCCCGCAGCCGCAAACGCGCGAGCACATCATGGCGCTCCAGATCGCAGGCATAAAAAATATTATTGTGCTGCAAAACAAAATTGATTTAGTCAGCGAAGAAGAGGCGCTTGCCAATTACAAGCAGATAAAAGAATTCCTTAAAAGCACAAATTATGAAAACGCGCCAATCATCCCAATCAGCGCACGAAGC
>DATDXM010000099.1:0-11460 GCA_035289325.1 Candidatus Nanoarchaeia archaeon
TTATGTTGTTGCGCTGATTGCTGCGCTGTATACCAATTATCTTGCGGTTGTGGTGATTGTTTTTTATGGATTTTTATTGTTGTGGAATCGCAGAGCGACATTGCGATGGATGATGTTAACTGCGTGTGCGCTGCTGTTGTCTGCACCGCTTGCTTTTATCGTGGCTGACCAGTTTGCACGGGCAAATGGTGGACTATCAGAGGTATTGCTCAGTTATGGCGTGCCGCAGGCGATCGCTGGATTAGGGTTGTTTGTTTTTGCAATGCCGAGCGTGCTGTTCTGCTTGATGCTTGGTGGAATGATTCTGCTGAGAAATAAGATGCGTTCATGGCTGATATTACCTAACTGGTGCTTTGTTGTGCTTGTTGTAGTGTTTTGTTTTGTATATGCATATCTTTCACTGTATCCATTATCGCTGCTGAGCGTTCCTGTTTTTCGGGTGCCGATCACCAATTCGTACTTTCTGATACGACATTCACTGTTTCTTGCGCCGCTGCTGTATGTGTGGGCTGCATGGAAAATTAATTCGCTTGACAGAAAAACTGTTGCGGTTGTATTAGGGATGATACTTGTAACACAGGCGTTTTCACTTGGTGTATTTTATACGACGATAACAAAACCAGATTGGAAAGGTGCAATGGCATTTGTTGAAAGACAGTCTGGATATGAGATGCACCCGCTGATGCTGCTTGATCGCGGCGGAGGGAGCAATACACTGCTGCTGGAGAGATATTATTCTGACGCTGATGTTGTTGACTTAACACTCTATTCCAGCCGCTCTGAATTTTATCAAATTCCTGATGATATACTGATTGAGAAGGTGCGCGGTAGGTCATTTTGGCTGGTGCTGTCGAAGAATCACGGGACGGGGGACTACTATAAGGATTTGCTGGACAAGAATTTTGAACGAAGCTTTTCGGGAGAAATTTATGGAGTGAATGTGTATCAGTACCGTTCGTTGACCATCGATAATCTTAAATATGCAGGCAGTTCATAGTAATTATGATTAGTGTTCTCACCACAATTCTGTTTTTTGTATATTTTTGGGGACTTGGCTTCACGGCAACCTACTGGCTCAACGATAAATCTGAAAATGCGCTGGAACGTTTTTTTTTAAGGATTGGCATGGGCATGGGGGTTTTTCCGCTGCTGGCTATTATTCTTAATTTCTTTCACGTGCCATTGGACTGGAAAATCTTTCTTGTATTGAGCGTTGGGTTTCCATTATTTGTGCTGGGTAGGAAACTGTATAAAAAGGAAAACTTTTTTTCTCAGGAGAAATTTCAACTGAAGAAATCAACAATTGTTTTTAGCCTTGTGCTTGTCGTTGCTGCAGCATGGCTGTACATTTATGCATCCGGTGCATTTGCATACCCCTATCTTGAAGATGAAGACCCGTGGGGGCATGCGGTTGGCGCCAAATATGTGTCGCTGGAGAAGAATGCGTATGACCCGCCGCACTCAGTTCGTGACGGAAAAATTGATGATTTACTGTCGTATATTGATCCGTATCCGCCAGCCTATGACATACTGTTGGGGATATTACACCAGACTGCTGCGGATTTGAATTGGACGCTGAAATTTTTTAATGCGCTGATTATTTGTCTTGGGTTTGTGTTCTTTTACACGTTTGCACGTGTGTTTACCGGCGACAGAAATAAAGCGCTGTTTGCAGCGGTTGTGCTTGCAGCACTGCCGTCATATTTAACTCATTTTATCTGGGCGCATGCGCTGGGCATCACATTGTTTTTCCCACTGATGACTGCATTCGAGCATTTACGGGAAGATAAAAAATGGTTGTATCTGGCAGGCATTCTTGTGGGAAGCATTTGGGTGACACAAAATGTGTCGCAGCCGCTGACGCTGTCGATCATGATTTTTATTTATCTGGTTGTAGTCTCTGTAGCTCAGGGTTCAGTTTTTGTTTATGGATTTGTTGCTCTGATTGCTGGCTTTTTCGCGTCATTGCTGTGGTGGGGATCACTTCTTGTAAAGTATGGGGTTTCCACATTTCTTGCATATTATAAAGTTGGAGGCGGTGAAGTAGCCGATGTTTCGACGACAGCTTTGACGGATACTGCAGCAAGCTCTGGCACTATTGGAAAGCTCATCGGAGCATTTACCAACCCAGGGGGCAGTGGATCACGAGCGTATGGCTTTGATGACTTCTTTTTTGCGCAGCATACAAATGCAATCAACAATGCGATTGGGATTGGCGCAGTTGTTTGCGTGCTTGTGCTGATTGCTGTGGTGTATCTCCTGTTACGATACAGAAAAGAGATTGTTAGTGCACCACATATGTGGAAAGCAGTTGCATTGTTTTGGCTCATCTATACATTCTGGGGTGTGAATGGAACAACATTTCCGATTTCAGTTGCGCGCGGATCGTTCAGGTTGTGGATGTTTTTATCTATTCCCGCTGCACTGCTTGCAGCAGAAGGGCTGTATGTGTTATATCAGATTCCAAAGAAGATTCCACTCCAGACATTTATCATTGGTGCGCTTGTCGTTTTTGGCGTCGTGATGACGTCGGCATATCCAAAATATAGCGTTAATACTGCACTTTGGCCGACATCAGGCGCATTTACAAATAATGCTGAGCCGTTTGAGTATGGCGCATGGTTCAAGAGCATCGAGCTTGGCTCAAACGTGTTTTTGTATTCGCCACGGGACAAGCTCGCCATCGGCTATGGGGCGTTCAGCTGCGTCTGGTGCGCTGATTTGATTGAATTCAGGAAAGATATTTTACATAAAAGCGCGCAGGAACTGCATACATTCATGAAAGAAAGAGATTATGATTATTTTTTAGTGAACGCGCAGATGGATTACAAGCACTTTAAGAACCCATTCGGCGAGAACGAGACGCAGACATTATTGCCGCAACGATATGATGAGATTACTCGGTCAGGGCTGTTTGTGCCTGTATACCAGAAGGAAAATATGTTTGTAGTGTTTCGGGTGGTTTAGGCTATAATGATAAAAATAATTTAATCATGTTGTCAAGTTCTGAAGCTTTCGAGTCTTCCAACATGCCGATCTTCTTATTGAGCCTTTTCTTATCAATTGCCCTTATCTGAAAAATGAGGCAGACCGAAACAGTGCTTAAGCCATTGCTGCTGCTTGGTTTAAGTTCTAGAGTATGAGGAAATCTGAGTGCCTGCAAATTTGAAGTTATTGGCACTACGATTGTAACATTTACTTGAGTGTCTGCCAAAATTATTGCAGGTCTTTTTCCTGTTTGCTCATGACCATTTGCAGAAGGAATGTCGACTAACCAGATTTCGCCTTTTTTCATAAGGATTTGTCAAAAACAGCAAGCGCTTCATCGCTGAGCATATCCCATTCTTTCATTTCTTTCTTAAGCTCGATGAGTTTCTTTACATCGTCGAGATAAACCAAAATTGCACGATCAACTAATTCTTTTTTTTCTATTCCTAAGAAATCAGACGCTTTTTTCACTTTCTCTGATGTATCTGCTGGTAGTTCTATTTGCATACTCCTCTTTAGGATAGCTTTGTTTATATATTTAACCAAATTTTTTACTCAAACACGCAAACAAACCCATTCTGATTCTGGGCGAGCTGACCACCTGCGCCCTGGCAGCAATTGTTTTGCTCGCGCGGCTTCTGGCAGAAGTCTTGCCCTTTTGTGTCACATTTTTCCTGCACACATTGTTGGTAACCCTGCTGGCCTTTATCTTTGATGGCGAGCACGGAGAACGCGACCATTAATAGGATAAGCGCGATGAGAACGTAAAACAATACGGTTTGAGGCTTTGTGAAGGACATTGGTGTGCAGAAATCATGGCGATTAATAAAGATGTATTATTTTCGGGATAAGAACAACCTTTTTATAGCATAAAACAATCATGTGCTCATGTTCAAAAAAGGGGGATTAAGCTTATCCATCAGCACCATTGTCGCTGTTGTGATTGCAGTCGTGATGCTAACGGCAGGGGTATACTTCTTGATGGACTTTCTGGGGTTTTCGTCTGATATAGAAGAAGGAGTAACGCTGACTGTTGATTCACGGAATAGGGTAACAGTTGCGACTGAAAAAGAAGCACCCGAGCCAGCAGCACCACAGAAATCTGTTCAGACCACTCCTGCGCAAGCAGCGCCTGCTGAGCCGATTGTGCAGCTCAAAACACCCACGGTGGAAAAAGACTGTGCGAAAGACTTGTCATGCGACTACTATATTGTTTTTGTGCCGCTAGGAAACTGGAAGGAAGACAAAGAATTTGAATTCAGAGTTGCCGAACGGACACAAATTTTTCTTGAGATTACGCCATTCAAAGGGTTAAATGTAGGAATTATTCGCGTTCCGTTGGCAAGCATGAAAGACTGCAAAATAACAAAGATTGACCCGTTCAGCGCGTCACATCACCAAAAAATAAAAAGCTGCGCAGACAAGTATGCAGATTCTATCGGTGTGGATTACGAGCGGGCAATAGGGCTGTCAAACTCTTATGATGGCGGACGTGCGTTTTTCGGCAGCAAAGTGATGTTTGCAAGCCTTGGATTCAAGATTGGCGGAAGCGATGTCACGGACAGACCAGGCATCGTGGCGCATGAATTAGGGCATACGTACGATTTGTGTGATGAATACTCGTTTACCATCTGGAAAGAGCAGCGGGGATTTGTAAAAGGCGACACGTGCAAAAATGCATGGCCGGAGTATTGCGATAAAACAATTGATGATTGTGAAGGGAATACACCAACACATCGAGATTACGAAGGCGAGCCTGTAGAAAATTTTTGTCAGGGCTCGGTGCATTACAGCATCATGGGATACAGCAGAGGTGCAGAATGCGGGCTTGACAGGACAGGCGGCTATGATGCATATGGTGATGTTCATGAAGAGTAAATTGCTGGTATATGTTGGACTGTGTATGTTTTTGCATATACTTTTGCTGAACATTGCTGCTGCAGAGCCGATGGTTGAATTTGACTTTTTGATTAATCAAAGCGGTGATGTGTATCTGTATAACATGCGGACATTTTTTGGAAGCCCTGAACGTAGTGAAGCGGCTAATACAGAATTTGCAATTACCATTAATGATGCGAATGGGGAAATAATTCAAGCGAAAAAAGTTCCTGCGTCGTTTGTTATCCTTGACCCATTTCAGCCAGTTGCACAAGTGCCTGTGTCAATAAAAGTACCGTATACACAGGATGCGAAGAAATTACGAATTTACCGCAATGATCAATGGCTCTATGAGGAAGATTTGGGAAAGTTGTGCACAAATGATGGGTTATGCCAGCGCAGCGAGAATTATGCAAGCTGCCCCCAGGATTGCAAGTCTGGAAGCGAAGATGGGCTATGCGATCGAGTAGAGGATGATGTTTGTGATCCTGATTGTGTTGCTGGTGATGGAGATTGCAGATTGGTGAGCGGGATGACTGCATATGATGTTGTGTCACTTGGTGGGGCGATTGTGCTTACAATCATGCTTGCGCTGACGCTGCTGCAGACAATGAGAACGCCGGTTGAACAGCGTCGTGGGTTGAGAGCACGGATGATTGTGATTCTGGTGGCGAAAGTTATTGTTATTGTGGTGCCGCAGGTGCTGAAGAGGGTGTTGTAGATACATGAAAAAGTTAATACACTGCGCCTCTTTTGTCAATTTTTACTACAACAATCCTACTATCTGAATAGTTGACTCTGTAAAGTGCTCGATAATCCCCAATTCGAATTCTAAAGGTTAACACAGAATAGCCGTGAACTCTCTTTGCATCGTGTGGCACGGCAACTAATTTAAGTTCTTTGAGTTTAGAATTTATTCTGACGAACAATGAGTTTTCACATTTCTTAAGAAATTTTTCAGCTTGCTTATCAAGCATTACTTCGAACATTCTCTAGCTCTTCAAGAGAGACTAATTTTCCCTCTTTTTCATGTTTTATGCTTTCATCAAGCAAAACTTTTTCATCTGCTGTTAAGATTGTGTCGGCATCTACCATATGCTCTTTAATGAAGTGCAGTTCCTTTTTTATACTTTTGAGCTCTTCCATAACATGCTGGAGTTCTGGTACCATAATTGCTTTTAGGAGGAGCTACTATAAATGCTTTTTGGCTCATTCGAATAGCGAGTGTACCATAATTAGACCATCGCAAACTATTTATACCAAACTTATTCCTGCGCTTTCAGGGGGTGTTTTTTGGATTTAACACAGTTTCTACCTGTGAACGTAAAGCCTGTTGAAGCTATGGAAACGTATCTTGACACGCCTGCAGACAAATTATCGCCCGGCATGCGGCAATTTGTTGCAGTCAAAAAACAGCATCCCGATTGTGTTGTCTTATTTCGCATGGGAGATTTTTATGAGACGTTCTACGACGATGCAAAGCTGGTGTCAAAAGAACTAGATATTGTGCTGACGGCACGCGGTGCGGGTGAGAAAAGAGCGCCACTTGCAGGCATTCCTTATCATTCATTAGAGCCAAATTTGGCCAAACTCGTCAAGAATGGCCATAAAGTCGCAATCGTTGAACAGCTGGAAGATCCAAAGCTTGCAAAAGGGTTGGTGAAGCGAGGCGTTGTGCGTATCGTGACGCCAGGTATGGTGATGGAACACAGCATGCTCGACGAGCGAAGCAACAATTATGTGATGGCGTTGTACGCTCATGATGAGATGATTGCTGCTGCGCTGTGTGACATATCGACAGGGGAATTTTTTGCTGCGGAATGTTCTGTTCCTGAATTGCAGCAGCTGCTTGTACGATTTAGCCCCGCTGAATGTATCATGCCTGCGAGCCTTGCGGTGAATAAGGAGATCATCGACGGATTAGCACAGCATAAAATATTTTTAAATACCGTTGAGGATGCAGCGTTCAGACAAGAGAAATGCAGAAAAATTCTTACCGACCATTTCAAGATGCACAGCCTTCATGGATTTGGAATCGAAGATACATTGATGGTACAGTCTTCTGGGGGACTGCTTGCGCATATCATCGAAACACAAAAAGCAAACCTCAGCTACATCAGCAAGATATTTGTGATGCCGCTCAAAGAGGTCATGGTTGTTGATGGGACGACGCAGCGCAATCTTGAGCTGAGCAAGAACATGCGCGACCAGTCCACAAAAGGAACACTGCTCTTTGTTATTGATAAAACGCAGACGCCGATGGGATCACGGCTGCTGCGCAAATGGATCAAAGAGCCACTGCGTGATATTGCACGAATTAACCAGCGGCTTGATGCGCTGGAATGGATAAAAACACAGGCAATTACGCACGCGGAGATTAATCAGCTGTTGAAAGGCATCCTTGACATTGAAAGAATTATCAGCAGGATTGTGTATGGCGCAGCAAACGCTCGAGACTTGTTAGCGCTGAGAAAATCAATTGAACCAGCGCTCCAGATTAAGCAAAAGTTTCAGAATGCGACAGAACTGCTGAAAAAAGTGGCGGAGATGCCTGATGTGAGTGACGTTGCCGTAGTTATTGCGCACGCAATTACCGACGAGCCGCCGCTCAGCGTCCGTGAAGGCGGCATGATCCGGCGAGGATATGATGCTGAACTTGACAAGCTGCATGACATCAAGAAGAACGGGAAAATGACTATTGCAGGGCTTGAGGAGAAAGAGAAAGCGCAGACTGGAATTAAAACGCTGCATATCAAATTCAACAACGTGTTTGGATATTTCATCGAGGTAAGCAAGTCACAGATTGAAAAAGTGCCTGCACATTACATTCGAAAACAAACGACTGCAAATGGTGAACGATACATTACGCAGGAGCTGAAAGAGCAGGAAGACCTTATTTTGCATGCGGAAGAACGTATTGTTATACGAGAATATGACTTGTTTCAGGCAATTGTCGCACGCATTATTGAGAAAACTGCGCAGATACAGGAAGTTGCACGGCAGATTGCGCTGCTTGATGTGTTGTGCTCGCTGGCAAGTGTTGCTGCAGCATGCCGTTTTGTGCGGCCGATACTTGATGATTCAGGTGAGATCGAGATTAAAAATGGACGGCATCCGGTGCTTGACCAGATCGAGAGATTTGTACCCAATGATTGTGTGATGAAAAAAAATGAGCTCATGATAATTACGGGGCCGAACATGGCGGGCAAAAGCACATTTATGCGGCAGGTTGCATTGATTGCGTTGTTAGCACACATGGGCAGTTTTGTGCCGGCGGATGCCGCGAGGATGAGCATTGTTGACAGGATATTTACCCGTGTAGGTGCGGCAGATGATCTTGCATCTGGACAGTCAACATTCATGGTGGAGATGACGGAAACAGCAAACATATTGAATAACGCGACGGATAAAAGCTTGATTATTTTGGATGAAATTGGCCGCGGAACTTCGACGTTTGACGGCATGAGCATTGCTTGGAGTGTTGCAGCATATATTGCGCAGCAGGTGAAAGCGAAAACGCTGTTTGCAACACATTATCACATGCTGAACAAGCTTGCTGACGAACATCCTAATGTGACGAATACGACGGTTGCGGTGAAAGAGGACGGCGATGAAGTTGTGTTCTTGCATAAGATTGTGAAAGGAAGCACAGACAAAAGCTATGGGATTCATGTTGCGCGGCTTGCAGGGATGCCGAAAGCGGTGGTTGAGAAGGCGGTTGAGATGCAGAGGAAGCTTGAGAGGTAAGAACTATACTAAAAGCACTTAATAATCGGAGATTATTAATGTGCTTTTGTATATGCACAAAAATCCCGAGGATTTTTGGCACGCCAGAATACAGCAGTATTCTTAGCGTACAAGAGTAATTAATTTGTACGAAAATTAATTACTCTTAGTATAAATCAATTTTAAAGCTTCTTTTAAAGTAAGACTTCCCATCAGGCTTGTTAATTTTTGGTCCGCAGTAACGAGAGCACACCCATACATTTTCGCGAGCGCGATGAATACTGCATCATAGACGGTGCATTTTGTTGCATAGGCGATTACAATAGCGCTGTTTATCAGCTCGGATGTTGGTGCAAGAATTTGAAACCCAAAACCCGCAATATCCCTTAATGCTTCTTCAACATCGTCTTGATTGAATTTTGAGTTCCATCGCAAACTGTTAGCTATTTCATAGAGGATTAAATCTGGAACTATTACGTTTACTTGTTTTTCATTTAACCGCTTGAGCAGCTCAACGGCTTCATCTGAGTCATGCTCCTCGACAAACCATTTGATTGCGATTGAGCTGTCTATAACACACGTTTTGCCCGCCATTTCCTAATCTCTTCTGAGCCTTGCCATTTTCCCGACTTCTGACGCAGTTGCTGAGCACTTTTGAATGCATCTTCCCAAGATAGACTAACACAGTGCTGATTTACGACATTCGTGAAATGCTCTGCTATTGACTGGCCATGTATGGCTGCATCCGCCTTAAACTTCTTCCAGATTTCCATATCTACACCTTTAATTGTCACAGTCATAAGATAAGAAAAGTAATACTTGTTTAAATAAATTGCGATGAATGTTAACTTAAGCAAAGTTATTTTAATAGCTGCTTCTCTCGGTTTGGTATGGGAAAGATAATTTCGCTATCCGAAGACATCGTCAACAAAATTGCCGCAGGCGAAGTTATTGAGCGGCCAGCAAGTGTTGTTAAAGAACTTGTGGAGAATGCAATCGATGCAGGCGCAACAGCGATTGATGTCGATATAAAGAAAGCAGGCAAAGAGCTGATTCGGGTAAAAGATAATGGATGCGGCATGTCGAGCGAGGATGCACTGCTCTGTGTGCAGCGGCATACGACCAGCAAAATACGCCAGGCAGGTGACCTATTTAACATACGCACGCTTGGCTTTCGAGGAGAGGCGCTTGCAAGCATTGCAGCAGTATCACATTTTGTGTTGACGACGAAAGAAAAAGGAGAAGTGGCAGGGACGAGGGTGACCGTATCTGGCGGGGTTTTGCAGAGGAATGAGGAAGTAGGAAGTCCAGAAGGAACGACAATTGATGTACATGAGCTCTTCTTTAATACGCCTGCACGGCGCAAATTCATGAAAAGTGATGGGACTGAGGCTGCGCAGATCCTCGATATTGTGACACGATACGCGCTCTTTTATTCGACAGTTTCATTTCGGGTGGTGAATGATGGCAAAATAATTTTGTCGACGGAAAAAACGGATGATGTGAAACAAACAATTGCCAAAGTGTATGGTGCAGCGATTGCGAAAGAGCTTCTGCCGGTGAACAAAGATACTGAGGCTATTCGCGTCCAAGGGCTTGTGTCAAAGCCAACGATAACACGCTCGGATAAAGACCATCAAACATTTTTTGTGAATGGCAGGCTGGTCAAAAGCCCGCTGATTGAGCATGCGCTGCATGAAGCGTATCATGCTGTGCTGTTTATCCATCGGCATCCGTTTGCGCTTTTGAGAATTGACGTTGATCCGTCAATGATTGATGTCAATGTGCACCCGACGAAAAAAGAGATAAAATTTGAGAAAAGCGATGTTGTGTATCGCTTTGTGTATCATGCAGTCCGAGATGTGCTGGAAAAAGAGAATTTAATTCCTGCGGTTGAAATGCAGGCCATGCAGGAACAGATGCAGCTGACGAAGGGATTCGATAGACGATTTGAGACGAGTACGCAGGCAGTGCTATCTTCGAATGTGCCGATGATGCAACGCTCGGCTGTGCTGGTGGAGAGATCACATATACCTGCGCTGCGACTGCTGGGACAGGTGCACAATACATTCTTTATTGCAGAGACAGCAGAAGGACTGTTGATTATCGACCAGCATATTGTTCAGGAACGCGTGTTATATGAGCAGTTCATGCACGACTACATGAAAAAAGCAGTCAAGCCGCAGATGATGCTTGAGCCGGTGATTGTTGAGTTATCTGCGGCAGATGCACTCTTTGTGAGCGAACAGATAGATGAGCTTGCAGAACTTGGATTTTTTGTTGAAGCTTTTGGCGGCAATAGTGTGCGCGTGAGAAGTGTGCCCTCTATTTTTGGGCGGCTGCAGCCGTCAGACGTGCTGCCTGATGTGCTGGGGCAGTTGCGCGAAGGGAAAACGACCGCTGTTTTGAATAAGGCTGAATCAGTCATTACACGCATGGCATGCAGGGCGTCGATTAAAGCAGGGGATGTTTGCACTATTCCACAGATGTATACATTGCTCGGGCAACTTGAACATTGTACGTTACCGTTTCATTGCCCGCATGGGCGGCCTGTGTTCATCAACGTGACACGGGAAGAATTAGAACGGATGTTTTTGAGGGGGTAGGGCGATATTGAAAAGTTCGCTTAGTAAAAAGCAAGTCAGCACTTCGTGCTCGACACGTACCTGCACTGCCGTTCGGTCGATTTCACACATCTATCTATACAACACCAAAACTGTCGTTTTAGAAGGAAATCGATGCTAAGAAGTGCTCTTCTTGCATCTCGCTCGGCGACTGCCTCGGAGATTCCAGCGAATTTGTTTTAAGGGCCACAGCCTCACTCAGTAAAGAGCTAGTCAGCACTGTGGTGCTCGACACGTACCTTGG
>DATDXM010000100.1:0-6187 GCA_035289325.1 Candidatus Nanoarchaeia archaeon
TATTGTACCTAACTCCATAAGCAACTGACGCCAGCGCTGATATCTCACCTGTAAATGGCGCTTTCCTTCAATAGTAACCCATAAAGGCATATCTCTGCTATTTTTGAGAGGATGGTCATGGAGCCATGTTGACAAGTACGACGTCGAATTAATGACGCGCACTTGCCGGGCACCTGTTTTGCCTATAACTGACAGCACCGCTCCGTACTGATCAAATTTTACGTGTTTTATGGTCATATTTCCCAACTCACTGATGCGGCATCCTGATTCGTACAGAGTGGCTACAAACGCCCTATCCCGCGAATTTTTACAAGCTCCTATGATTTTGTTTACATCTTCGGGAGTGAGCAGTTCACCTTCATTAGGGAGCTTTAGCAAGTTGCTTGGAAAATTCAGTTTTATTTTTGATACGAGCACTGGGTACTCTTTTCCATCCATGCCATGAACGAACTGCATTAACCGCTTAATGAACACTTTATACCATTGTGCAGTCCAAGGCGAGCGGCTACGCTGGTGTACCCACGCAAGGTATTGCTGCACATCGTCTACTGTCCATTTATCATAATCTTTTCTAAATTGACGGCAAACAAAGCGCCCTGTATAAATGTACTTCATTATGCGTGGCTTACTGTAGTTTTGGATGATCAGATGCTGCGCAAGCTTCATCAGGATGTCACGGTTGCGCTCAGAAATATCTGCTACTGTTGAAAGATTGGCACATGCATGCTCCAATTTTCCCACGTAGTTGTGTATATCCATCGATGTACCTCCTGTAGAAATCGCATATAAATAAGCGTAGGGGACACTTCTGTCCCCTACGGCGTGTGTAGTGACACACTGAACGCCGAGGATGGGAAACACAGCATGATGCTTTCACATCACACATTTGAACCCATATGCCCGTGAGGGCACTGAATGTCTGCGCGGAACGTGTTTTCATATTCTGCAGATGCATTCTCAAACACGCGCTAATTGTAGCAATCCAGCGCACTACCAGATTATGCGACCTCGGCGTGAGAAGAAGTTTTACTATACAGTATTTAAAGGTTTTTAGAATAAATTATCGATCATAGCCACTAGCCACTGGACAGATGTGCGCGTGAGCTATTTAAATTCCCCCTACTCCTAAGCAAAGATGGTAGAATTGGATATTTCGTGTGTTAGATTCAGTCCGAAAGACAGGATTAAAGAATTGGTCTTGCCAATCAAAGTGAGTGAAAAGTTAGCGTATGTGTGTGGAATCCTTGCAGGTGATGGTAGTATCTATATTCGTGAAGAGAAGCATGATTATGTAATCAAATGTGTTGGTAATCCTACCGATGAAAACCCCTCTATGACAAAATTTTAAGCAATTTATTCAAAGAACTCTTCAATCTTAAATTAGAAATGAAGATGCACGACTCAAACACAACATATGGGTTTCGTATACACTCTTTAGGGTTGCTTATGTTCTTTAGAGATGTTATTGGACTTCCTTGCGGAAAGAAATATTCTACATTGAGGATTCCTCAATTATTCAAAACTGACAACAAACTGAAAATATCATTCATTAGGGGACTTGCTGATACTGATTTCTGTATTTCATTAAAACGTGGCAGTCGTAAAAATCCATTCTATCCTGTGATTTCTGGATCATCTAAATCTAAAGAATTTATGAGTGAAATTGCCGATGAACTAGAACATTTGGGAATTCACAGTAGGAGATATTTCGACTATATAATGAAAGACACACGTCTTTCCAATGGTTTCAGCATAATCAACAGAATTGAAATAAATCGTCATGATAACGTAAAACGATGGATGCAAATTATTGGGTTTAAAAGTCCAAAACATCTGAAAAAGGCTGAGAAAGCATCGTTGCTATAAAATAAAATAGCGGGGAGAGGATTTGAACCTCCGACCTCCCGAGATGCAAGCCGTAACTTGACATCTTCTGCGGGTCCCTCAGGAACTCTTATGAGCCCGCCGAGCACTCCTGACTGCTCTACCCCGCTATAACTCCACCTCGTCCTAATTTCTTTATAAACATTTGTTTTTTCAGAGGAAGCCTCTGAGCTTACAAACATCTAAATTTAGCAAACTTACCTGAGAAAGATAATTAAATAGGGGCACAACATACATCCTAACATGGTAAAAGTATTAATTGTTGATGATGATCCTTCGGTTGCTGAAGATACTTCTTTAACTCTTATGTCTGTAAGCAAAAAGTATGAACCCTTGGCTGCTTCAGGTGGAGCAGAAGCTTTACTTCAATACCAAGCAAATAAAGATCTAGGTTTAGTTATTTTAGATACTGATTTAAATCCTACTCAAGAAAAAGGTTGGCAAGTCTATGATACTCTTCGTAATGCTGGTTATCAAGGTCCTGCATTGGCAATGTCAGGAAACGAACAAAGTCCCGAGTGGAAGAAAAGATCTGTAGAATTTTTAAGCAAAGCTGCATCACCTCAAGAGCTTGAAGCAACAGTTAATCGTCTTATCGATGCTTGCACTGTTAGTTTATTTTTGCATAATGCTTATAAAGCAACCTTAAGCAGCTGATGTTATGTCAGAAGATATGCTTGAATATAGGCTTGGGATGATTTCAATTGATTCGGAGCGCCTTAGTATTAATCAGCCAGAAAGCGTTATGCATCGTTCTGTCGTAACTGTTGTGAATAACACTGTAACACTCCATGTTGGGCTGACAAGATCACACCCTGCTTTGGTTGAATGCTTTGATCTTTCAGTGAAAACGGTTGTTGGCGGTGGGCTTTGTCATACTGAGCTGTACACAGATGGAAATCAGCTTGTTCTCGATGGTGCATCTGGCAAATATTATAGCATTCCTCAAGAAGTGGCAGAAAAGTTTGCAGAACTTTTGAAAGCAAAGCTCAAGACCCAATGTTCTATCGATGGCTATGTCGCAGAGCCAGACACAAGACAACTCAACGATTTCTGGACTCAGCTTGGTTATACAAGTAAACAACAAGATTTTTAAATCTCAATTGCTTTTATTTTTTCCGAGGTGAGCGCAATGGAAAAGAAAAAGAAAAAAGATGCCAAAAAGCCTAAAGTCATCAAAAAAGGAAAAAACGTCTGTGAGTTCTGTTAGTCCGGAGTTGAGTGTTTCACTCACTCTTGGCATTGACGAAGCCGGCAGAGGCCCTGTTCTGGGTCCATTAATCATGGCTGGTGTTGTTCTCAGTAAAGAGTCTGAAAAAATTCTTCAGGACGCGGGCGTCAAAGACAGCAAGCTGCTTACTGCAGAAAAGCGCAGCGCGCTGTATGGCTTAATTCTTGCTCAGGCGTATCAGCACAAAATTGTGATTCTTGATCCTGCAAGTATTGACGCGGCTCTTTCTTCTGCGCGGTTAAATCTCAATTGGCTGGAAGCGCACAAAGCTGCTGAAATAATTAATGAGCTCAGCACAAAAAATGCAATTGTTGACTGTCCCAGCCCAAACATTCCTGCGTATAAACTCTATTTGCTCAATCTGCTGCAAAACAAACAAATCAATCTTGTTCTGGAGCACAAAGCAGAAAAGCACATTCCCGTCGCAGCTGCATCTATTCTGGCAAAAGTAACGCGCGATCGCATTGTTGAAGAATTGAAGAAACAGATTGGCATTGACTTTGGCTCGGGATACATGACCGATCAGCTGACGCAGGATTTTTTGAAGCATCACCATGACAAATACCCAACATTATTCAGGAAACAATGGCAGTCGTATAAAGATGCAGTCACTGAAAAAAAGCAGAAGAAATTAGGGGAGTATTGAAGTTTAACTTTGGCTTAATCTTCTCTTCACTTCTTCCAAAATCGGTTTCCACAATGTTTTTTTCATGGAGATGACATCCTCCAGATCAGTAATGGACGGAATGAAGCCTTTGTAGTTAATATTATGCCTTTGTTCACGAAGATTCGACAAAACTTGAACCGGGCTGGTTGATTTGACATGTAAGTTAATAAGTGCGTTAATAGAGGCTTCATGGTCGGCATCATCTAATCCTTGCAAAACTAAAAGCGCTTCTCCAAGGCGCCTGAAGCATTCGTAAATACGGCTAATTATAGTCGCGGCACTTTCTTCTGTTACCTCAAGTTTTTCTATATACTTCATTTCCTGAGTGCTTGCTTCTACAAGGCTTTGAGCCTTTGCCATGTCTGGGATACGCTCTCTCATGGTCGCACCTCAAGGAAGCCATCCAGTACAAAGCCATTTGCAATATTGGAAAAAAGATTTAGGTCTATTTTGTTTCTAGAGAACAGGTGAAGATTTACTAAAACATTTTTTCTGTATCCTATATTGAGATTAACAAATTTAATAATTTCAATTTCCTTATTGCCCGATATTTCAACAGCTATGTCTATATCACTACTTTCGATGTCATCACCTTTTCTATAGCTTCCAAATAATATTATTGCTTTAGCACCCGGATATTGTTGTCGAATAAAATCTATGAGAGTATTGCCTGTATATCCTACGTGAAAAATTAAGCTCAAATTACGTGCAATTTTTGATCGAATAAATGACTTCGATTTTTTATTGGCTGTTAAAAGCCATAATTTCCCTATTACTTTTCTCGTAGTAAGCTCTTGCTCAATAAAGCTTTCAATGGCATGTTTTGCCGTAGTCTTTGACGTACTGGCAGCTTTGCATACTTCGTTAAATGTAAATTCTTTTGTCGGGCAGTCAAAAAACAGGTTTGCTATCCTTGTTGCAGATGCTGAAAGCTCGTTATAGCTTGCTTTTCTTTTCTTTGATTGCTTCATTAGAGCTTAATCTCATTCATGACTATTTAAACTTTTCTGAAACCAAGTGGTTTTATTTTAGTTCAAGTGATTTTTTGGAGAACCATCAATTTATCTCGCTCTTTCTTTTGCAGCGGATAAGGATCATATAATAAGTCATCTTCAAACATGATGAGAAATTCTACATTACGGATAATTGAACTGAAATGATTGCGCAATTTTTATATTTCTTCCTGTAATTGCTGTTGACTTTCTACTTCCAGCGTTAACTCAAAATTCCATAAACCAACAGTTTCGATTGCAAGAGATCAGAGATGATGGCATAGCTGTCTGCACAAATGAAGGATTCTATTCCCGAAGATTTAGCCAGAAAGACGTAGCTGAGATGCTTGAAAAAACAAACGCAAAAGTTGCAATCGAGCCGCTTACTCAGTTTGGTTGGATTGCAATTGCAAAAAAACAGTAATCGTCACCCTTTTATACTCATTCCATATTCCACCTTCATGCACATCATCGGCTCGGACGAAGCGTTAAAAGGCGACACATTCGGCGGCATTGTCGTCGCAGCAGTCAAAGCAGATGAAAACATAAGAAAAAAGCTCATCGATCTCGGCGTCCGTGATTCAAAAACGCTCACCGACAAAATCATTCTCTCACTCGCGCCGCAGATAGAAAAAATCGCGCAATGCCACATCAAGAGTGTTTTCCCAAAAACATATAATCTCGTTTCAGATGATCTTACTGCTCTTCTAAACGCTCTGCACCGTGAATGTTTCATCGCGCTCAAGCCAGGCAAACATATCATCGATAAATTTCCAGGCTGTACTGTTGGTGACATCATGGAAACACATGCGGAGTCAAAATATCCAGAAGTCGCCGCAGCATCCATTCTCGCGCGTGCGCATGCACTGAAACAGATGGACACGCTCAGCAAGCGTGCAGGCTTTACTATTCCAAGAGGCAGTACACATGTTACAGACGCGCTTAAACAGTTGAAGCAAAGCAGCCTGCCGCCTGAAGAATTTGTCAAATTACATTTCAAAAATGTAAAACCTTTCTTCGCATGAAAAGCATCTCATTGGCGCCGTCATGTACTGAAATACTTTATGCACTCGATGCCGAGCCCGCCCAAGCTGCGGCTGGTCGAAGAGTGCAAAGCGATTGTAACTATAGGCGATATTGAAAAGTTCTCGTGCTGAAAAGCTTTGCTTTTGGCAGCTCCAAAATCTGCGGATTTTCGAGCCTTCGCTCGGTACTGTCATTCGCTCGGTCGATTTCTCGAAGTGTAATAATTGGAATTTTGCTTTTTTAATCGAAGGAAATCGATGCTAAGAAGTGCTCTTCTTGCATCTCGCTCGGCGACTGCCTCGGAGATTCCAGCGAATTTGTTTTAAGGGCCACAGCCTCACTCAGTAAAGAGCTAGTCAGCACTGTGGTGCTCGACACGTACCTTGG
>DATDXM010000101.1:0-19651 GCA_035289325.1 Candidatus Nanoarchaeia archaeon
TTCCTGCTGTGGTTCTCATTGGAGTTTTTATTTTTGCGTTTCAGATTCGTGCACAAGTCGCTGATTTGCCTGCAACGGAATTCTGGGCAACGGACAGCGTTCACCGCTTTTATCGAAACCAAATCGAGAATCAGATAAACCAACAATTTCCTAATTTGCCGCCGGAAAATAAAAATGCACTCATCGACAAAGATTTCGCGCAGGTTCTTGAGGAGAATAATGATGCTATTCAACAGCAAATTCAAGCTACTTCCCAGCAATTTAAACAACAATTTCAGGATCCAACTGGGCAGACTTATCTTTTGGGCATCGATCCCTATTATTATTTCCGCCAGTCGCGCAACCTGCTTGAGTATGGCAGTGTTGGCACTGAGCTGCGTGACGGCATGCATTTCGACAGCTACAAACCCGCGCCTGAAGGCTCGTTTGTTGAAAACAATTTGCATCCCTATATCGGTGTTGTCGTCTATAAAGTGATGAGTATATTTAGCGATATCAGTTTGATGGGCGCGTTTCTGTATGTTGGTGCGTTGATATCTGCGTTATGTGTTATTCCAGCGTTTTTTATCGTGCGCCGCGCTGCAGGCAATGTGGGTGGTTTTTTTGGCGCGATGTTTACTGCGGTCAATCTTTTCTTTGTCAGCAGGACGGCAGGCGAAAGCTCGGACACGGATGCATATAATGTTTTTTTCCCGCTGCTTATATCGTGGACGTTTCTTGAAGCACTGTATCACAAAAATCGCATCTGGCGAATCGCGCTCATGTCAATCACCGGATTCTTTATCGCAGTCTATGCCTTCACCTGGACCGGCTGGTGGTTCATCTGGTATTTCCTTATTGCAGTTCTTTTTGTGCGTGTTATTTATGATGCTATTCGCCAATCGGTTGGCGCTTCACAACTTGTGCTGTGGAGCGATAGTATCAAGCAGAATATCGAACACCTTGTTGTGCTGATTGTTTCAACAAGTGTCTTTGCATCGTTTACCGTTGGATTCAGCCAGATATTGAAACTTGTTGCACGGCCTGGGCAGTTTGTTGCACTGAAAGAAATCTCAAGCCGCATCTGGCCAAATGTGCTGACAACTGTTGCGGAACTTAATCCTGCATCACAAGACGGCGTTATTGCACAAATCGGCGGCTATTTCCTTGTGACGATGGCAATCATTGGTATTCTGTTGGCAATGCATAAGCACTTGAAATGGCAGCATTTACTGTCACATGTTGTACTTGGCGGAGGCATCGGCTTATCACTGATGGCATTCAACCAAGAGAAGACGGCATTGCTTGTGTTTGGCATCTTTCTCGTGTTGCTCGGTGTTGCTGCAATCATCTATTTTTTTACACGTGATGATTACTTGCATCTTGATATCACCTATCTTGTGCTGTTTGGCATGTGGCTTGCGGTCACTATATGGTCGACGACGCGTGGTGTCCGTTTCACGCTGCTCATTGTTCCAGCGGTCGTTATCGGTGTAGGTTTATTCTGCGGCTTTTTATACACTGTCATCACTACTTTCATTACAGAAGGACTGCATGTTCCACGAAAAATTACTGCAATAGTTATCTTTCTCTTATTGCTGCTCGTTTTGGTTTATCCTGCGAATCATCTTAAAGATTCTTATGAGATAGGGCGACGATCTGTGCCAAGCATGAACGATGGCTGGTATAATGCGCTGACTGCGATCAAAGATAATAGCTCGTCTGATGCAATTATAACCTCATGGTGGGACTTTGGCCATTGGTTTAAAGCAATTGCTGATCGACCGGTGACATTTGACGGCGGCAGCCAAAATAGGCCACAAGCACATTGGGTTGGCAAGCTGCTGTTGACTTCGGATGAGAAAACTTCTTTTGGATTGCTACGGATGTTGGACTGCGGCGGCAACCAAGCATTTGATGCACTCGATGCAGAAGTGAACGATGTCCGTGCGTCTGTTGACTTGCTGAATTTACTTATTGTTACTGATAGGGCTAATGCGGAAGAGATCTTGGCTGCGCGGGGCGTTAGTCAGCCGACGATTGAAAAAACCATCGGCTTTACGCATTGCACGCCGCCTGAAGGATATGTTATTGCTTCAGATGACATGATCGGCAAGTCCGGTGTCTGGGGACATTTTGGTGCATGGGACTTTAGGCGTGCAGAAATGGTTTTTAAGACGCGCGATGCTTCTCATGATGAGGCAGTTGCTGTGCTTGCGTCAGACTTTAATCTTTCGGCTGCTGATGCTGAGTTAATTTACGCTGAAATTATCACTCAAGATACGAACAGATGGATTGCGCCTTGGCCAGGCTATGTCAGCAACCTGCAGGGCTGTGACATGGATAATGAAACGATTCGATGCTCATTGAATGTCCCTGGCGGTCAAGTGCTGTTGAATGTTGACATTGCGACGATGAATGCAACGCTGCCGACGTCATCTGGTGTACGATATCCCAACAGTATTGTTTTTGTTGAAGGAAATCAGATTAAAGAAAAAACATTCCCTTCGGATACTATTGGGCTGTCAGTTGCGCTTGTTCCGAATGGCAATGGTGTTGCAGCGCTGGTTGCTGATCCGATGCAGGCGAGAAGCATGTTCACCCAGATGTTTTTCTATGAAGGATTTGGATTGAAATGCTTTCAACTGTTAACGAAAGAACGGCAGGTTACTGGTGGATTAGTGTATGTGTATAAAGTGAATTGGGATTGTGTGCTGTAAACGCTGTCATTTAAACCCAGTAATTGCTTTTTGGAGAAGTTCTCGTGCGTTTACGTTGCTAAAACTACACAAATATTGAAGCATTTCGCCCTGGAGCTTTCCTGCACCAAGCAGTCGCTGAACCTGTTCTTCACCAACTGATCCTTGGCTAAAACTATCCCTATAATGTATTACTATTGAGCCTATATCTCGCAGGCATCCCGTTAATTCGTCCCTATCTCCTTCCTCAATTACCGTTGCTGCTTTCCCTGCATATTTTTGCGTCACTGCAGCAAATACTCCTTCTATCTCATTTACTCTTTTATCAACACTCTGAGATGTCCATGCTTGTTTCATATGTGCTCAGACTCGGCTTATATTATAAAACTTTTGGCATTTCTTCCACTAAACATTTAAATATCCGTCGAGCTGGGACGCTGGTATGGGGGTTGTCATTGTTATTCCAGCGCGAAATGAAGCTTCTACGATAGCTTCTGTCGTTCACGGCGCACTGTGCCATGGCTCGGTTGCGGTTGTTGATGATGGCTCAACCGATGCTACTACGGCTGAAGCTGAAACAGCTGGCGCAGTCGTGCTTCAGCATGTTGTCAATCTTGGCAAAGGCTGTGCACTCAAGACGGGATGTGATTATGCACTTATGGAAGGCGCTGATCGCATCGTTGTGCTTGATGCAGATGCACAGCATGATCCTGCTCAAATTCCTGACTTTTTGAATGCGCTGAAAACACATGATATCGTTTTTGGGTATAGGACGTTTACCGCTGATATGCCCGGCATTCTTCGCTTTGGAAACAAGTTCATTAGCCGCATGACGACGACACTCTACGGTATTTCGCTGCGTGATACACAGTGCGGCTATCGTGCGTTTACCGCTGATGCATATAAGAAATTGCGCTGGCGTGCGCAGGACTACAGTGTTGAATCCGAAATGATCAGCAACACAGGCAAGCAAGGGCTGCGCTATACTGAAATTTCTATCCCTACAGTCTATCACAATAAATATAAAGGCACCACTGTCCTCGACGGGATACGTATCGTGCTTAAAATGATCTGGTGGAAGGTGAGCTCATAATGGTTCTCGGTGTACAGGTGCTTGGCATTATTTTTGCTTTGTTCTTAATGTACTTTACATTTTTGAATTACAAAAGGAAAGAGATGGGCGCAGCTGAGCTTACATTCTGGTCTGCACTCTGGCTGCTGTTTGTGTATGTCATTCTATTTCCTTATTCGTTGAGTGCGATTGCAGATTCGCTGCACCTTGTTCGTTTGATGGACTTGTTTACTATACTGGCGTTCATGTTTTTGATCGCGCTGACGTTTTATAATTACATGATGACCATGCACACCAAGAAAAAGATGGAGCAGATTGTACGAGCGATAGCATTACGGAAAAAATGAGAATTTTGTTTGTCTGCGAGAATTATGTGCCTCACATCGGCGGCGCGGAAATCGTCTTTAAGACGCTTGCTGAGGAGCTTGTTCAGCGAGGGCATACTGTCGATCTTGTTACCCATCAAATTCCAGGTACCCAGAGATTTGAGGTGATAGGCGGCGTTCGTGTTCATAGGGTTTCATGCCTTGACAGCAGATATGTGTTTACGTTTGCAGCTCTTCCACGAGTGCTTTCACTTGCACGAAAAGCTGATATTATTCACACGACGACGTTTAATGGCGCGCCTTCTGCGTGGCTTGCTGCACGACTGCTCGGAAAGACATGTGTTCTTACGGTTCATGAAGTGTGGATTGGGAAGTGGAATAAAGTTACTGACAAGAGGCGGGTGAGTGCTCTCATTCATAACCTTCTTGAGCGGATGATCTATCTTTTACCGTTTGACCATTATGCGTGCGTGTCGAAGCATACTCGATCTTGCTTGATTCGAAATGGCATCTCTTCTCAAAGTAGTGTTGTCTATAATGGTGTGCAGTATGATCATTTTACGCCGCGAAAAGCTGCGAAAAATAAGCAGTATACCTTTCTTTGTTATGGGCGTCCTGGCGCGAGCAAAGGCATTGACATTGCTGTTCGGGCGTTTGCATCTGTTGTGCAGCAAGTTCCTGTTCGAATGGTACTTATGCTCAGCAAGGATTCAGCGTATCGAAAACGCTATTTTGCGCTGAGAAGGCTTGTTCGCACGCTTCGTGTTGAGCAATCGGTGCAATTTGTTGATCCTGTACTGTGGAAAGAGCTGCCTTCAGTTATTTCATCTGCCGATTGTGTTGTTATTCCTTCGCTCGCAGAAGGATTTTGTTTTGCTGCAGCAGAAACAGCTGCTCTTGGTGTGCCGATTGTCGCAACGACTGCTGGATCGCTGCCGGAAGTGGTGAGTGGCAAAGTTGTACTCGTTGCGCCACGCGATATGGTTGCGCTTGCGCGCGGGATGCGCGATGCCTATGCAGAAAACTATACGAACATTCCGAAGAAATATTTTTCGATTCAAGAGAATGTTGAGAACTATATTTCTATCTATCAGCGATTCGTTCCTCGGGGTGGCAGATGAACATTCTTTTCATATCCGAACACTACAAGCATAACATTCAGGGCGGCGGCGAGATAAACCTATTCATGCTGTGTGAAGCGCTTGCTAAAAAGCATACTGTCCATGTGCTGACATCTGAACGTGATGGGCTTGTGAAATCTGTTGAAAATCATGTTACTGTTCATTATCGGCTTAAGACAGGGGATGTTCATTCGGTGCTTGGCAATTTAACTCGGCAATTTATTTTTCCTCGGCAAATTGTTCGCGAAACTCGTCGGCTTCTCCGTTCTCAGCGTTTTGATGACATTCATCTCATCGGCAGCTCGCTGGCTGCGGCTCCTGCTCTTAGAAAAATAACGAGAATTCCTCTTTTTGCAACGATTGAAAGTTTTATTTCGCTGTGTCCAAAGGGCGATTTCATCTGCGGCAATCGTGTTGCACTGAAGCCATGGAGCTTTTTTCAGTTTGTTCGATGTTTGATCGTTTCAGATGAAATTGGTAAATTGTGCAATGTCTGGTATTTACGCTATAATCCCTTGGCATGGGCAATGATTTATGCACGGTTTTATTCAATGAAACGCGGGCTGCGTGTTGTTCATCCTATTGCGGTGAGCACATTTATTCAGCGGTTGCTGTTATCATTTTATGGATTGAATAGCGTTGTTGTGCCTAATTTTGTTGCACTTTGTAACACAAAACGAATGACCCCCAAGAAGCCGGTTGTTCTTTATCTTGGCTCACTAACGAAGTATAAAGGCGTGCATGTACTGCTCGAGGCTGCGTGTGGACTTGATTGTACACTGCGCATTTATGGTGAAGGCTCGCTCCGTGATGCACTCGTTCGAAAAATCTCTGATTACAATCTCGACGCACATATTCATGCGCCTGTTGCTTATGGTAAAGTTCCTGCTCTTTATGCAAGCGCAGATATCGTTGTTTTTCCGTCGCTGTGGCCTGAGCCGTTTGGGAGAATTCCAATCGAGGCTATGGCTGCGCGCAAGCCTGTAGTTGCATCTGCTATCGGCGGCATCAAAGAAACTGTCGTGCAGGGCACGGGCATTCTTTTTACGCCGGGAAATGTGGGCGAATTACGTGAAGCACTTCGGCTGCTGATAGAGCACCCTTCGCTTCGGAAAAAATATGGCGCTGCGGGGTTTATGCATGTTATGAAGCATTATGCTGAGGCATCAGTTGTTGACATGTTAATTGAAGCGTATGAGGCTGGTCATGGCTAAGACTATTTGTTTTATCGGCGTTGACGGCGCAGGAAAAGGAACGGTTATTGGTGCGCTGGCTGATCATTTTACATCGAGAAATGTTGATGTTAAAACTTATTATTTTGGCTGGAAACCGTTTTTGCCGACGACGAGAATATTATCTGCACTGTTTAAAAAAAGAGATTATAAAATTACTGAGCAATTCAATAAACATCGTTCTCAGCGAATGAGCATTGTTAAAGAAATGGCACTTGCCTATTATTTTATTGAGTATTTTGCACGATATCTCTATGTACGCGCTTCACGACGGCATGCTGTGCTCCTCTTTGACCGCTATTTTTATGATATCTATGCTCATTATGACTATGGGGCAGCCAGCCGCGTTATGCCGCTGCTGCTGCGCTTATTTCCACGGCCAGCGCATCTGTTTGTGCTTGATGTCGCGCCCGATGTTGCACACCAGCGCAAGCCTGAGATGGCTGTTGAGCTGCTGAAACGCCACCGCAATCATTATCTTACACTTGCACAAAAGCTAAAAGCACGTGTAGTTTCGACCGATAAGTCTGTTCATGAAACTATGAATGAAATTATAACGACTATTGGAGATTCGCAATGAAAATCGTGTATTATATTCACGGACTTGAATTTCCATTACGCGAAGGCGTGCGAAAGCAGGCATGGTGGCTTGCAAAAGAGATGAAATTGCGCGGCCATGATGTTGAAATCGTGAGCACATCAAAACGCCGCGAAGTTGTTGAGAAAGAAGGCATACGCATTATTTATGGCAGCCCGTTTGGCTTACGCAGTGTTACTGCCGATGTCATTCATTACATTACTCATCCGACGCCATTAATTTTACCGCTTCTTTTGTTTAGCAATGCGCCGCGCCAGATCATGACGATGTTCGACGGCAACTTAAATGGCTTTTGGAAGCGCATCTGGAATCCGCTGCTCAGCACGATGGTGAAGAAAAAAATAAACATGGTTACCATTCAGACAGATTACCAACGCAATCTGCTTCGTAACCATCTTACTATTCCAATGCAGCAAATTCCGCCTCTTGTGCCGTCGTTCGCGCCACGCAGCCATCGTGCTGTGCAGCCAACTGTGTTGGTCATGACTCATCTTCATCCATCTAAAGGGGTTACTGATATTATTACCGCGTTTAAACTTGTGCGGCTGAAGATGCCAAATGCGCGCCTTATTATTGCTGATAGCGGATTGACGAAGAATACGAAGCTGTACCGCAAAATCGAAAAAATGCACCGCAAAAATATCTTTTTAAAGAAAATTGTTGAGCCTGAGATTGAATTAGCACATGCATGGTTGTATGTCTATCCTGTCCGAGAGCCGCAAGAGACATTTTCTGTTCCGCTGTCGCTGATCGAAGCGCAGCAAGTTGGCACACCGGCGATTTCTACTAATGTAGGCGGTATTCCTGAATATTTCAGAGATGGGATGCTTGTGCCGCCAAAGAGCCCTGCGGTGCTTGCTAAGAAAATTGTATTGTTTTTGACGGATCCTGTTGTTTATCCGATGAAGAAAACGATTGACAATGGGGCTGTGGCTGATGCATATTTGAAGTTGTATGTTTTTAAAAAAGTGGCTGTGTTTTAGGGGTTATTTTAAGAGAATTCCTTCACTAATTGTTGATATGGTTTTGTTTTCACATCAATATATCTCGCATCCAAATTCTTTGCAAGCTTTTCGTCGTCTTCTGCGTTGCCGATGACAAGAATATTTTCAAACGAGCTGAGCTCTTTTTTTATTTCAGCAAGCGCATCGTTAACCATTGCGGGTGATGGTTTTCTCTTTGTCTGCTGTTTTATGTATGCCTTGTTGAAATTTATTTTTTCTTTGTTTTTTTCAGCAAATGCTGCATCAACATCAGGACAATATTGCCAGCAGTCAATCGTTACGCCTTTTTGTGCAAGCAGCGATGCAATATGCTGGTTGATTTCTTCGACTCGTGTGCAGGTAAACAAGCCTCGTGCGACGCCACTCTGGTTACTTATGACAATCTTTGTTGTTTTGTATTTTGTTTGTAATATGGCTAGGTAATCTGCTAGGTCATTGTTTAGCTGGATAGTTTGCTTCCACTGCTCTTTCTTTCCTGGAAAATCATCGTTTGTGATCAGTGTGCCGTCCCTGTCAATAATCAGAAGGAGCGTGTTTTCTTTTACTTCTTTTTTTATGTATTCCACTATTTTTGTCGTCGATAACGGCGGCTCTGTGGTGTACTCCATTTTGCCGCCGATTGCAGTAATTGCGTTTCGTTCTGCGGTGATGCCTGGTGTTGTTTTGCTGATGTAATCTGGGCCTTTGATGTAGATGCTCGGCTTGAGATGTGCAATAACTTCAACGCCTTTTTCTGTGTCGGAGATCACGACGTAATCGATGAATCTCAGGGAGGCTATCATGTATGCACGCAGCTTGTCTGTGTAGATCGGGCGGCCTGCGCCTTTGCGTGACTCGACGTATTTGTCGCTGGTGATTGATACAAATAAGATGTCACATAGCCGCTTTGCTGACTCGAAATGCTTGACGTGGCCTGGATGTGTGAGGTCAAAGCCGCCGTGGCATAATGCAACGGTTTTTCCCTGTGCTTTTAATTCTTGAATTTTCTTTGCTGCATCTGCTTGTGACAATATGTTCGGCAGCTGGTACATTTCAAGCGATGGGATTGGCAGCATTTTTTAGTTCTCTCTATTCATCAATTCTTTTATTAATCCAACACATCCTTTTGCTGTTATGCCGTACTTTTCCATAATGCTCTGCTGTGAGCCGTAATCGCTCGAAAATGTGTCGGGAATTCCTAGTATTTTGAACTTTACATTTATGTTTGCTTCTGCAAGCGTTTCTGCAACGGCGCTTCCCAAACCACCATAAATTGTGTGTTCCTCGACTGAAATAACTGCTTTTGCTTGCTTTGCGTATGTTTCTACTGCGTGTTTGTCAAATGGCTTAATCGTATGCATATGAAGAACGGTTGCTGAAATGCCTTGTTTTTCCAATTCGGCCGCTGCATCCATAGCAATTTTTGTTGTTATGCCGGTTGCGATGATGAGCGCGTTGTTTAGATTGTCGCACTCACGCATGACGATTGCTCTTCCTATTGTGAATTCTTTTTCTGGCAGTGAGACTATTGAGTCGCCGCCTTTTGCGAGGCGAATGTAGATCGGGCCATTGTAATTTAGTGTATGTGGCATTAATCGCTTCATCTCTTCTGCGTCACATGGCGCAATAATTGTCATGCCGGGGATGGTACGCAAAATGCCGATGTCGTCGATTGCGAGATGTGTCGGTCCGAGAGGTGCGTAGACAAGGCCGCCGCCGTTTGAAATCAGACGGACATTTGCATGATGCAAGCACATATCAAGCACGACCTGCTCAAAACAACGACGGGTGATAAATGTGGCAATTGTATTGAAGTAGACTATTTTTCCAGAAAGTGCAAGGCCTGCTGAGATGCCTATCAATGCCTGCTCGCTGACGCCTTCCATGAAAAATCTGTCGGGCATTTCTTTCTTGAAGTTGTCGAGGATGCCTGCGCCGAGATCTGAGCCGATGTAGATGACTCGTGCATCTTTTTTTGCGAGTTCATATACGCAATCAAGAACGGCTTTTCTCATTCATCTCTCCAGGGGCCGCCTAACGGCTCGTATAATTTTGCGAAATCTTCTTCAGCAATGCTGCTCTTATGATGCCATGCAAAGTTTCCTTCAAGCATCGGTATGCCCTTGCCCTTTACTGTGTGGCAGATGATTGCGGTCGGCTTGTTTTTTTCTAATGGGATATTCAGAAGAGTGCTTTTTAATTCGTGAATGTCATGGCCGTTGATCTCTTTGACTGCAAAGCCAAAACTTCGCCATTTGTCCGCCAATGGCTCGAGGTCAAGCACTTCAAATGTTGTGCTGTAGGTGAGCTGTTTGTTATAGTCAACGAGGACGATGAGGTTGTCTAATTTGTGTTTTGCTGCGTATAACGCTGCTTCCCATACTGAGCCTTCACCGGACTCGCCGTCGCCAATGACTACGAATGTGCGATATGCTGCACTGTCAATTTTTGCGTTTAATGCAAAGCCGACGCCGACCGGCAGTCCGTGGCCGAGGCTTCCAGTTGATAATTCAACGCCAGGTATCTTATGCTCTGGATGGCCGCCTAATAGGGCGCCGCTTTTGCAGAATTTCCATAATTCTGCTTTTGGAAAAAATCCTTTTTCTGCGAGCATGACATATTGCGCGATGCAGCCGTGTCCCTTGCTAAGGATAAACCTGTCACGCTCGCTCCATGCTGGATCTTTTGGATTGTATTTCATGATGTCATTGTAGAGTACGCGCAGCATTTCAATACAGGATATTGCAGTTGGACCATGGCCGCGGTTGCCGCACTGGAGCGTTCTAATAATGAGACGGCGAAGACGTATTGATTCTGCATCTAGTGGAATTTCTTTTGCCTTCTGCTGCCACTGTGCTGTGCTATAATTCATTCTTTATCCTCTGTAAAAGTGTGTTTGCCTTGTCCAGCTGCTCTCGCTGCGATTGTTCCTTATTAAGGTTTTCTACCGCAAATGTGCGTATCGTATTCGGCAGGAATTCGTTCAGCATGATAATGCACCATTTGAGTGCAAATAATGGCTGGACAATCTTGACTCGCTCTGTGAGATTTGGGACAGGCAGCTGGAGTGCAGCTGTGAATATATCTTTTTGACTTTTGTTGAGGCTCATTGCAGGATGCAGCATGAAATCTGCGATCATTTTTGCCGGGTCGTCCCATCCAAAGTATTCAAAGTCGAGAAAAATTATTTTGTTATCTCTTTTTAATGCGTTATGAAATCCAAAATCGCTTGGGCTGAGTGTTTTTTCGCTGCTGCTTATTTCTGTTTCGAATGATATATTCTGTTTTATGCACATCTCTTTGCAGCGCTGGACTACTTGCGCGAATACGCCGTCAAAATCATGCAAGAACTGGCTTGCTTTTTCGATGTTGTTGAGCTTTGTTCGCCTTGATTCAATGTTTTGTATTATTCCTTTGATTGAGAAGCATGCTTCCGCTGCGTTTGGTATGTGCTGTGCTTTTGCTTTTAGCTCGAATAGTTTTTTTAGGAACATAACGGCTTCTTTGATTTCTGTTTCAGTTATTTCTTCTATCTTTTTTCCGTCGATAAAATCAATTATTACGAAGCGGCTGCCTTTTTGAAGCGGTTGTGAGATTTGCCGCATGCCGTTGTCCCATAAAAAGCTGAGCGCAGCAAATTCTTTTTCTGCTCGTGCCTGTTCGACATAGAATTTTACGCATATGGGCTTGTTGTCGTTCTCTCGCTGCACTTTGTACACACGGCTGTTTTTTCCGCCGCTCATTCGCTGCACTGCGCTGACATTTGTGATATCTACAAGAAATAATTTTGCTTCTAGCCAGTCAGATGCCCTTATCCATTTATGCATGGCTTCGGATGATTGAAATAAAATCTTTTTTACATCTGGTGGGAATGACTGTTCGAGAAACACTTCTTCCAAGTCATCAATGAAATGCGTGCAGCGCTGCTGTTTTATTCTCTCTATTTTTTTTTCACGAGTTTCCTCGAAAAAAACCTCATTTATTTCTGGCAGGTTGTTTTTCAGCCATTCTCTCGCAGCATCGTGAAAATTTGTTCCCTGCTGGCTTCTGCTCTGGTAGAGGCTGCTCTGCTGTGTCTTATGGCTTATAATTACTGTTTTTATGCCTCTCTTTGTGCATTCGGCGAGGAATTCTTTCACGCCGAGCATCAGCTGTGCTTCGTGGATTCGCGGCCCGTAAATCAATGCCTGTATCTCCTGCCATTTGATATCGCCGTTTGGCTGCTTCCGTATTGTGTCGCGGATGGCTTTCTTGTGTTTTACGTGGTCGGTTTTTATGAGTTTTTGCTCTACTGCTATTGTGTGGATGAGAGCATCATAGCTGATAATTGTGTTGTCGAAGTCGATGCCAATGATCATACTCATTTCTGCTTGGGCTTGTTTATAAGCATTTAGCGAGTTTTAGTTCAATGACGCTGCGTTGTACCCTTTTAACCTAGAATAAGACCCATCATTCAAGTGTCGGACTACTTTGTTTGGTCCCAGGCGGAATTGCGCAAGAATCTCTTTATCTTCCACTGATAATTCATTCAATGTTGCAAAAAATTTTGCAAAGCGCGTTCTTTCGAAGACTTTTGCACCTTCCATATTGTCAACTGCACCTTTGCGCTCTTCACGTGCTGTTTCCTGTTTTTGTGGCTCGTATGTTGATTCGGTTTTTACTGTCATCGCTTCATTTCCGAAAAATAGCTTGTATGTTTGAGCTGATTCTTCTTTAGGAACAAAGATATAATGAGGTTTTTTTTGAGGTGATTGAGCGTATGGGTTACCTTCGTTTCGCTGGTATGCTGCTTTCCATTCTTTCTGCTCGTCAATCAACGCGAGAACTTGGCTTATTCTGTCTGGAACTTTTGCTGGCTCTTGTCCAATCTTCGGTTCTTGCACTAATTTCTCAAGCATATCTCTCACTAGAAATACCTCCCTTTTAAGCTTTTTGAGAACAATTCTTAAATACCTCCTCGCCGAGCTTATGCTTATGAAAGCAATCGTCACCGGCGGTGCAGGCTTTATCGGCTCGCATATGGTTGAGCTGCTGCTGAACAATGGATTTCTTGTCATTGCAATCGATAACCTTTCCAATGGCCAGCAGGAGAATGTTGAACTGTTCAAAAACAATCCGCACTATGAATTCAGGAACATTGATATCGCGAAGGGGATCGATGATACGCTGTTTGTAGGCGTAGACTATATTTTTCATCTTGCTGCGCTTGCAGACATTGTGCCCAGCATCGAAAATCCACTGAAATATCACGATGCAAATGTTACGGGGACTGTACACGTTCTTGAAGCTGCGCGGAAGCATGGTGTGAAAAAATTTGTTTATGCTGCGTCATCATCATGCTATGGAATTCCTGACCATTATCCTACGGCTGAAGATGCTGATATCAGGCCAGAGTATCCGTATGCGTTTCTGAAGAATATCGGCGAGCAGTATGTTTTATTCTGGGGCAAACTGTATCAAATTCCTGTGGTGTCGTTACGATTTTTTAACGTGTTTGGGACGCGAGCGCGGAATAACTCAACGTATGGCGCTGTGTTTAAGGTTTTTTTATCGCAGAAGCTGCATGGGAAGCCGCTGACAATTGTTGGGGATGGGACGCAGACAAGAGATTTTACATATGTAACTGATGTTGCTGCAGCGCTGCTGAAAGCTGCTGAGTCTTCGCTTCGAGATGTTGTTTTGAATATTGGGACGGGAAAACCACAATTGGTTAATTATTTAGCTGAGCTGATTGGCGGTAAAGATTATCCGCGCGTTCATATTCCAAAACGGCCAGGCGAGCCTGACTCAACGCATGCAGATATTGCGCTGGCGGAAAAGCTTTTACAGTGGGAGCCTAAAGTATCGTTTGAAGAAGGCGTTCGGATAATGCTGGACAATATCGAGTATTGGCGAGATGCGCCTGCATGGGACGAGAAAAGCATCAAAGAAGCGACGAAAGAGTGGTTTAGGTATTTGAGATGAAAGAACCTCTCAATTACCTGCTCTGGAACAGAAGCGGTGTCGGGAAAAATATTCTGCATCTTCTTGATGAACGTGAAGCAATGCTCTGGAAGCTTGCACTCCCTTATCAAGACAAGCGCGGCGATACAGGCCATGCGGAAGTTGTCACTTATTTTGCACTGCAATTGCTTGAACATGTATCTGCAGACCGTGCGGTTGTTGTGCCTGCTGCAATTTTGCATGATATCGGATGGTCTTCTGTAGCAAGAGAAAAGCTTGCGCTGTTTAAACCTGGGATTCCTTCTGTTTGGGCGCAATGGCAGGCTATTGATGCTGAAATGAGGATTTTTCACCAAAATGAAAGCGTTCGTATCGGCAGCGAGCTTCTCACACAAGCAGGATACATCGACCAGAAGCATATTCTTGACATTGTTAGGCAGCATGACACACGCAAAGGCTTCTTGTCTGTTGAAGATGGAGTTATGCGAGATGCAGACAAATTATGGCGATATACTGGGATTCACGTTGAATCGTACAAGCTTGATGCTGCTGTTTGGTATGGTATATCGTTGAAAAACATTGCAAAACCAGACTTTTTATCTTCAGCTGTTTCGCGACAGACTGCACGCGCTGAGTTGGAGAATGCGGTGATATGGCTTAATCGTACACATCCTTCCGATGGTCGAAGCAATTGATGATAATCTTGTCATGTTCTATTCTATAAATTATTCTGAATGGCGCAATCCGCACACTGCGATAATTTTTCAAATCATATTTCAATGGCTTGCCTGTGTCCGGCGTTTCAGCTATTTTCTTTAACTGCTTAATAATTCTTAATCGAGTTATTTTGTCCTTTATTTTCTGAAAATCCTTTTTGAATTCATCCGAAAATATAATTTCCATGTTATGCCATTAATAGGTCATCAATTTCTTTGTCTGTCATTGATGTATCTGCTTTTACAGTTTTTCCGACTCTTATTTGTTCTTCACTTTTTTCTATTGTTTCAATGAGATGAAAGTTTTTTGCTAATGCTTCCTTGTCAATAATTTTCAAAATAATATTGCCGCCTTCGTTGAACACTAAGAATTTTGTTGATGGCTTTATCCCTGCATCTTTTCTTATTCCTGCTGGTATGACCACTTGTCCATTCTCTGACATCTTCGTTATTGCGACTTCCATAGCATCTCCAATATATTTTAACTTTAAAATCTATTTTATATTTAAACTTTTCTCTGTTTTTGTCGCTAGTTATTTATACTCTTTGTTATCCTGCAGCTTTAATGCAATCAGTACTTGTCACGGGTGCAGCTGGCTATGTCGGCTCAGTACTTGTGCCATCGCTCATTGCAAAAGGCTATCCAGTGACAGCATTTGACACGTTTTGGTTTTGGGATTCACCCGATGACTATGCTCGGACATGCGGCATGCTTGGGAACACCAATCTTCGCCTTGTTAAGGGCGACCTTCGACATATTACGGATATCAGGAACGCGTTGCACGGCTGTGATACTGTTATTCATCTGGCATGCATATCTAACGATCCGAGTTCCGAGTTAAACCCCGATGTAACGCACGCAATCAATTATACCGGCTCGGTCAATCTTATCGATGAGGCTCGGGCACATGGAGTGAAGCGTTTCATCTATGCATCATCCAGCAGTGTGTATGGCATCAAAAAAGAGCCTCAGGTGACGGAGGAGTTGCCGCTTGAGCCATTGACACAATATTCAGGGTTAAAAGTCGAGATCGAGCATTACTTGCTGCATCGGCTTGATTCATCGTTTCACGGAGTTGTTTTACGGCCGAGCACGGTGTGTGGTTATTCGCCGCGACAAAGATTTGATGTCATCGTCAATATTCTCACTCATTCTGCGCTGATCAAAAAGAAAATAATAGTGCTCGGCGGCGATCAACTGCGGCCGAACATCCACATGAAAGATATGGTGCGCGCGTATGAGCTGCTGCTTGAGGCGCCGCTGGACAAAATCAACGGCAAAATCTATAACGTCGGTGATGAAAACAAGACTGTGCTTCAAATTGCTGAAATGGTGCGTGAAGTTGTTGGGGATGTTGAGATGGAAATAACACCCACAAATGATCCGCGCTCCTATCATGTGTGCTCTGATAGAATACGGAACGAGCTTGGCTTTGAGTTAAAGCACAGCATCAAAGAAGCTATTATTGAGTTGAAGGATGCGATTCTTTCTGGTAAAATCAAAAATGCCAATGACGATCGTTGGTTTAATGTCAAGATGATGAAAAATTTAGCTCAGCACTAAGAATATGATGCCTATCAGTGATACGGCTGCCATCGTGCCTTTTAACAAGATGTGATCTTCTTTGAAATAGTATCCTCCGAGAAGTGTGGTGAAGACGAGCGATGATGAAATGATTACCTTGATAACACCTGCGCTTGCCTGCGGGTCGCTCATTGCGAAAAAATATGCGTATGCGCCAATCGTTGTTGCGAATGCCAGCAATCCAATAAGAAAACTTTGCTTTTTGAGGTAGCTCTTTGTTATTCTGCAATCATAGAATGCATACATGATGATGATGAACGAGATAATCAACAACAGCTTCAGGAAATAAAAATAGGTGTATACATTGACGGTGCGCAGAATGATTCGGTCAAAAATAACTGCAACGCTCTCAAAAACTAATGCGACAAGCAAGTAGCCTGCGTGCTTGAAATCAATTTCCCTGCGCTGGTATTCAATCAGGCTGATGTATGAGATAGGAAGGAGTGCTAGGATAATCCCAAATGCCTGTATTCTTGTAAATGATTCATTCAGAAACAGCACGGCAAACAACACGACAAATACTGCACTTAATGCTGAAACAGGCTTGAAGACGGAAATGCGTATTTCCTTCAGGACTTTCACGCCTAGAAGATTTGCGACAATGTAACATATTGTTGCGCCGATGATCAACAAAAACTCACCTGCGGTCGGCAGCACGATGCGATCAATCGTCACCTGCGCAAACAAGAACATGCTCGCATAAAAAATAATGATGAATTGAATGGGCTCGCAGTGCTTCAAGACATTTTTCTTGAAAATTTCCTTAAATATGGTGATGAATAATGCAACTAATGTCGGAATTACCCAGTACATTAGCTTTAGGAATGATTTCGTGCTTAAATGGGTTGTGTTTTGTCAATCACTTGAAAATCCGGCAGCAGTGTAATGAACTTACCGCCGCGCTCAAGAAAATCTTTGTTTCTTTCGATAATTGGCTGGTTATACTGCCAGGCAAAGATGATGCAGCAATCGATGTTTTCGTTGATCAATGACTGACTGCTCTTTACTGGGATGTGTTTGCCTGGGCTGACCAAGCCCTGCCTGTTTTGGTTGTCATCTGCGAGGAAGCGGATATGTGAACCTTCAATACCAAGGTTATAGAGCATTGTGGTGACGCCGATTGACGCGCCGTAGCCTGCAATTGTTTTGCCTTCTGATTTTAGCTGTTCGATGAGCATGTGGAGATTGTTTTTTATTTTTTCAACACGCTTGCCTAATGCGGCAAATGCAGCAGGCTGGTGAATTCCTTTTTCTGTTTCGTTCTCTATCATTGCTGCGACATCCGCTGTTGTTTTCCATGCTGATTGTGTCGGGACAGTGGAACAGCGCAGTGAGCCGCCTTTTGTTGGCACATGCTCAACGTGCTGCAACCGCATGCCAAACAGTATGAAAAAATCCTGTAATGGCTTTACAGAAAAATAACTGATGTGCTCATGGTATATGTTATCGAAAATTGATTTTTCAAGCAGGTCGAGGAGGTAGCCTGATTCACATATGAAGATGCTCGCTTCAGCAAGAAGATGCTTCACTCCTCTCATCATATCATGCAGATCATCAATGTTTGCCATGACGTTGTTTGCGATGACAAGATTTGCGGCGCCATACTCTTTTTTTACTTGTTGTGCAACAGATTCGCTAAAGAGCTCGGACAGCGTGGGAATGCCCGCGATCGCTGCTTCTGCGGCAATTGCCTTTGCTGGATCAATACCAAGTACACGCATTCCTCTGTTCTTAAATGCCTTGAGCAGTGAGCCATCATTGCTTCCGATGTCAATCACCAATGACTTTTCCGGCAGCTTGTATGCAGCAATAACTGCATCCGCATATCTCTTAAAATGGTCGACCAGGCCGAGAGAATCAGCAGTTCTGTAAATATAATTTCCATATACAATCTTTGGATCAATAACATGGCCGAGTTGCACGTTGCCGCATTTTCTGCACAACATAACATCCATCGGATACGGCGGCTGCGTGCTCAACAGCTGCTTCGGCACATATGCATCGCCGATGGCCATAGGCGCGAGCTCAAGAACCTTCTGCATCCGTAATGATTCACATAACCTGCACGCTGCGCGTGATGAGATGCCATCCATCAGCGCTGCCATCACCATAAGCTTTAAGTAGTTTTCGCTGTCCGAATCGCTTATGGAACCATTTGCTCCTGAGAAGTCTATCCACATCTGCCACGTCGGCTCACGCGACTCCGGATGGAGCGACAATCCACTGCAAGCGCTTGGTGAAGATGCTTATTTTACACTGTTTGATGCTGATGAGCAATCAGTCGCTGCCGACCAGAAAACTTTTCACCTTAAGAAAAAATCAAAAAATGTCGGGCGCTACCGATTCTTTTCTGCATGCCTTGCAGATAAAGAATCAGTGAGAGATTTCTATATCACCCAGGATCCAATGACGTGCGGTCTGCTGCCGTTCAATGAAAAGCTCAGCGATTTCATGACTACACAGATTACATTCAATTACAGCCTGAAGGAAGCAGCAAAAGTTGTTGAAACAAGAAAACTGCGATGCACTACAATTGATAAGCTGTTTGAGAAAGCACCTGATGTCTTAAGCCTTGATGCAGAAGGCTCGGAGCATGATATTCTGCTCGGGTCACGAAAAAGCTTGCCGCATGTGCTTGCGGTCAAGGCAGAGTCGCTGTTTGTCGAATATCGCAAAGGCCAGAAAATTTTTACTGATGTCCATCCATTTTTGACGTCCCGTGGATTTTTATTTGTATCCATCACATGCATGTACCCTATGCAT
Source organism: Candidatus Nanoarchaeia archaeon (assembly GCA_035289325.1). Taxonomy (GTDB): domain Archaea; phylum Nanobdellota; class Nanobdellia; order Woesearchaeales; family JAGLXL01; genus DATDXM01. The sequence goes on from DATDXM010000101.1 coordinate 19,018, forward strand.
TATATTCACAGCCTTGATGGCGCACGAGGCGCCGGATTTACATTTGCCGGTGAATCGCTTTTTGTCAAAGACTATAAAGAAATCATGAACGCTCGTATGGATTCATCGATGAAAATACAAAAGCTTGTGAAGCTTGCAGCGATATCACTCGCACTTCATCTTGTTGACTATGCGTATCAGGTGCTTTCAGTCGCCCAAGAGCATTATCCTCGTGAATTTGAGCAGGAGATGGCTGCACCGCAACGCTATGTGCGATTGTGCCGTGATTTTTACAAAGCGTATAAGATGGAGATGGACAGCAGCTTTCGCACGCAGACTTATTTTGCATCAAACAAGAATTTTTGGCAAGGGCAGTCGCTCACCACACCTGGACGGAAAAATGCAGTTTCTGTAATGCGAAAAATGGTTCGGCGAAAGGCACGCGACCAGTTGTGGGCACTGTTCAAGATTTTTGCGCTGATCGCAGAAAAAACGCATTATCTCGCTGCGCCCTCGAGCAGCATTGAGCGTGTTCTTCTTCATTATCAGCTTCATGAGCAGGCAATTATGATTAAAAAGCAGCGAAGCCGATCATTATTCGGCGCGAAAACATTTGCACGACGCTTAGGACTCACGTAGCCATGGAACTTCCAGA
>DATDXM010000102.1:0-4546 GCA_035289325.1 Candidatus Nanoarchaeia archaeon
CAGTTGATTTGTATGGCTTGCCAGCGGATTACACTGCACTCGGTGCAATCGCAAAAAAACACCAATTAAAACTCATCGCCGACGCTTGCCAGTCAGTTGGCGCCGAACTAAATGGAAAAAAAACAGGCAGTTTGGCAGACATCACCGCATTCTCACTGTACGCAACAAAAAACATCATGTGCGGCGAGGGCGGTATGATTACAACAAACGACGACGCAGCCGCTGACTTCGCGAAAAAATTCCGCCACCATGGTCAGCATCAGCAATACTCGTACGAATTCCTCGGCTATAATTATCGGATGACCGATATCGCAGCAGCTATCGCGCTCTGCCAATTACAGAGGATAGGAAAAATAACAGAGCAGCGCAGAAAAAATGCAGCGCAATTAACAGCATCTCTGAACGGCATTGTCCGCATCCCTTTCATTCCACCAGCATCAACGCACGCATTCCATCAATATACAATCATCACAGAGCAGCGTGATTCACTGCGCAATTATCTCAAAACCAAAGAAATTGACTCTCGCATTTTCTATCCAAAGCCATTGCATCTCGAGCCGCATTTTGCATATCTTGGCTGCAAGCGCGGCGACTTCCCTATCGCAGAAAAAGCGTGCGAAACTGTTCTCAGCCTGCCGGTGCATCCGTTAGTTACCGAAAAGGAATTGAAATATATTGCGGAGAAAGTAAGAGAATTTCATGGGATGTAGCAGAATTTTGTGTTTTTCCGCACTCATATTGATATCGCATCAAAAATTTCAGCAGGTATAAGGTTTAATGCACAGCATATCGTCTTTACTCTCGCACCTGTATCTCCCACCATGTATGAATGTTATTTGATTATAAGTATCTTCTATTACTTTCTGATGTTCTTTGCGTACATGTGGAGATTCAGCTTCAAGTTGTGCAATTCGCTTTTCTAGTGTTTCACCATTCAATACTGTCCGTTCTCTCACGATGATTCCTTCTTTGCGTGGATCCGTTTCCCATTGGCTCTTTGGCAGCATATATCTTTCTGCATCACCAATAAAAATGGTTGCACTGTCTGTGCCTACCGAAAGTGAAAATGAGAATTCTTCTTTAGCGTCGAGCATCTGACGAGCTCTCTCAATATCGTCAGGTGTAATATTTGCATTCTGTATAAGTGCATACTGATCGTCGCAGCTGATCATAGCCCACACACCATCTCCTCCAGTAGACCAAAATGCGCCATTCTGGAGATATGAAACACGCTGATTTTTTCTTGCTTGACGCATCAGTTCACTAATTCTCTGATCAGTATAGCCCATGTCGAAAGGGTCTGCAATCAATAACCTCGCTGAAAGCGTGAGGGATGAAGATACTGTAAAAGAATCGCTTCTGCTACATAAATATTGATCCATACTTCATTCTTTCAAGTTTACCTATATAAGATTAACGCAAATTTACACCGCAATCATTTTATATCCGCTATCTGTAATCGTCCCATGCACAACGCCCACGACCTCACAACAGGCCACATTCCTCAGCTCATCAGAAAATTAGCAATTCCTACAAGCATCGGTTTCTTCTTTCATACGATGTACAATGTTGTTGACACTTATTTTGGTGGTTTAGTTTCAACAGAAGCTCTTGCTGCGCTTGGCTTGTCTTTTCCTGTCTTTTTCATCATCATTGCTATCAGCAGTGGCATCGGCACAGGCGCAACCGCACTCATTTCAAATGCGCTTGGCGCCGGCAACAAAGAAGAAGCGCGTGAATTCGCAGGCCAATCTATCTCGTTTGGCATCATCACAGGCATTATTCTCACAGTAGCAGGTTTGTTCATGTCCCCTTTTCTATTCAGCCTTCTCGGCGCATCTGGAACATACTTAGCAACTGCGCTTGAATACATGAACGTCATTTTCTACGGCGCACCTTTCTTTATCATCAACCAGATGTTAAATTCATCCTTGAATGCAATCGGCGACACCAAGTCATTTCGCAATTTTCTTGTCGTTGGTTTTTTCCTCAACGTCATTCTCGATCCATGGTTTTTGTTCGGCGGCTATGGTCTTCCAGCAATGGGTTTTGCAGGCATCGCATGGGCAACCGTGCTTATTCAGGCGATTGGCTCAATATATCTCACCATCCGCGTCGTTCAGGCAGGCATTATTGGAAAAGATTGGTTGCTCAGGTTAAAACCAACATACGCTCATTATAAAGCAATAGCACACCAGGGCTTTCCCGCATCATTAAACATGATGACCATTGCCATTGGCATATTTGTCATTACATATTTTGTTGGTTGGTTTGGCGAGCATGCAGTTGCCGCGTATGGCATTGCAACACGAGTCGAGCAGATTGCGCTGCTGCCGATGATTGGGTTGAACGTTGCCGCGCTTGCGATTGCAGGCCAGAACAACGGCGCAAAAAAATATGACAGAATCCGTGAGACGTGGAAAACATCGTTAAAATACGGCATTGGTGTGATTGCAATTGGCTACACGCTGGTCTTTATCTTTGCATCCCGACTGATGGGCATTTTCACCGCAGATTCCGAAGTCATAGCAATCGGCACAACATTTCTACATATTGCAGCATTTATTTCAATTGCATATGTTCTTACATTTGTCACAATTGGCGTGCTTCAGGGCATCAAAAAGCCAATGTTCGCCATTTTCATCGGTGTCTACCGCCAGATTGTCCTGCCTTTGGTATCATTCTATCTGCTTGTAATTGTCCTCGGCTTTGGTCTGATAGGAATCTGGTGGGGCATCTTCTTCACCACATGGAGTGCAGCGATTATTACCGTTCTTTACGGGCGGAAAGTGCTGAGAGAATTGGGGTAGATATTGTGTCCGTTAAGAAAATGAGCAATATACCTATCTACTTTTTTAGGATCCTCTAAGTTTACAAAATGTCGGCCACACGGATCAAAGTCGATTTCAACATCTTTAATTTCTTCAAACATTTCTTCTATATCTAGTGTTGATAACAACGTATCTTTCTCTCCTTCAATTATAAGAACAGGGACATCTATTTTTGACAGAATATTTCGCAGATTTATTTTCATCATTGCTTCAAGGCAAGCGCAAACAGCTTTCAACGGTGTATTATGCAGACTCTCATAAAAAACAAAATAATCAGACGCTTCTTTATACTTATTTAAATCAACATCTTTCATATGCTGAAAGTGTTTTTTGTTGATCTTATTATGTGCGATAATAAAGTCAAGGACATGTCGAATAAATGGAGAAAGTACATTTATCTTGTGATGTTCGAAAACATTTCTATAGGTCGTATCACACAAAATAAGCGCTTTAATTTTTCTTTTCTTTTTAAAAAGCTTATAATAAGACAAAGCAATTAATCCGCCCATACTGTGGCCAATGAGCACAATCTCATTTAATTTTTCTTTTCTAACAATGGCATCAATATCTTTAGCAAATGCATGGAATGTATATGCCTTCTTTGCATTTGGCTTGTCAGATCTGCCATGGCCACGTAAATCTAACGAGCAGACAGAATAGCCTTTATTCTTCAGATAACTTCTTTCTTTTTTCCAGGTAGTCCAATTATTTGCCCAGCCATGAACGAAAATAAGGCAACAGCCACTTTTCTTCTGAATGTTGTACCATATCCTCGTACGATCAAATGAAGAAACGAACATACTAAAAGTGTCCTCCTGTTCTATTTAATGCGCTGAGATTTTTCACCGCATAATACGCTGCAGCCGCTACAAGAATGTGCCAGATAAAGTGCGTGCCCGGCGGAAAGAAAGCACAAACAAACGGATCTATTTGACGAAACATAATTGCACCTGCGAATAAAATAAATGGTAACATTAATCTCTTTCGGATGTTCTTATCTATCAAGTGTATTCCAATAAAAATGAGAGCGATTACATAGGGTTGTGCGCCAAAAAGTAAAGAATCCAGTGGACGTAACACCGAGACAATAAGCATCAGAGCGGCAAGCACTAAAGCCCAATGTTTTTTTCTCAGTAAAAGATAGGCATATCCAATCAAGAAAAGAGCAATTGGGATTGCATCAAATAAAAAAGTTATTCCTCCAATCAAATGCCACAAGAAACTTCCGATTCCAGTCAATGCAAGCAGCAGAACAAGAATTCTTGATTTGTTTTTGTATAAAGCAGCTGCTGCAATGAGAAATGCAATGCTTGAAACGACATTCAGCCATTGAAGTCCGCAATAGCTTATTCCATCCATAAAACAAGTACTCTTTTATGCTTTAAAAAACTTCACAATCTATATAAGGGAAAACAGAGTTCTCCCTTCATGCTAAAATACCTAATCCTTCTCGCAGTCATCATCATCCTCACCTCGAGTCCTGTTTCTTACGTTCTCACCATCGCAGCCGACCAAATCTATCTTCTCTCCCACAGTCAAAAGATTGAAACAGTCCTCAAAGATCCTCAAGTTGACTCTGCAATTAAAACCCAGCTCGCACTTGTCCCCGACATTATGCAGTTAGGCAACAACCTTGGCTTTCCAGAAACAAAAGCATACGCTCGTTATATTCCGCTGCAAAGAAACGTTTTCCTCCACTCCCTTTCCGCAACAAA
>DATDXM010000103.1:0-19207 GCA_035289325.1 Candidatus Nanoarchaeia archaeon
AAACAAGATTTGTTTAAATAGGTTTTGTTAAGAAAAATATACGTACATGTACGTATAAAAAGATAGATTTAAATACAAGGAGATTCTAAAATAGACCATGCTGAGCAAAAAAGATATTGTTGAAATAAACAAGGAATTCCATGGTGGTCAGGTAGTAAATGGAAGCAGCTTAGAATACGCACTCGATACAACACGAAGAAGCAAAAATTGGCTAAAAGCGGCGTCAATGATATGCAGATCCGTGTTGATTGATCATGTTTTTGAAGATGGAAACAAGAGAACTGCTGCTGCAGTCATCATGACGTATATCGATATGCAAGAGCTAAAGTATAACAAGGATAAGGTAAACAGGATTATTATTAATATGCTGAAAAACAATACAACCGACATAAGAAAAATAGAGAGGCTCATCAAAGATGTCATCGAGTAAATTCGTAGAAACTGCACGCCGCATTATCAGGGAAAACCCAGACGTATTTGAAGCGCTGCTCGAATTTGAACGGACAAAAAAGCTGCCAAAAACAACATATCGGAAGCGATTTAACATCACGATAGATAATGATGTCTTGAGAAAATTCAAGCGATATTGTGAAGAGCATAAGAAAAACATGTCGAGGATGTTGGAAGAAAAAATGATAGAGATTCTCAGCTCTGCGTCAAAATAACCGGCTTCTCCGCTACCAGCACTGTCTTCTCCATTTGTGAAACAACGCCATGCTGCTCATCGACGAGCGGTGGATACGCACGTAGAATATCCTGCTGAGCGAGGTTGCGCAGCGCAAAATTCGTCTTTCCAACGCCAAATTGCCGTGTCAGCCATTTACGGGCAAACGGCAGTCCGTTATATGTTTCAATAAACTGTAAGACAGAGCGGGAGATAGGGTCACGAATCGGCTTTTTTTTAGCAAGCATGAACACGCCTGCCTCACCGCTTTCATAGATGACACCTGCGCCGTTTGTTGCAAACGGCTCAATTGCAATCACCATGCCCGCGCGCAACAGTGTCGCAGAACCAGTGTCAACATTCGGAATGCTTGGCCGCGTATGAACTTTATATCTGCCAAGCCCATGGCCGGAGAGATTTCGCACTGGGCTGTAGCCATAGCTGCTGATGATCTCTTGAATAGTCTTACCGATAGCGCCAGTCTGCGTGCCAGGAACAGCCATCTTGAGTGCAGCCTGCAAAGCCTCGGAATTTGCCTTGAGCAGTTCTTTCCATTTGCCAGACAAATCAACAGTAATTGCGTTGTCGCTCAAATAGCCGTCGATGTGCACACCCACATCCAGTTTGACAACATCATCGCCTAACACAGACGCGTCACCAACATCTGGACAGCTATGTGCAGCAGTGTCATTTACAGAAAGCTGTGGAGGAAACGCACAATGTGCACCATTTTTGAGGATAAATTCTTCAACAGCATCGAGAATGTCAAGCGGTTTCGCACCTTTCTTGATGATGTTTTTCCCAAAATCAAGTGCTTCAGCTGCAATGTTCCCAGATTTCTTTAATTTCTGAATCATATCGTCATCCGCAATTTCAGAATCTTCCTCGCTTTTGCCGAGTTCATGGTACATAAAACGAAGAAAACAGAGCTCTAAATAAAAACGTTTCTCTAATCGGGCACAACACTGGTCACAACCCATGCGCCATTGGTGAATATGCCACCATCAAATGAGTTGCATTGCCACAGGCTTTGAATTCTACAGTCAACACCAACAGGACACCCGCAAATAAATGCAACGATATAGCGATACCCTTCAGTTGATTGATGAATAAGTCCAAGAGGGAAGTTGAATTGAGCCTGTGCAGCAAGTTCTTCAGTTCCCGTGATGTCAAACCAAACAAGATTTGCATTTTGGTTGTCAAAAAGATCAACATGAGGAACAGCAAAAGAAAAAGCAAATTCTTGCCAAGTACCATCTGTTTGAAGAATATACCCATTTTTATACGCAAAAAATGACTGATAGGTCTCATCAGCTGACCTCTTTAATACTTCAGCAGTAAATTCTTCAGCATCTGCCAATGTTCGAAACGCAACAGACACACGTTGATCAAAAGGCGATGACACAGGACATCGAACATCGGGTGCAGTGATTGTAAAAGAGCAGGGAAATACACAACGATTGTTGCATGTTAAGCCGCAATCAACGCCTTTTTCAGCGCCATTCATGACCTGATCAATACACGAGGGAACAGCGCACACGCCGGCGGTGCAAACACGAGAAACACAGTCGCCCGCCGCAAGACAGGTTAATCCATCGGCGCAGAATTTATTTTCAGCAGTACATGCGCTGCCACAATCGATGTCGCCCTCATTCTGGTTCTTGATGCCATCGGTGCACGTTGGGCAGGCAGCACAGAGGCCACCACAGTCAACTTTTGCTTCTCCTTGATTTTGGATCGCATCAGTACAGGTTTCAGCAACACAAGCAGCTGAACAGCCGTCATTGTCAAGGATATTGGAGTCATCACATTGCTCAACGCCACTCTGAATCACACCATCACCGCAAATCGCTGGAACACAGCTGTTTCTGCATACATCAGTGTCAACAGTATTGCCATCATCACACTGTTCAACGCCAGTTTGAATGACACCATCACCGCAGCGGGCAGCTTGGCAGGAAGCAGTACACATATCGGTATCAACAGCATTGCCGTCATCACATTGTTCGACGCCTGTTCGTATAACTCCATCGCCGCAAATGGCATTCTGGCACGTATTTCGACAGGCATCCGTATCAATTTGATTAGCATCATCACACTGTTCGCTTGCTTCGACTGCACCATTTCCACAGATTGGCAAATATCTGTACCTCAGATAGAGGTTACCCAAATTAGCAAGAACAACATAATTGGAACCTGCGTGCATGCAGACGACATCATCAGTGTCCACTATAAGATAATAATCTTGATCTGTATATACTTGGGCCGCGCATACTCCTCCGGTCACAGCATCAAAAGACGTGCCTTGAGGCAACATTTTGATCCGACCGAGATTATCAGCCATAAAAGTGGGTGATCCAGAGCCTACTGGTATGTGAAGCCGTTGCGCATAAACATTCGAATCGCCGTATGCTCCATACTGTGGCGGATTGATTGAAAAGTCGTAGTATTGATCGATATTAGAATTGTAGAACATCCGAATGCTCCCTTCATTAAGGCTTGCAGTTGCCTGTCCCGCAAGATCCTGTTGAGTACAACTGAGAACAAAAACAAGCAGCGCAAGAGCACCTACTTTTTTCATATCACAAACCCGCAAACCACTTGACTTCAATAACGCCTGCAACCACAACAAGAATAATGCCCAACACTAAAAACGCAAGCGCATCCAATAGCACATAATTAAACCGTTTCGTAAACGGCTTCTCGCGCAGCACCGCTTTTGACACAATGCCTCCAACCATCGCAGCGCCAACGTATGCAGCGCCTTCAGTGACCATGTGGGGCAAAAACGGCAGCAAGTCTTGGGCATAAGCAACCACTGGATCAACACCGCCCGCAAGCGCAGCTTTGCGCACAAAGAGTGAGAACACAACACCCCACACAGATGCATTCCATACAAGAAAGATGACAGCACCAGCGCCATAGATCAACGACAGCAAAAATGAAACAACAAAAATCAGCACATTATTGAGAACAATCGACACCAGCTGCGCATCCACAACCGCAAATCCGCGCAGCCCTGCTGCATTCAGTTGTGCAGTAAAGAGCTGCCCGACATCAGCCTGGGGTATCAACAGCGTCGTAAAGCTGTACGCAACAAAGATGCCTAAAAAGAGGAACATATACACCGCAAATATGTCTGAGTGATCATTCCACAGCCGTTTCAGCGAGAAATCATAGGAGCGAAGTGCTTGATTTGCTTCGATACGCAGCAACTCTGCAAGCGAAGGAATCAGCAGGATAGACGTAAACGCAACACTCATGATGCCTGAGCTTGAGCGAAAGACAAGCCGCGCAGACACCACACCAAGGATAGTGTACAGCAATCCGAGAAGAAACGCGTGGTACTTTTTATATGCCCATTCTGCTTTAAACAATTGCTCGAACATCGTACACCTCTTTTGTGAGAGAGAAGTTTAAATTGCTTTTAAATATTGCGTTAGAGAGTACGCGATTAGATGCGCAGTCAATGCTGAACGATACGCTATGGAGACATTACATCAGAACGTAACATTTATATAGTTTTTGTTACATTCTAACGTAACATGGAATTTGCGAAGCTTACTGAATGGAACCCTTGGTGGGAACAGGGAAAAGTGCCAGATGGCCTTAAAGGGAAGGATAGGCTGGATTACAAACTGCTTCTTGATTCCATTCGTTTGCGTGAGGTTACAATTATAACTGGCGTTCGGCGCTCAGGGAAAAGCACGCTGATGTACCAGATGATAGGCAGACTGCTGGATAATGGTGTAAAGCCGCACCAAATATTATTCGTAAACTTTGAGGACAATAAGCTGACTCATGACTCTCTTGATGATATATATCTAACCTATCGTGAGAATTTAAACAGCGACAAAGCATATATTTTTCTTGATGAGATTCACCGTAAAGACAAATGGGAAGCATGGATACGAAAGAAGTATGACACTCAAACGCAGGATAAATTTGTGATTTCGGGTTCAAGCGCTTATCTTTTAAAAAAAGAGTATTCAACACTTTTAACAGGAAGGAATGTAACATTCGAGGTGTTTCCTCTGTGTTTTTCCGAGGTTCTCTCATTCCAGGATGTTGAAATTGATAGAGAAAAGATAAAAAAAGGGATACTGCTCGAAAAGACAAGAATTGAAATTGTAAAGCAATTCAAAATGTATATAGCACATGGCGGATTTCCGCAGGTCTTATTAACGGAAAAGGCATACAAAAGAAAAATCCTTGAACAATATTTTGATGATATACTCTATAAAGATGTGATTGACAGGTTTAATCTGAATGCGCAGAAGACAAAAGAGCTCGCACTTTTTTTTGTGACAGCCATAGCACATCATTTTTCTTTGCGCACTGTAAGAAATGCTCTCGGCTTGTCTTACGACACAACAAAAGATTATCTTTCTGCATTTAAAGAAGTGTTTCTTTTTTTTACGCTGGATCATTTTTCTTACTCATTTAAAGAACAGAAAACACTGCCGCAGAAAATATATTTTATTGATACTGGTTTGAGAAGCGCGGTCAGTTTTACTTTTTCAAGGGATGAAGGAAAACTTGTAGAAAATATTGTTTTTCTTGAATTGAGGCGGCAGGAGCAAGATGTATATTATTGGAAAAATAAAGGAGAAGTAGATTTTGTCGTGAAAAAGAAAAACAACATGCTTTCTGCCATAAATGTTTCTTTTACTGATGATATCGATGAGCGAGAGATAAAGTCATTGGTTGATTTTAAGGAGAATTTTCCAAAAGCAAAAGAGCTCATCATCCTTACGAAGAGCTTGGAAAAGACTGAGAAAGACATTAGGTTTATCCCAGTCTGGAAGTGGCTGCTTCATCCTTCCGGCAGCCGCAGCTGAATTTCACGACCGCAAACATCAATGGCACAGGCAAAAGAGCTTGTAGTCTAGGCGATGCACAGCGAAAAACGCAGGTCTATCTTTAGTTGTTGTTGGCGTGCTGCCGCTGAGAACATATTCTCGCTGATTTTCTGCAGACGCACAAACCGAGTCACATCAGAGCTCATAAAAGAACATACTTTCGACCCATCACGATAGAATTGCTGCATCCGCTCAATTCGCCTGCTCATGGTGTCCTGCATTCCACAATATGAATACGTTCAGCATCTCGCCCTTCGAATTCGCCGCCGTCGCGCACGTTGCTGTTGCGGTCAAATCTGATATTGCGAAACACCTGTGCTTCAAACACATAATCGCCGGGCGCAGCATCGACACCGACAGGAAATTCAACCCTGCGTGTATGCCCCTGCTCAACTTCAACAAATTTCTCCGACTGCACATGTAATGCATCTTGAATCAGCAGCACGCGAACACTTTCCGTTTCGTCGCCGTCATTCTCGATATCTACAGAAACATCAATTGATTCTTCGCATTCGATGAAATCATCAGGCACATCAAGGTCAACAATAAGTTCGTGCTTAACATTGTCAACAAATGCTTCCCATTTGTCCTGTGTAAGCCGCTGTTCGTTATATGCCTGCCAGCGTTCAAAACTGTCATCCTGCGGCTCAGCTATTTCAAAGACAAGCAGCTTATCGCCTGCGCCTTCGACTTCAAACGTAAGCATGCCGCCTGGTGAGGATGCAGCTTGGTTATCAAGCGTTTCACTGCATCCGCTCAGGAACAGTCCGATTGCGAATAGTGTAAAAAGGATATGTCTTTTTTTCATAAGTGTAAGTTTGAAATCTTTCCCATCAGCAAGCCGTAAATCCAATGAAGCAGATTGTGGTATAAACATAAGCTTATGCGACATGTTCTGGCTTATAAACCTTTCGCAGATTGACTACTTTAAAGTAACTACTAAAGCAAGAATATTAGCCCAAAAGTTATATAAACCCCTCCCATCCTAACAAGCATATGGGACGTATAAAGACCAAGCAAGTGAAGCGCATTACCAATGAGATTATTCAGAGATTTGGTGATGAAGCAGCAACCACTTTTGACGAGAACAAAAAGTTTGTGAGTAGGCGTCTTGACACACAGAGTAAGAAATTGCGCAACATCATCGCTGGGTATACATCTCGGCTCAAGAGAAAAATGACAGCAGCGCAATAGGTGATATCATGGAAGACAACAGCATTTTTATCGGTCCTAAGCCATTTATGAACTATGTGACAGGCGTAGTCATGCAGTTTACAACAAAAGGCGCACAAAATGTCGTTGTCAAGGCGCGTGGCAAGTTCATCAGCCGTGCAGTCGACGTCGCAGAAGTCGCGGCAAAGCGTTTTCTCGAAGGGCAAGTGGCAGTGAAAGACATCAAAGTCGACAGCGAAGAATTCACTAATAAAGAAGGCCGTCAAGTGCGTGTCAGCAGCATTGAGATAACATTGGGAAAGAATCAGTAGAGCTCAATCGCTTCTTTAATATTTTTCAGAGCTTCTTCCTTCGTTTCACCTTCAGAGATACACCCAGGCAAGGAACATAAACTGTATAGCCTCCTTCTTCCTGTTTTTCAATGACGACTAGTTCCATAGGGATACGTGACACAATTATACTTATAGATTTAACGTACATCAAATCTCATAATCTCTCCATTTTTCATGTCAGAAAGTTTTCCGATATGCTCAGATCCATTTCCAGACAGAATAGAGATGATTGCTTTATTGATGCCATTATGTCCAACAAAAACAGCCGTATGATTTTTATGCTGTTGAACAACTGATGTCAAAAATGTTTTGGCTCGATCAAATATACTAAAAGCACTTAATAATCAGAGATTATTAATGTGCTTTTGTATATACAAGAGGACAATAAATGTTAATCATTTATGTCCTCTAGTATAAGTCTTCGACAGATTCGCCGCCCAACAGCTTTTTATTGGGCTTCTCGTACTCTGACTTCAACATATCCCAACGAATCACTTTCTTGCTTTTACCCTGAAATTCGCCAAGATTTCGTTCACGCAATTCTGTTTTAAACACAACATCAATGTCCATCACACGCCCGATTTCCTTCGCCGTATCAGCTGCCCGTGCCAAGTCGCTGGAATAGATCGCGTCAATTTTCTCTTTCGCAAGCGTCTGTGCAACTGCTCGCGCTTGTTCTTTTCCGAGAGCAGATAACGTACCCTGAATCTGGCCTTGAAGAATTTTCTGTTGGTTTTCAATCGTCTCGCCGTGGCGGATAAGGATGAGTTTCATAATCTCCTCAAGAATTCGTCGCGTGTCATCCCTGACTGTCGAATGATGCTGAGCAACGTGCCAATAGGTATTTCTTTATTCCCGTGATCTGGAACTGTGACCAGATGTTTTTTGCCACCGTTATCTATTCCCACAAGCTGCACATGAGAGCCTGTTTGGTTTCGTATTGAGAATCCAGAACTGTTTAACACACGAATAACCTCGCGCCCTGTAAGAAAAGGTAATTTTGGCATGCTAAACAGGCAATTCAACAGCTAATGGAGTCGAAAATGAAGTAGTATAAACACGATCACCTTTCAAATCTTTTTTGGCTATGCCAAGTTGCTCAAGGATATCCTGTATCATACCTTCCTGCTGTGCAGTCTGTAAATGTCCTCGTACAGCTTCCTGAAGATTCTCGCGCGCTTCTTCAATAGTGTCACCTCTGCTTGCAACATCAAGTTCAGGGCACAATGAGCTATAACCGCCACGTAATTCCTTTTTTACAATGCAGGTTAAGATTAATTCTTTCATAGCTTTAGTTATTGTTGTCTTTATTTATAAACTCTTTGGAGAAATTCGTAGTCACTGCCATTCCTATTTTTGCTGAGTTGGTAGAGTGGCTGGTATAATACCATCCAATGACAAAACACCAGTTGCACAAGCAGCTGCAACGCGATCACGAACGAGTTGATAGTTCTCTGGCAAAACAGGCCCGCGATAATGAATCTTCCAGCCGTCTTTTGTGAGTTCTTCAACTCGTCGGTCGAGAATTTTATCATGCACAGCACCAGCGGCATGAAATGTAAATGTATAATTCTTTGTAGCTGTCCTATCATCCGCATAAATAAGAACATTAAGCTCCATAAAAATCCAGCACATGACGATGCTTATAAATTTTACTTCTCATCGGTTTCATCGTCGGGAAAAAGATAACATCAAGGAACACACGTTATTGTTCTAGTTCACTTTTCTCAGCAGCTCAACAACCTTCCCCTGCCCGATCTCTATGATAAAACTTGCAAGCCGCGGCCCTTTGTTTTTATTAATCAATAGGTTGTACATTGCAGTGAAAAATTCCTGTGTTTCGATTCCTGTTTCTTTGCATATTGCGTAAAACTCGTTGTGTAATAGAGTTGCATCGTAAGTTTTTTCTGCTAATTTTTGTGCAAGTGTCTGCACCGCACTTTTTTGTTTTTCGCTCATTTTTATTTCGTGAGCAATTTTATCCTGCACGATGAATTTAAATTCGTCCGGCGCGTGCTTTTCGAGCCAGTTCTTTGCGCATCCCATCCGATTTTTTAGGCGACGCTTATCTACATCTGTTTTTAGGTGATTTTTGAAATGCTCCGATGCTTTTTTTACATCCAGTTTTGCAATTTGGAGAATTAATGTCACATGCCTAAACCCCGGCTGATACGGCATTGTTTTTGGGATTTCATCAACACAGCTTAATTCATAAATTCTTTTCTGTTTTTGCTTGTCTTTCTCTGATGCCGGCTCAGCGTCATACGCTATTCGCTCGCACTTGTCAAAATCTTCATAGATTTTTATCACGTCTGCATCAAAGCTGATTGCAAATTCAGCGTTTGGGCGTGTTGATGCAAACAGGTATCGTACAATTTCCGGCTCATAAATATCTAATGCGTCGCTTAATGTCGTCACATTGCCTTTTGAAGAGCTCATTTTGCCGCCCTGGCCTTTTACAATTATAAAATCATACATGACATATTCAGGTGCGTTATAATTCCACACTTTTTTTGAGATGACCTTTCCGGTGTCATAGCTTCCGCCCGCCGTGGAATGGTCTTTTCCGCCGGGCTCAAAATCGACTTTTTCAAAATTCCAGCGCATGGGCCAGTCAACACGCCACTTCAGCTTTGCAATGTGCTTTTTGCTGAAATCAAGCGCTTCTTCATGCCCGCATTCGCAGCTGTATTTTATCGAATACCCGCCAAGCCAGTCCAAACTTTTTATCGTGTCGTTTCCGCAGGACGCGCAGAAAACAGATATCGGCAGCCATTTATCGTCTACTTCTTCTGTTCGAAAATCATTGAGAATCCCTTTGATTGTTTCGTTATGCTCAAGTGCATGCTTCATCTCTTTATCGTATTCTCCTGCACGATATTTCTTCGCTTGATACAAAAACTCTGGATCGATGCCCACGTTTGGAATGCTTTTTTCAATTTCTTTTTCATGATGCTCTGCATAACTTTTATGGCAGCCAAATGTATCGGGAACGTCAACAATTGATTTTCTCAGATATCGCTGAAGCACATCCTGTTTCGGCATATTTGCTGGGACTTTTCTAAATACATCGTAATCGTCCCATGAATAGATAAACCGCACTTTTTTGCCTTTGCTTTCAAGCGCTCTTTTTACCAAATCAACAGTAATAATCTCGCGAAAATTGCCAATGTGCACGGTTCCGCTGGGTGTTATTCCGGCAGCGACAGTGTATTGTTTTTTATCGCCTTTCATTTCAATCACGCGCTCTGCTGCTTTGTCTGCCCAGTGCATGACTTCGCTTTTGTCTTTTGAATCCTGCGCCATTATGCAGAATGTAAAGCATTTCTCTTATAAACATTATGGGTTTTGTTGCTCTTTACTTTGCATCCACTTAACGCGTTCCATTCGTGCCAAAACATTTATATATCAATTGATATACTGCAATCTTATGCAAAAAATAGTTCACAAACAAACAAAGCAGCGTAAGCAAGTCAATCCATTTGTGCGCTCACCTACATTAGATACGGTGCTGATGGTAGAGAAGAAGATTGAAGAAACGAGCGGTGAGTTTAATCGGACTGAGTTGTGGAAAAATCTCCCAAAAAAAGTGATGTGGCAGACGTATTTGGTTATTTTGGATTATTTAGAGACAATAAATAAAATAGCTATTGACAGGGAAGGAAAGATTGGATGGCTTTGGGATCAGGAAGGCGCTCGGCGTTATGCTGCGAGGACAGATCTGGTGTAGAACCGAGTTTTTCGAGAAAGTTTTATTAAGACTGCTTTCTACAGTCTCTGCATGACAGAAACTATTATGATTAGTAAGAAAGCTATTGCTGACCTTGTGAGGGTTAAGCATAATTTTGACGCCGTTATTGAATCGCTTGAATTAATGAGCAATCCGGAATTTATGAAGTCATTCAAAGAAGCACGGGAACAGGTTAAAAAAAGAGATTTTGCTGATTGGAATGAGCTATAAAATTCTCCCAACAAAAGAATTTGCAAAGGACTTTAAGAAGCTTGATTCGCAGGTGCAGGCACAGATAAAGAAAAAGATTGATGAAGTCTCGATTAACCCTACGCTGTATAAAAAGCTGCAGTATGACTTACATGGAAGCAGCCGCCTTCGAATTGGGAAGCTGCGAGTTATTTTTTCCTATGATGAATCAAAGCAAGAGGTATATCTTGAGAAGATAGTGTTTGGGCATCGGTACTGAGTATGACAGACAAATCAAAAGCACTTGCAGAATTGCGTGAATCAATCTCTCAGCTCGACTTACCATTAAAAGCAACCGCCACCAACCTCGTTTTCGGCAAAGGGAATCCGAATACAGATATTCTTTTTATTGGCGAAGCCCCTGGAAAATTCGAAGATTTGCAGGGCATCCCGTTTGTGGGCACAGCAGGCAAACTGCTCGATGAGATGCTAAATAAGATCAATCTTACAATCAACGATATTTACATCGCAAACATTCTCAAATACCGCCCGCCCAACAACCGCGAGCCGCAGCCTGATGAAATTAGCGCGCACACGCCGTTTCTTGTTGAACAGATAAAAATAATCAAGCCGAAAATAATTGTAACGCTGGGCAACTACGCAACAAAATTTATTCTCGGCGGCTGCAGCGTAGAACAGATGAACAATGTTCCAGGTATAACACAATTGCATGGCAAGGAAAAGCACATCATCATCGCAGAAACAGAATACCGTGTGATGCCGATGTATCATCCTGCGGCGCTGATATACGACCGCTCATTGCGTCCAACAGCAGATGAAGATTTTAAGAAAATCAGAGATGTGCTGGGGCAGAAGAATTTGTTAGCGTTTTAGGCGATATTGAAAAGTTCGAGCTTTGCTCGGTACTGTCGTTCGCTCGGCAGTTTTTTTGACTGTGGACATGCATCCACATTTGCTTATTTAGAAGAAGAAAAACTGTTCCAACGAGTCAGAACAGCTGCAACGCCTCGCTTACATTAAGACAGTACAACACTTTTCAATATCGCCACGTTTTAACAACCTTTATTAATACCAAAATAATCCTTTTTCGCATGGCAATCATCAACCAACTGCTCTTGGGAGCAGCAGGCGGCTTAGTTCGTTCTGTTGTTGGCATCATCAAGCATTTTTCAACTGAAAAGAATCCGTCGTTCAGCACAAAATATATCATTACAACAACAATTGGCGCAGCGGTCATCGGCGCATTCGTCGGCGTTCTCGTTCCCAATGATTACCGTATCATTCTTGCCTCAGGCTATTTGGGCACTGATGTCGTTGAAGGCTTGGTAAAAAGTGTTGCGCATAAGCAGTTGAAGTGAATAAGACCGAACAGTTGTAACCCTACCGTCTGCTCTTGCTCACCTTCTCACTCCAGAAGCTCGGCAGTTCAAACGACACAACCCCTTCAAAATCGCCATCGATCACATACACATACTTCCTCTTCTCTTGCAGCTTCTCAAATGCTTTCTCTGCTTTCTGATAGAATTTCTGCACCGCAGTCCGTTCCATCTCCATCTGTAACAAACTGCCTTCTTTCACAAGCAATGTATCCGTCAGCTGCAGCACATTCTTGTCAATCATGCCTGTATTCTGAGTAATGAATATCAGCGTCAAATCTTTATGCCGTGCAATCGCCATCAGCTTGCCAAGCTCTTTATGCTCTTTTTTCATGCTTTCGCGAGCAGAAAAAGCTAAAGCTCCCTCATCAACGAGCACAACACCGCCGTTCTTGACTGAATGAATATCATCAACGGACATAATCCATTGAGGCAGCACATCCTGCGCAACACCGAGCACATAACAGTGGCGCTGTGCCACGCCATTGATATTTTCCATAAGCCGAAAACCCAGCGCGCTTTTGCCGCTGCCGCGCTTGCCAAAGATAAGTATGATGCGCGACGACTCCATCAGCGCTTTCTCAAACGAAACCGCATCTCCTGACACCGTGTGCGCCACTGCCAACACAGCCGCCTGAGAAGATGATTTATACGTCGGATTTTTTTTCAGCGCGCGCAGCTTCTTCGTTTCCTGTGCTTTGGCAGAAAGCCATGTCGCACCACGAGCAGCCTGCCGTGCAGTAAACTTTGCAGCTGTCCACGTCCCTCGTGCAAGAGCTTTGACAGCGCGCCAAGATAATGACTGTTTTTTCTTTTTAGGCATATCATTTCACCATCTTAAAATGTTTGTGTATATCAGTAATTCTCTTTTCATCAAGCTTGATCAACAATGATTTGCACTTGACGAGAAACGCAGGAGAAGATCGCATCATATGCTCATACTGTGCATCGTCAACTGTCCTGTCGACATAATACTGTGAATCTATCCGTGCTCTGAGCGAATCTTCAATAAATTCAATTTCTTTCTCATCAAAAAAATCGCTGAAGAAGCGCTTTGCAAAAGCGATAGTGCATGCATGAATTTCACATTTTATTCCAGCTTTAATCAGCAGTGCATAGAGTGAAAAATAAATCGTATAATAAGCAGTAGAAATTTTCCAGTCTTTAGCGATATTTGCCCGCATCGATTCAAGCGCTTCCTCTGCTTTCTTGATATAAGCATCTGCAAGATCAGAGTTTGGCTCTATGGTACGCAGCCCTTCTTTTTTTTGAATGCACCACTTAAGTTTATCCATTGTTCAGCACCATCTGGACAAATTGTTCTGCATTTAAAAATGCAACGTGGCACTTCATTATTTCTTTAAGTAAAATATCTGTCCTAAGATTCTTTTCAAGAATAGTGAGGGGATAGATTTTTACACTTAAATCAATGCCATAGGTGGTTGATATTTTTTTTAGCACTGCTCTATCGGCATCACCTGCTATAAAGAGATCAACATCAGAGTCTTTCGTTGCCGTTCCTTTCGCATAGCTGCCGAAGATGATGCCAATGCCGCGAATAAACGGGCTGATCTTTTCTACAATCTCTTTGAGCATAAGATTAGTGTCAAGAAAAACTATCGCTTTGTAATGCTCAGCAAATGTAAAGTATCGCCTGCTTATCCCGCTTCTTCGAATGTGATAGCTCCGAATTTTGCCTTTTGTTTGTGATTCAAGAACACCTTTCTGCTCTAGATCCATGAGAATAAGCTGTGCCGTTCTCGGACTCAGGACAAGTGCTTTTGCCACTTCACGAATATAACGCTCTCCAAAACCGCTGGTAAAAAGCGAAAGGACGCGCACATGGTTTTCAGTGATATATAATTTTTCATACATATGTATTATTTAGAATACAGTGGTATATAAATGTTATGGAGAAATGCAGTAGAATGTGTTTCAGATTCACCCAAACGACACAGAAATCCGCTGAAAGTGCCCTGCTCAGAAGCAAGCTTTTGGCATCTCGTTCATCTAAGACCTCTGAGATATCTCCACCATGATGGAGCTTGACTGGCACTTTCTGGTTCACGGATTTTTGGGACACAAAAAATCCTGCAAATCTATTCATCTACGCCATAAAGTGCGTAGCTTTCTGGATTTTTTCGTGTAAAAAACTATCAAAAATGTATGATTTTCAACACAAAGCTTATAACAATTGTTTACATCTGTTAAATGAGCAGAATTATATCAAATGCGTCCACTCTGATATTGCTGGCTCGTGTTTCACTGCTGAGGGTATGGCTGGCAGAGACAGGGCAAATTGCAGTGCCTATTGAAGTGTACCACGAGACAACTATGAGAAAAGATTTGCTGGATGCCAAACTGATTAAAAAAAGTGTAGATGAGAAACTCATCACAGTTCTAGGAAAAGATGAAAAAAGATTCACGTTCGCACTCAGAGAGTTTAGGCTTGATGCTGGAGAAGCGGCTGCCTATGCAGCATATAATACAAAAAAGCATGAAGCAATTATGACGGATGATGCAGAGCTGATAAAATTATGCAAGCTTGAAGAAATCCCATTTGTTGGCGCACTGGGAATTACAGTTGCATTACACCACAAAAAACGGATAAAGAGAGAAATGGCGCTTGAAAAGATAGATCAGCTGTGTAAAATAGGGTGTTACAGGAAATAGTAACTCACTTCAAAAATGAACTAGGAGGATAAAATGGATATTGTTGCAACACGATTGGACACTGAAATGATTGGAAGGTTTATGGAAGTAACACATCAAACCAAATCAGAAGTTGTGAGGGATCTAGTTGAAGCAGGCAAAAAACATCGGGCTGTTGAGCTTTACAAAAATGGAAAGGTTAGCCTAGGATTAGGAGCGCATCTTGCGGGCGTTACACTGAGTGAATTTTTCGACATTCTTCAAGAGCATAACGTTTCACTCAACATTTCGCTGGAAGATGTTAAAAGTTCTGTAAGAAACGCTGAAAAACGATTAGCACTTACCCAAACGTAAATGTAAACGCATCTAACCCTGGTCTGTCTGGCACAAGTTGCAGCACATGAGCGCCAGGCTCATCGTGTGATATGAGTTCATACAATTTTTCATCACGTACCGTAACATAGCCGTTCACAAGGTCTCTGCCAGCTGCTCTGCCCACGAGCTTGCCATCGAGAAGGACCTGAATATTGACCGCAGGCTCAGCACGTGCAACCATGTAGACGTTTTTCGCGCCATAATAAAAGAGAATGCTGGCAGCACGATCAACAGTGCGCGCAAACTCCGGCTGAATATCCCAATGCCCATTCAAGTATAGCGTGTTTGGATTTCCATTGCGTGGCAGCGTAAAATCCTGCACGCCAACAACACCTCGTTCACCATTCCCTAAGTTTGTGTTGCGTGCAGAGCCAAAATAAGTTTCAGGGCTTTGTGCATACGATGATACTGAAGTCACAGGAACAAAATCAGCCGCAACGTTTTCCCGAAGTCCAAGTACATTCATCCTCTCTTTCAGCAGTTCTTGAATCTTCTCCTCAGTCTCTTTATATCCCCCTTCACCCACATGATCGTACACGATGTTGCCATGAATGTCTATCAGATATTTGTGCGGCCAATAATTGTTAGCATATGCTCGCCATGTCTGGTAATCATTGTCTTGGACGACAGGATATCTGATGCCAAACTGTTTCACTGCTTTCTGAACATTTTCAGTCTTTTTTTCAAAATCAAATTCAGGCGTGTGAACGCCAACAATCAGCAGACCTTGATCAGCATACTTCTCGTGCCACGCGGTGAGATAGGGCAGTGTTCGCTGGCAATTGATGCAGGTGTACGTCCAAAAATCAATCAGTATGACTTCTTTTCCGATATGATCTTTCAGCCGAAAACTATCATCAGTATTGATGTAACCGACAATGCCTGCGAGTTCTGGTGCTGTCCCATCCTCAGCGTCAGAATAAAACACAACAGGCATTTCTGCATTCGACCGTTCAAGATAGATAAGCGTCGCAACAATCAGAACAACAGCGATACACAATCCAACATGGCGATTATTCATGTGCCACCCTCGTCGCAAGATACGACAAAAACCCAGGCACGATAGGCAGCACGCATGGGCTGACGAATGATGTCAAGCCTGCAAAAAAAGCAATACCGAGATTGATGATGCTGAGCGACATAATCCCTCCGACAGGTGATATGTCGAGCCGCAACAGCAGCTCGATCAGGAATGGAAAGCTTGCAAGTCGCACAAGCTGGCCTGCAAACATGAAGATGCCAAGCACAACAATAATACCACCAAAAACATACTGAACATACTTCAGCCATGGCGATGCGCGATTAATGAATGACTGCGCCTGCTGGGCGAACAATCCAACAAGCAAAAAAGGGATGCCTAAACCGAGCGTATATGCAAACATGAGGAAGAATGCGTTTCCTGGCTGTGTTGCCGCGAGCGTTAATATTGCGCCGAGTGCGGCAGACACACAGGGCGTCCATCCGACGGCAAACGCTGCTCCGAAGACGAATGATGTAACATGGACTGACTTAAATCGATGCAGTACGCGCAGTTTATGCTCTTTTGCCAAAAAGCCGAATTGCAGCAAGCCAAGAATATAGAGTCCAAATAGGATAATAATGATGCCGCCCACGCGCCCGAGCCAGACATTGATGATGAATGGTGAGCGCGAAATAATTTTTTGCAGCAACGTGCCAATAAGTGAGAATACAACTGAAAATCCAAGCACAAAGAACACACTTGCAAGAAACGTGTCCCAGCGTCGCACCCCTGCCATAGATGAAGGAAAATGTAATAGTATTTAAACATTTTTTAGTGGGTTATGCTATCACATGCTCAGTTACTTTCTCAGCATACTCCCAACATAAGAAATTATTAAGCTCAATAATTTTATTCACTACAGGATTCAACGTGTTAATTTTGTAGAGAACAATGCCTCCCATTGATCTGGTCGAAACGACAATGTTATTTTTTCCCATTTGCGGCCACAATTTCTTTAGTGTTTGAAAATTAACATCAGCATGCTGAGCGATTTCTGTGATAGGGTAATCAAAATCTCTCGAAGCGATGAGAAAGTCTAGTATTCGTATTAACGGGTAGTCTCCAAAAGTTTGAATGAAAATTGATTTTTCTTCCATGAAGGTACAAAGAGTGAAGCTCATATTTATATTTTTCGATGCTAACAGCTACATTTTATGTAACAAAAAGCTTTTATGATTACATACATTTACAACGCTCATGGAAGAGGAGCAAACAAAAGGGTTTATTGTGAAGAAACTGTTTCATCATGGCTACATTGGTGGAAGGCATACAGATATTGAGAACTTAAAGAAGGGCTTACCAGGTCATTTTAGAGGCGACATAAAAAAAGCAGCAAAGGAATTGATAAAAGAAGAGATTTTAACAGCAAAGCAAACATCTTATGGAGTACATGTATCACTTAATCCAAGAAAAAGAGAAGAGATTGAGAAATATCTCAAGTAAACTCACGAACCAGCGCAATCAAAAGCACCCTGCCGAGCACAAACACGCTGACAAACAGGATGATGACAATGCTCAGCAGCCATAGTGGCGATTCTAACATCAGATAAACAATATATGCAAGCCCGACAACAGCTCCAAGGATAGCAAGAAGTGTTGGGATGATATAATGTGCTTTTTTTATGCTGAAGACAAATGCAGCGCGAATACTGCTCCATATGCCTCCATTTTCGATTGCAAGTCCAACCAAGAGAAAATAAATGCCAACAGCAAAAACACCAAGAGCAGCATATACCAAGCTGAGTGATTCACCCCCCAGCAATAATTGGTCGAATGTTGTATTCAAAAGAACACCACTAATAAAGAATGTTGGCACAATAAAAATAACCGCGCGCAGCAGCAGTTGGACATAGTGCTGAAACAGCCCAACAACAGTCCGCCGCACAAAGAGCAGGTGTGTCACCGCCCACATGAATACACCGAGCACAAGAAACACAAGCACTTGATAGAACACAAGCTTCTGCAGCGAGGATAGCAGATTCTGATAATGCTCATAGAATTGTGCAATATCCTGCAGGAAAGGAATGCCCGCTTGAATTAATTCAGGATCATAATTTGCAGTCTGCAATGGTGTCAGAATTGCGTTCATTTCCTGTGCAATCACAAGGTGATAGGTGACGTTGATGTACGAGATGATGGCGATGTAGATTACCTGCAACACAAAGAGCAGCAGCAGCAGTTTTTTATGGGTTTTGCAGGCGTGGGTGAACGAGTGGAGGGTTTTTTTGAGTGTTATTGGGAGTATTTGTTTCATATTTTACCTTGCAAAGATAGTCCCAGTCATGCGAGCAGATTGATCAGCAGCATCATTGCTATAATAGACATAAGTTCCAGCAGCATCAAACTTGAATGAAAAAGATCCATCCTTGACCAAAGTTTGACTTGGTTCAGCACCTGAAGGTAAGTTCCAACTATCAGCTGTAACAGTATGTTCTTTAGCATCTTTATTAGTCCATGTAACAGTGTCACCGACTTCAATCGTAAGAGTATCGGGAACAAATTTACTACCCGTCATGCTAACATGATGTGTTTGTACGATGGGACAACACGTAAGACCAGTAGGACAGTCATCATTTGCAGTTGGTAAAGGAAGACCGCCGCAAGAAGTAGTCGAAACATCGATACACTTCCCTCCCGCAGCACTGCATTTAGGTCCTTGAACAAGCGTCGAAGCCACCGTCTCAGGCCGACTAAGATACACACTCTCTGATGCCCATCTTTTTAGGGCAGGATTAAAAAAAAGTCCACCATCCAGCGGCGTTATTCCCAAATAGGTCCGCAGCTCATTCCATGCTCGATCAATATCATCACA
>DATDXM010000104.1:0-3142 GCA_035289325.1 Candidatus Nanoarchaeia archaeon
AAGCAGTATCGGCGGTTTCTTCTACCACATATTGGAATGGTTCAATGGATTGCAAAACAACGGCCGAGGATTTTTGTTCTGGTTATATGCATTAAGTTTCGGTATTGGCCTGTTTAATTTGCTCCCATTGCCCATCGTCGATGGCGGCAGAATGGTGCAGACTGGACTAAAACGAAAATACGGAGAAGAGCGCGGAAACGTGATATACGGAAAAGTATCGCTGGCATTTTTCATACTGTTGATTGCAAGCTTTATTGTACCCGCAGTTGTGTAAGCCAAAAAAGCAGATGATTTATAAATTCAAATCGATAAATGCGCGAAATGCTTGAAGAAAAACTTGAGCGGGCACAGCGGCGAAAAGATAAATTGTTTCATCATCGAAGGAGATTTGATTCAAAAGATATGGATCAAGACTTGCCTCCTTTTTTTCTCAGGCGCGTACGGCGACAGCATCAACAGATTGAGGGTGAACGGCAATACAAACCACGAAGTGACTATACGCTGCATGTTGTGGGAATTCCAGAATTTACGGAAGACGGAACTCACGAAATAAGAGCAGAAGATAGATGTTCTTTCTATAATTTTGCAGCTGGATTGCCTGCTGATGCACAGGAAATATTGGTGGATTACGGCTTGCTCAGAATACACAATCCTAATTCATCGAAACCATTCCAACGGACAGAAAAACAAACCAGAAGCACAGTCCAATTTAGGTGGACAGAGAAGAGAGGATACGAGATACCAAAGATCGTAGAGTACACAATAGAGCGGTATCATACAGCGAGTAAATATGATATTGCTAAGGGATTGTCTGATTGGGGGTTTATTATACCAATTTCTCCCATCACTGCCGAACAACTCTATGAAACGTGTAAGGATGATGTACGAGCTTTGGAACTATTGCAGGATTATGGTGTTATCCAAGGCGTTGTCGAACGTCGCCGCATTGAACGTGCTGCTGCGTTCTTTGGATTAGACGGAGAATTATGTGATAGAGCATATGTCAATGCGTATAATAATCCAAGAACAAGAACATACGCACCCAAGGCAGTCCTCAGTTTCAAGGAACATCAGCGCAAGACAAAACAATTTAGAAATTAAAAAATCAAAAAAGAGAGAAATAAAAAACCATAAAAGACTTATCGTCGTCGCCGCGTTGCCCGTCGTGCCTTGCTTCGCGCTGCAGGTTTTCGTCGCTTTCGTGCTGATCCGCTGCTCTTGCGCGTGCTTTTCTTCGCGCGTGCTGAACTGCGCGATGAACTCTTTGCTCGTCTCCGTGCCATATGCATACCTCCTTTTTTTAAAAACTATTAAAATATTTCATTTCATCTGAGTATTTAAAGGTTTGTGTTAAAAAGATTGCACCGAAACACATAAAAGAGATGTTATCATTACAGATGATGTGATAGATGTTCAATATCTCATTGGCACAGCAGGAGTTAAAAAAACTCTCGACGGAGAACACTCATTTTTGTTATCAGACGGCTCGTTTTATTATCATAATTGGAAAACACGCAATGGTGGATGGTTCGTCTATGACAATGGAGAAACATTTCGCATCGCCGCAGAGCTGCGCACGCCATCGCCGCATGTCAGCAGCATTCATCATCAGGTAAAAAAAATAGAGCTGCGAAGGAATAATGTTCGCGAATTATACCAAGTAGCAGAGAATACAATGACCTGGAAATCAAACACTGCTCTGGACACGGACATTGTTCTCGACGTGAAAAAGATCGGTGACGAACGTCAATGGGGCAGACATTATGATATTGACGTGCAAGACAACAAGACAATAATTAAGTTCACAAAAAAGACAGACCAGCGTGAAGATAAGACAAATGGTCAGTTAGAATATGAGATGTTTGTCGTGCTCAACACGCCCGCGCGCGTGCTCAAGCGATGGGAAGAGCGAGTGTATGAAGACGAGACGCATGACACACAATCATACTCTCGGCTCGTGTTTCGTGCGGTACGTCTCTGGACAACATCTTTAGTGCTCACTGCAAGCCAAAATTTGCAGCAGGCGCTCGATGCAAATGAAAAGTGGTCAAAAGGAAGAATCTCACAAAACAATGAACAGCATGCAGAACAGAACAAACCGATAGAAAATGTTCTCAGTGCACAAGCGCTGAAGCAGTTCATCACAAAAGAAAAAATAATTACAGCGATTCCAGACTGCAGCAGCAATGCACGCAGTGAATTGATCGCACTCAAAGCAATTGCAATGGATAATAGCCAACATGCAGTGAAGAGGATCATTCACTATGCTCGTGCACTGATGAATGATGGAAGGCTGACAGAGCACGAAGCGACCGAAGCAAGGTGCGCAGATGGAGCAGGCTGGCTTTTCAAGCGATGCGGCGAGTTAATCGACAGTTTCTCCAGCGAAGAAAAATCATTTCTCAGCGAGAAGATTGCCGATGTCATTGAAACATTGCATGAGCGCCAGACAAAAGATGGGCTTGCATTCGACAATCCTATGTTGGGCATGTGTCCATCCGAATCGCGCTCACACGCAGCAATCGAGATGCAGGCGCTTCGTCTTGCGACATACAGGTGCGCACACAATCTGACAAAAAATATGCTCTACAAAGAATTGGAAGATAAGTTGCAAAAAAAAGTGCGTGACCACTTCTGGAACGGCCAACAGCTGTCATCAGGCTTAGGCGATAGTGCGCCTCATCCAAGTATTTTTCTTGCTGAGTATATATATCCTGATTTGCTGACAAAGGAAGAATGGAGCATTTGCTTTACAAACCTGCTAAAAAATCTGTGGTTAGACTGGGGCGGCATTGCAATGCACGATACAAACACCACACCATTGACAGATAACAGGAGTTATTTCTGGCTGAATAACGTCACAGCAATTGCATTGCACAACACAAACAGTGAATTGTTCAAGAGACACATCGAAAAGATACACAATGCTTCAAAGAGTGAATTTCTCTGGCATGGCTGTCTCGGCGCACATGGCGAATACAGTCCAGCTGCACGGCTTGATAGCCGCGGAAATCCCGCAGATTTGCTGAGCACAGCGACATTTGTAGAGTTGTTGGAAGAGATAAAGACATAATTGACTCAAAAATCCGCCCAAGAGTGAGGGGGTTGGTGGTTGAGCATAGAATTGATTTCTGTAAAAGTC
>DATDXM010000105.1:0-4400 GCA_035289325.1 Candidatus Nanoarchaeia archaeon
TGAGCTATTTGATAAACAGAAAACGCCATCGACTGTTGGTGTTCTGTCTGAATACATCCGCATAAAGCATGCAACCCATCGCAGCAGTGACCCAATTTTCTCAGTAGCAGCATGGGGCAAGGATGCACAGCAGTTCACCGATGTTGACAACAACTGTTTCGGCAAAAACTCTATTTTCGAGCATCTGTACAAGAAAAACGCTCAGCTATGCTTCATTGGAGAGAGGTTTGACATCACGTTCATGCACTATGTCGAGCAGAGCGTGCAGGTGCCATACAGGTATATGAAAACATTTACAGGGAAAACACAAACAGATGGCAAATTAACCGAAACAACAGTGCAGTATTTCGTTCGATATCTCGACAGGGGCGTTGAGTACGATTTAGAAAAAATAGCGCGCCTGCTTGAGCAGCATGGGGTTCTGAAAAAGGCAGCTTTCGGCAACAGTATCATCCGATGCGTGCGTGCAAAAGATGCATTTGACGTGCTAAAAATGTTGATAAAGCAAGACACGTGCGTGCTTTTAAAAAAACACATTGAGGTGAGCACGTGAACCCGCAGGTCATTCTGGGAATAAACGACTCGCACGACGCATCAGCCTGCATCGTGATAAATGGCAAGCTTGTCGCAGCAATTTCTGAAGAGCGTATACAGCGTGTGAAAAATATGGGCGGCTTTCCAAAGAACGCGATTGAACAGTGCATGAAGCTCGCGGGCATCACAAAATCTGAAATCAGCGCAGTTGCTGTAGGCAACATTCATGTGAGCTGTGAAAATCTCTACAATTTTGTGCCGACGCTGTCGATTGAGGAGCAGTATCTTGTTGAAGAGAAATATTGGAAGCCGACGATCTACGAGAACAAGCAGATAAAAATACGGGATATACTGCCAAACTACAAACCCAAGGGAATATTATATTACCCTCTCAGCAGCATCCCATTTGCGTTTAACAGGGAATTAGATCAGGAAACAATAGATTCACTTGCGCAGATGCGCCGCCAGTTCATTGCAGAATTCTTTGGCTTATCAGAAGATAAAATTTTCTTTATGGACCATCATACCTGCCATGCATACTATGCATACTATGCACAGCCAAAGCGGGATGCAATGATGGTCATAACAGCAGACGCCGGCGGTGACAAAACGTACGAATCGATACACGTATTTAATAGCACAACACACGAATGTGTCTATCGAGGTTACACCAATATAATCGCAAAAATATACAGTTATATCACGCTGCTGTTGGGCATGCGTCGGCACGAGCATGAGTACAAAGTGATGGGGCTTGCGCCATACGCAAAAGAGCATGAAAAGAGAAAGCCGCGAGAGGTGTTCATGGATTGCCTCAGCGTTGACGGCTTGTCATTTCAGCGAAATCCGGCAATGAAGGATTTCTTCACCTATTTTCAGCAACAGCTGAAAGGCTGCAGGTTTGATGGCATCGCCGGCGGATTACAGGATTTTGCAGAAGAGCTGATGTGCACATGGGTAAAAAACGCAATTAGCCACACTGGCATACATGACATTTCGCTGAGTGGCGGGCTTGCGCTCAACATTAAAGTCAATAAAAGGATTGCAGAGCTGAGCGAAGTGCATTCACTGTTTGTGCCACCTGGCCCTGGAGATGAGTCATTGTCCATCGGCGCATGTTACGCACTGATCAAGCAGCTCGATCCAGCAGCACACATCGCACCGCTCCAGCATGCATACCTAGGCAACACGCCAACGGCAGATGAATGCGGCGCGCTTCTCAACCATCCGCTGATGAAGAAACATTACACAGCATCAAAAGCATCGCCCCACGATGTTGCAGCGCTTCTCGCCAATGGTGAGATTTGTGCAATCATTGATGGTGCAATGGAATTTGGCCCGCGCGCGCTTGGCCATCGATCAATTATTGCCGATCCGAGCAGCCCGGACACCGTGCGGCTGATTAACAGCGCGATAAAGATGCGCGACTTTTGGATGCCGTTCACTCCATCGATTTTATCAGAGCGGATAAATGATTATATTGTCATCCCAAAAGAGATTGATTGTTCGTACATGACAACAAGCTTTGAAACAACCGAGCTTGGCAAGAAGCATCTTGCAGCAGCGATCCACGCGGGAGACAGCACTGCGCGCCCGCAGCGTGTCGAGAAAAGCTCAGGTGCA
The DNA here is from genome assembly GCA_035289325.1 of Candidatus Nanoarchaeia archaeon. Taxonomy (GTDB): domain Archaea; phylum Nanobdellota; class Nanobdellia; order Woesearchaeales; family JAGLXL01; genus DATDXM01. The sequence goes on from DATDXM010000105.1 coordinate 2,158, forward strand.
TATTATGATATAATTAAGGCATTTGAGCAAATCACGGGCATTGGTGCGGTCCTCAACACCTCGCTCAACATTCATGGCAAGCCTATTGTGATGCATCCAGTTGAAATTGCAGAGGAGATAGTGGCAGAAAGCACGCTGGACAATATCTATGTTAATGGCACGCTGCTGCGGCGGATAAAATGAATAATGAAGATACAAGAAAAATTGACACAACTGAGATGAGCATGCTCATGCACCAGCTCTTTCCAATATGTAGAAGCATTACAGGAAACGGTGTTCGTGAAACGCTCAAAATATTGCAGAATCTCATTCCGTTACAAGTTATGGAAGTCCCAACTGGAACAGCAGTGTTTGATTGGACAGTTCCAAAAGAATGGAACATAAAAGATGCGTACATAAAAAACTCAAAGAACGAAAAAATTGTTGATTTCAAAAAATGCAGCCTGCATGTGATGAGTTACAGCATCCCCATACATAAAAAACTGCCATTGAGCGAGCTGAAAGAACATCTGCACACCTATCCTGAGCTGCCCGATGCGATTCCGTACATAACATCATATTACAAGGAGAATTGGGGATTCTGCATGGCACACCAGCAGTACGAACAATTAAAAGAGGAAACATACGAAGTCGTTATTGATTCCACGCTCGAAAGCGGCCACTTGACATATGGAGAGTATGTAATCCCTGGAGAAACGAAAGAAGAAGTTCTTATTTCATGCTACATCTGCCATCCATCGATGTGCAATGACAGCCTGAGCGGCGTTGTTGTTGCAGCCAAGCTCGCACAAGCTGTAACAAAAAAATTTGAATCGGCAAAGCCACGATACACCTACCGCTTCTTGTTCATTCCTGAGACAATTGGCGCAATAACATGGCTGAGTAAGAACAAGAATAACACCGACAACATATCGCACGGAATTGTTTTGACCTGTATTGGCGACAAAGGGAATTTGACCTACAAGCGATCAAGAAAGGGTAACACAATGATTGACAAAATCATGGAAAAAGTGCTGAAAGATGAAAAAGTGCCGCATACAGTTATTGATTTCTTTCCGAATGGGAGTGACGAGCGGCAATTTTGCTCGCCGGGGTTCAATCTGCCCGTTGGCTCACTCATGAGAACAGCATACGGAAAATATCCAGAATATCATTCATCCGCCGATAACTTCACAATCATGTCAGAAGAGTCGCTTGAGCAGGCGCTCCACATAATGATAAAAGCCGTAGACGCAATAGAGTCAAACAAAGTCTACATCAACACAAACCCGTTCTGCGAGCCCAATCTAGGCAAAAGAAACCTCTACCCAGCAATCGGCGCAGGCAAGAAAAGTTCAACACAGCTGGAAGCGATAAAATGGGTGCTTAATTTTTCAGATGGTCAGCACGACCTCATCGACATTGCTATTCGATCAGGCATGACGTTTTCGGATATAGCAGCTGTTATACCGTTGTTGAGAGAAGCGGGATTGTTGAAGGAGAAATAGAGAGAGAGAGAGAGAGAGAGCGTAACACTTCACACCCACTCCGCAACTTTCTTTGCAACCGCATTCACCGCTTCAAAGCTGTCCGTCTTCACGCGAAGCACATAGTACGGCAGCGCATCATACGCATCAAGCTGTTGCTGAATATGCTTCATCATGAATTCTGGCCGTCGTTGAGCGATAACGGCTGCATCATTCACCAAGAGAACATGCTTCGGCTGCGGCATCAGGTGAAATAAAACGATACAAACTTTTTTATTCAGGTTCGGCGACGAAAACACGTCAATAAACGACCTATCCATCAGCACAACATCATGAAAGACGCGTTTCGGATATATCTTGACCATGCGAAGAAAATATTCAAGGTAATAAGCAAACGGCGCAATCACATTGAGAATTGGCGAATGGAAAATGCGAACCTCACGAACGTTCGTCTGTCCATCAGTGCTTTTCTTGCTTTCTATTGTATCTGGCGTAAAAAAGCGAAGCAGCCAATTGATAGGCAGCATTTGAAAATAGATGCGTCCGCTGTACACAGTTAAGACATCCAAATTCTCTGCTTCAAGCTTCTCTTTCAGCAGTTTTACCATTGTTGATTTGCCCGTTCCGTTGCAGCCAACAATTGCAATCACAGGCCCAGGCCAAAAAACACGGTAAGCTCGCCGCGCAATCTTGTTAGGTTTGCCCCTAAATGACAGAGCAATAGTCTGGAAAAGAGTAAATCGCAAAGTAATTTGTGGCAAAGGTTTTTTTGCAATA
>DATDXM010000106.1:0-11046 GCA_035289325.1 Candidatus Nanoarchaeia archaeon
CGAAAACATGAGCTCTCTCCTAAAAATCTTGATGTTGTTCGGCTTGTTGAAAATGTGAGCAGAACACTAAAAATTCCTTCAAAAGTTTTTTATGAAAATGTTCATGGAAGTGTTGAAAAGCATGAATCACTGCTTAGGCGCTCAGGTGGCAGTAGTACACAGCTTAAAACAGCGGATGATTTCGCTGCAGCGTTGTATAATGCGCGTGGATTGCTTTTAGAATTCCTGACTGCAGAATATATCACACGAGAGCTCGATGATGGGGTTATCGCAATTCGTCGTCATTTTCGCTTTGGCGACTCTGTTTCAGATATTGATGTTCTTGTCATGTCCTCCTACGGTGGCCTGCGAAATTTATGTGAACGATTGCATGCATATGATGATACTCAAAAAGGCAGTGGACGGCTTAAACTTGTGCAAAACTTTTGAAGCTTATTTCAGCCCGCTCTTTATCGCCTTATCTGAAATAATTGCAGAATTACCTGACGGATCAGAAATCGTAATCGTCAGCTTCTCATGGCCTGCGAGCACCTTGTTCAGCTTTTTTATCATGTTCTTCAACTTGTTTTTATTATTGTCTTCTTCTTCTGCTTCGTAACTGCTCTCAAGAATTTTCTTCACTCTCGTCAATAAGCCTTCGACATTTGTTACGTATCCTTCACTTTCTGGTCCAGACTCAATTGTTATTATATGTGGAATCTTTACAGTGCCCTCACTGCTCTTCACGATGCGTGCGTTTAAATCTGCATCTTCAGAAATCTCAAGCGTATACTTGCACGGCTCTTTTTGCTCGGCTGATTCAACGTCTGCTTTGCGGTAGCCGCAGCCCTCACAAGTCATCGAAAAAATAAACGTTTTTCCAAAATAAGCAACATCCATCTCCTCTTCGCGCAGCGTACACTTGTTCTCTCTGCAGATCGGGCACTGCTGCCCAGTCAATTCTTCTTCCATTTGCTTTGTAATGAACAGAAGTTTTAAAAACGTTGTGGTTGACTTATGTTATAGAAAATCATTTAATAATTACTCATTATCTTTTCCAGATGCTTCTTTTGTTTCCTCAATCTCACCAGTTTCTTTTGCACGGTAAATCTGTGCGAAGCTTGGCACTGCAACAATGTAATCTTCGCCAAAGCCAGCAATGTCACCATCAATTGCATCACATGTTTTCTTCAGCTTATTGATTGCGCGCTTCAACTCAACGATATCTTTTTCCTTCAAAGGCTTGATATTGACCAGTGCAACAGTGAATCCTTCACGCAATGAATCAAGAATTTGGCGTACATCTTCAAAGTCGTCTAACATAAATGGTCGCACAACAACCTTTGCGCGCTCGCCTGCAGCTTCATTGCCGAGTTCGACATACTCTTCGCCGCCTTCGTCTGCTTCTGGTTCACGCTTTGTTAATTTTTCTTTGAGGCTGAGGAAGAAGTTTCTCATTATTTATCCCCTTTGGATATTTTCATAAAACCCACGTGATATATAAATGTTACTCTTTTGTTTGATGTGTTTTTGTCACGCTGTGGTTAGTTTTTTTTCTCGTATTTCTTGTGCCGCTCTTTTCATGTTTGTCCATTTCCTGCGATCATTCGCTGTCCAATAACCGTGAAAAATCGCAAGCTTTTTATAGCAGTAATTCACAAGGGTGTTTATGGTGCGGAGAATCGGCGGTCCAAGGCGAAAGTCCAGAAACAAGTTCACGAAGCATTATCGACGGAAAGGAAAGAAGAGTATGTCCGATTTTTTCCAAGTATTTACGCTCGGTGATAGAGTGTCGCTTGTGGGTGAGACATCACATCCTGACGGATTTTACCGTGCACGCTTTCATGGGCAGGCAGGCAGCATCGAAGGGAAGCAAGGAAGCTGCTATAAAGTCCGCATCGTCGATGGAAGCAAGCCAAAAATATTGTACATTCATCCCGTTCATCTGAAAAGGGTATAACAATGGTCAAACCACAATTGATTCAAGAGCAGCCAATATCGCTTGCTGAAGTGAAACATGAACTTGAGCGAGTGAAAGCACGAGATGGTCAGCTCAGTTTCCGTGGCGGCAAATGCGAAGAGTATCTTCATGATTTTTCAACACTATCCGTTTCTAAAGCACAAGAGCTCAGAAAAAAAATAGACGAACTTGCGATCAGCCGTGTCAAGCCTGAACAAATTACAATGGTTGTTGATCTGCTGCCTGATAATGCAGATGACGTCAAAATGATATTTCAGGGAAGCACTGTCAGCTTAACACGCAAAGATATGGAGCGCATTGCTGAAACCGTTCAGCAGGTCAAGTGATTTTCTATGGCTGATGAAGTGAATGCTCCAATAGTTGAACGCATCAGTCCGTCAGAACGTGATGAGCGCGATACGGGTAAAGAGGAATATGCTGTTGTCCTTGACTTTTTGCAGTATGGCTATGCATTTGATCCGAGGCCGAGTCATCAGAAGACGCCTATAGTTCAGGCACTCGGTGTATCGCATTTTGCGCTGCTTGAATTGGTTCCAAAAAAAGATGTCGTCCTTCAGCCCCATGCACATGTCTATATCGGCGAAGGAAAGCGCGATGAAATTCATCATATCAAAGGGCGATTGCCTTATGAGAGGCTGACTGCAACAGCGCAAGCTGAATTACAATCAGCTGTTGCTGAACTGATATTGAAAGATGAAGCGCGCTTTGTTGATTTCTTTAACAAAGCACAGCCGCTTACCACACGCATGCATCAGCTTGAATTACTGCCGGGCTTGGGCAAGAAGCATATGTGGGAAGTCATTGAAGCACGGAAAGAGCAGCTGTTTACGAGTTTTGCTGATATCAGAAAGCGCGTGAAGCTCATGCCTGACCCTAAAGTAATTGTCGTCAAGAGAATACTTGCAGAACTTGCAGGAAAAGAAAAGCATAGGATATTTGCGCATTAGGTTTAATTATTATTTCTCTCCTGTAATCTGCACATTATTTCAGGCACTGATTCGTGCAGCCTTTTTATTACTTCAATTTTATCAAATATATTCTCTATATCGGCTGCTGTCTCTGCTTCAATTTCCACTGTTGGCTTCCAGCCTTTTATATCTTCGATGAATATTCTGGCGCTTTTCAGCTGATATTCCCATCCTTCTCTTACGTACTCGGCCTTCATTATGAGTGATTTTGCTATTTTTTTGCTCATAAATTCTAATGCTTCACTTTCACTCTCAAATTCCAATTTTAAGATAACCTTGTTTTTTTGTATCAGACCATTAAACTCGGTTTTCTTTCGTATCACACTTACTTTTCTTGTTGGCCAATTACTTTTTATGTAAATCCTCATTCTCAAAATATCATCGTCACTATCATTCTCTTTGAAAATTACATCTCGAAATTTATAATTCCCTTTGTACATTGCGCCAGCAGCTTCAACTGCGATTTTTGCTTTTTCTATATCTTGGATGATTGCTCTTGCTTCTTGCATGTAAAGTATTTATCCTCTTTATGTGTTCTATTTTACCTCAAACCTTTTGAATTCTTTTTTTGCTGTCTGCCATTCAGTTTGAATGTTTTCGACCTTTGCTGTCCGCGGGCCGCGCTGGCACCAGCGTAACAACTCTTTCAAATCATCTTCTTCGCCTTCGGCGACCAGCTCGACGGTGCTGCCTTTGTTCATCACCCAACCGGTGAGCTGCATGCGCCGCGCCAAGAAGCGTGCTTCTGAGCGGAAGTTGACACCCTGCACATTTCCCTGAATGATAACATGGATTCGCCGCTTCATTTCAGTATTCATTTTGGAATAAGGGTATTTAATCATTTATAGTGTTGATTGCTCCGATGGATTTAATAATACAAAAATGTTTATTCCCCTTATGAAAAACATCGAGGTGGCAAAGCTTCTTTTTGAAATTGCGGAAATGCTTGAACTTCAAAATGTTGCGTTCAAGCCTCGAGCATACCAGCGTGCTGCGCGCACGGTTGAATCACTTTCTGAAAACATCGAGGACATTGCAAAGAAGGGGATGCTTGAAGAGTTGCCCGGCATCGGTGAAAGCATTGCAGAAAAAATAGTGGAGTACATTGTTTCCGGTCGCATTCGTTATCATGACGAGCTGAAAAAGAAACTGCCCATGGATGTTGATGATCTCATGAAAGTGCCGGGCATGGGCCCGAAGCGCATCAAGCTGTTGTATGACAAGCTTCGTGTCAAATCACTTGTTGATTTGAAGAAAGCAGCGGAAGCGCATCGCATTCAAAAGCTGCCCGGACTCGGTCAAAAATTTGAAGAAGATATTTTGCTCGGCATCACGTTCGTGCAAAAAAATATAAAACGCTCTCTTATTGGTCATATCATGCCTCTTGCAGAGCACCTGAAGGGAGACCTGCAGAAGCTGTCCTTTGTTGGCCGCGTTGAAATTGCAGGTTCCTATCGGCGCAGGCAGGAAACTATTGGCGATATTGATATTCTTGCGACCTCTTTACGGCCTGCACAAGTGATGAATCATTTTACTCATATGAAAGAAGTTGCGCGTGTTCTCGCTCATGGTGAAACACGCAGTTCTGTTGTTTTGCATAATGGCCTGCAGGTTGATTTGCGTGTCGTTAAAGAGACTGAATTCGGGAGTGCACTCCAATATTTTACCGGGAATAAAGCACACAATGTTGAGCTGCGGAAGATTGCGCTGAAGAAAGGGCTTACACTGAGCGAGTATGGGCTTTTTACCCTGAAAGGAAAGAAATGGGTTGCTGGCAGAACTGAAGAAGATATCTATCATAAACTTGGCGTTGATTTTATGCCGCCTGAACTTCGTGAGAATCTCGGTGAGCTGGAAGCAGGAATCAATCATCGGCTGCCAAAGCTCTTGGACTACGGTTCGTGTTTTGGTGATTTTCAGATGCATACTACATGGAGCGATGGTGTTGATACCATCGAGTCGATGGCACGCAGTGCTGAGCAGCTTGACTGGAAATTTATCACCATCACCGATCATGTTGGACAGGTTGGCATTGCGCATCCCCTCGATGAAAAGCGGCTTGCGAAACAGGCTGCTGATATTGCACGTGTTCAGAAAAAGACAGCTGTGCGAATCTTTCATGGCGCAGAAGTTGACATCCTTAAAGATGGGCGGCTTGCGCTGAGCAAATCATGGCAAAAAAAACTTGATGTTGTGCTCGCGTCTGTTCATCTTGCAACAAAAATGACAGAAGATGCGATGACAATGCGCATTTGTACTGCGATTGAAAACAATCGTGTTCATATCCTTGGTCATCCTACGGGACGACTGCTGAATCAGCGGGATGCTTACTCGTTGAATTTTGAAAAGCTTTTTGCAACCGTGAAAAGAACAGGAACTTTTCTTGATATCGATTGTCATCCTGAGCGGATGGATTTAGCAGATGTGCATGTGAAGGCAGGTAAAGAAGCTGGCTGTTCGTTTTCCATCAGCACGGATTCTCATGGCAAAGACCAGCTGCACTTTATCAAGCTTGGTGAAGCGATTGCGCGGCGAGGCTGGCTGGAGAAAAAAGATGTGCTGAATACATATTCGGTGAAAGAGATTGAGAAGATACTTTCGAAGAAATGATTTTTATCTAAACAGCTTCGAGAATATCGACGTCGGCTTTTCCTGCTCAAGCTGAGCAAGCTGCTCTATCAATTCTTTCTGCTTTTTGCTTATATGATCAGGCACTTTAATCGATACTTTGACTAACTGGTCGCCGGTGCCTTCTCTGCTTCTCAGACCTTTGTCGCGCATGCGAAATATTGTATTGTTTTGTGTGTGCGGCGGTATTTTTAACATTGCTTTTCCGGTAATTATCGGCACTTCGACTTCGTCGCCCAATACTGCCTGCACGAATGAAATTGGAACGTCAAGTGTTATATTATTGCCGTCGCGCCTGAAGATGCGGTGCGGCTTTATTCGGAGAATAATAAATAAGTCGCCTGGATCCTGTCCGTGTTCGCCTGCAACACCTTCACCACGCACACGAAGCTGTGATCCATCTTCACACCCTGCGGGTATCTGTACTGTTATATCTTTTCTTACTCGTGTGCGGCCTTCGCCATCACATGTCTTGCATGCATCTTTTATCGTCTGGCCTGCTCCGCTGCATGCTCTGCAGGTACTCGTCGTCTGAAACATGCCAAATGGCGTTCGTTGTGCGCGCGTGTGTGTTCCCGAGCCATTGCATGTTGAGCAGCGCTCGAGATCGCCGCCTTTTCCACCACATGTTTTACAGCGGTCAAGCTTGTTCAGTTGTATTGTCTTTCTTGTACCCTCTGCGATATCTTCAAGTTCGATTTCAATTTCCTGTGCCAAATCTTGCCCTCGTGAACGACGGTTTTGCCGTCCGAAAATCTGCCCGAACACGTCGTCAAATCCCGAAAAAATGTCGCCAAAATTCTGTCCATGCATGAAATCTGAGTAATCATACCCTTGAAACTGCTGCCCGTCTGCGGTGCCGAACTGGTCGTACTGTGAACGCTTCTGGTCATCTGAAAGAACTGAGACTGCTTCATTTATTTCTTTGAATTTCTGTTCCGCATCTTTATTGTTTGGGTTAAGATCAGGATGATATTTCTTTGCGAGCTTCTTGTATGCCTTCTTTATCTCTTCTTTATCTGCGCCCTTTTCCACTCCGAGAACTTTGTAATAGTCTTTAGCCATGGAGCACCTGTAAAATTTGTTCTGGCCGCTCGATAAGTATGTCTGGATTTCCTTTCTTTAGGTCTTCAACTGTATTCCAGCTATGAGATGTCATAATTGCAGTTTTTACTCCTGCTGAACGGCCCATCATTATATCAATCACCATATCACCAATATATATCGCTTCATGCGGCTTGATCCCCAGCCTTTTCAAAGACATCAATAACCCATCGGGCGCTGGCTTTATGTTCTGTACATCATCTTTCCCAATAATATGATGGAAATAGTGCTCCAAATTATTTTTTTTCAAGCCGACATTTATTATCTTTTTATATGTGCCTGAGACAAGCGCAAGTATGTAATCTTTAGAAAGACCTTCAAGAACTTCTTTTATCCCCGGTATTGGATTTACATTTTTACTCTTGTGAACCTGCTTGTATATATTCTCCGCATGCTCGATCTGCTCGGGTGTTGTTGCTCCCCACTGTACGAGCACGTTTTTGTATCGCCCATTCTGTGCCTCTTGGAATTCTTTCATCGAGCTATATGCAACTGCGCCAAAATGCTCAGCTATAGCTTTGTACGATGCGAGCCCAATTTCTCGTGAATCTACAAGAACTCCGTCGTAGTCGAAGATTACTGCTTTTATTTGATTTTTTTTATCTTCTGCGCTTTTCATATAGTCAGTTCTCTTGCCGATACACTCAACGCATCACATATCTCTTTTTCAGCCTTTCGTTCGGCGTGCTGGATTGCATTCCACTTCTTTTCGTCATCTCCAATAACGTGTGCATACCTCACACGAAAGTCGTCAAGCCGCTGATCGAGCGTGATAATACTTGTGCCAAGCACGCGCCAATCTGCGTAGTGTATAACTTTTTCTTCCCACTTTCTCTCCAGACTGAGATTAGTTGATAATGCGCCTTCATGCAGCAGAAATTTTGCAAATTCATGGAATTTGTCTTTGAGGAGCTCGTATGTTATCTCGGATTCGTGTTTTTTTTCAGGAAAGCGCTTTCGAAGCTGTTGCCATGCTTTCGTTTCTTCTGCGGTTGGCGTGTAATTGAATTTTGCTGTCGCTTTCAGCTCCTTGAATGTCACTGCTTTCATGAAGTCGTGCATCAATGCGCCGATGCGAACCTGCTCGACATCGACTGCAATTCCTTTTGATTTCAGGCGCTTTGCAATCAATGCTGCAAGCTTGCTTACCTTTTTACAATGCTCAAAGATGTTTTTAGGGATGTGATACTGTCCGAAGAGCCTGTGGCATTCTTCAACTGATGGGAGATTCATTGTTGTCTCTCTCTCTCTGCTACGCTCGGCTCTCACTTCCCTTTCTTTTTCTTCGGCGATTCTTCGTATTCTGCGTCAACAACTTTTTCGCTCTGCGGGTTGCCGTTTGTTCCAGCCCCAGCGCTGTCTGCTGTTCCTGGCGCGTGCTGGTACATCTCTGCCCCGATACTCATGACTTCCTTGTTCAGCTCTTCCATCGCTTTTTTCATTGCATCGGTGTCTTCGTCTTTCTTCGCCTGCTCGAGCGCAGTAAGCTTCTCTTCAATTCTGCTCTTTACGTCGCTCTTTATCTTGTCTTTGAACTCTTCGAGCGTCTTGCGCGTTTGATGAAGCGTTGCGTCTGCAGTGTTTAGTGTCTCTACCTTTTCCTTTCGCTTTATATCCTCTTCTGCATGTGCTTCAGCTTCCTTCTTCATGCGCTCAACTTCTTTCTCGTCAAGCTTGTTTGGCGCAGATATCTTGATACTCTGTTCCTTTCCTGTGCCTTGGTCCTTTGCCATGACATGAAGTATGCCGTTTGCATCAATATCAAACGTGACTTCAATCTGTGGCATGCCTCGAGGCGCAGGTGGAATTCCAACAAGATCAAACTGACCTAACACTTTGTTATCAGCGAACATCGCTCGTTCGCCTTGTCCAACACGAATAGTAACTGCAAGCTGGCCGTCTGCAGCAGTCGAGAATATCTGCGATTTCTTTGTTGGAATGGTTGCGTTACGCTCGATCAGCTTGGTAAACACGCCGCCGAGTGTTTCAATACCTAGGCTTAATGGTGTTACATCAAGCAGCAAGATATCTTTCACTTCGCCGCCCAGGACGCCTCCCTGAACTGCTGCGCCTTGCGCGACACATTCCATCGGATCAACGCCACGCTCTGCTTTCTTTCCAACAATGTCTTCAACAAACTTGCGCACCATCGGCATGCGTGTGGGGCCGCCGACAAGAATGACTTTGCCGATTTCACTCGTCTTCAGCTTTGAGTCCTTCATCGCCTGCTCGACTGGTGCACGGCATCGCTTGATAATCGGCTCCATCAGCTCTTCTAACTTTGCACGCGTCATTTTGAGCTGCAGATGTTTTGGGCCTGCATTCGTTGCTGTCAGGAATGGCAAGTTGATGTCTGTTTCCATTACCGTACTGAGCTCTATTTTTGCTTTTTCAACCGCCTCTCGAATGCGCTGCAACGCAACTGCATCTTTTGAGAGGTCAACGCCTTCATTTCTCTTGAAGTCTTTGACCACAAAATCAACGAGTGCATTATCCATGTCCGTTCCACCCAGTAAGGTGTCCCCACTGGTCGACTTCACTTCAAAGACGCCGTCGCTTAAGTCCATAATCGTGACATCAAGTGTGCCGCCGCCAAGATCGAAGACAAGTATCTTTGCTTCCTTATCCTGCTTATCAAGGCCGTATGCCAGACAAGCCGCGGTTGGTTCGTTCACGATGCGCACGACTTCTAGGCCTGCAATTGTTCCTGCGTCTTTTGTTGCCTGACGCTGATTGTCGTCAAAGTATGCCGGTACTGTAATCACTGCTTTTGTGACTGGCTCTCCTAAAAATTCTTCCGCATCTTTCTTAATTTTCTGCAGGATGAATGCAGAGATCTGCTGAGGTGTATAATCTTTTCCGTTCATTCTGTACTTGAACGATGTGCCCATCTTTCGCTTTGCAGCCATCACTGTCCTCTCAGGGTTGCTGACTGCCTGGCGACGTGCGGGCTCACCTACCAAGAGCTGCTAATCTTTTGTAAATGCAACAACACTTGGGAATGCTTTGCCGTACTGTGTAGCGCCTTCTGCACTCGGCACAATGACTGGCTTGCCTGCCTGCATGACCGATGCTGCTGAGTTTGACGTTCCTAAATCGATTCCAATAATTTTTTCTTTTGCCATAGTTCCTCCACTATTTTTGTGTGTTTTTTATTGTATTTTGTTTGCTTGTATTCGCGATTGCGCTTTTGCGCAGCTCTGCTACCCGATCCTCTTTGAGAATTGGCTTTTCTTTACGATTTCGCTCTTTGAACGAAACAATATGAACGGTTTCGAATAATTTTGTCATTTTGTTTAGCTGGATATTATCCTGTTGTGTTGTGCTGCCAAGCGCCTCATAGACGTTATGATCTGTTGTCATCAGCTCAGTGTTTTCAGGCTTGCACAAGATGAGCGTTTCAACTTTTTCATCTGTGCCGAGCAGATATTGCAAAATCATTTCTGACGTAAGTGCAATGACCTGCTTTGTTTGCTGTGTTCCGCTGCCTGCTTGTGGCTGCATTCCTGGCATGTTTCCCATGTTGATATCAATCCGCACCATTAGAGCACCTCATAGTTCAGTATTTTTTCTCTCGTTTCATTGTTTGGCATAATATCTTCCATACTTCCGCCTGGGATCGCTGCGCCGCCTGTTTCTAGATATATATTATATTGCCGCAGTGACTCTGCATCATTCTTGTCTATCATATGGTTGAGCACAAACCATGCATGCAAATCTTCACTGTATGGCTTGCAGCCCATGCTAATCTTGCATTGGAGTGGCTTGACAGGATGAACTGTACATCCTTTTTCGCTATCATAGAAGATGCATTTGCCATATGGCTTGCTTGCACGCAGTATTTTTGGGCGGTGATGCTTTTGATTAAATGCATCAACTTCTTCGAGCCACTGCTCCTTGAGCTGCTCTTCTGTGATGTTCAGGAAGTTTGCGATTCTTTTTGTGTCACCTTCAGCTAGAAAACCGCTGCCCATTGTGCACCCATGCGAGCATGCGCCACATTTGCATGCGGGCGCAAGCTTGCGGATTGTGCTGAGTGATGTGTCTTTGCAAATTACTTTTTCTGTATTATTCCTTTTCATTTTTTTTGTTCTGCCTTGTTGTCTTTTTTTTCTTCATTATCTCTTTTGTTTCTTGCAATCTTTACTTTGCTTGTGCGTAAGATGATACTATCACATGTATATCCCTTCTGGAGCTCTGCGGTTATTGTTTCGTCCGCACAGTCGTTTCTTGTTTCTTGTATCAGCACTTCATGCATGTTTGGGTTGAATTTTTTCCCCTGTGACTCGATATGCTTTATGCCGAGCGAGTTCATTATTTTTGCCAGCTGTGTGTTAATCAGTTCTATGCCTTTTTTGAACTGCTCCTCGTTGTTTTTGCTTTTTA
>DATDXM010000107.1:0-4783 GCA_035289325.1 Candidatus Nanoarchaeia archaeon
GGGGCTTTCATATGGGTTTTTTACTCCAGAAAATGGTCAATCAGAGCGAAGCTCTGGGTATTATACTCATTTTCGCTGAATAATAAAATGACAGTGAGAATAAAATATGCTCAAAAGTTTTTTAAACCAGCCTATTAATGAGGCATTATGCTCCGCCAACCTGTCATCACCGTTGTAGGCCATGTTGACCACGGAAAAACAAGTCTTTTGGACAACATTAGAGGCAGCGCTGTCACAAAGACAGAAGCAGGCAAGATTACACAGGCAATTGGCGCAAGCATCATTCCCGCGAGCGTATTAAAGAAGATTTGTGGTAATCTGCTCGACAAATTCAAATTGCAGTTAAAGATTCCCGGTCTTTTATTCATCGATACGCCAGGCCATGCGGCTTTCATCAACCTGCGCAAGCGTGGTGGCGCGTTGGCAGACATCGCAATTCTCGTCGTGGACATTAACGAAGGATTGATGCCGCAAACGATTGAAAGCATCGACATTCTCAAGAGCGACAAAACGCCATTTATAATCGCAGCAAACAAGATTGACATGACATCTGGCTGGCAAATTAACCCAAAAGAGTCTTTGCTCCAGAATATTACACAACAGCCGCAGCGAACGCAGGAAGTGCTCGACCAAAAGCTGTACGAGTTAGTCGGCAAGCTGTACGAGATTGGATTTAATGCAGAGCGATTTGACCGCGTATCTGATTACACAAAACAGCTTGCAATCGTTCCAATCTCGGCGCTCACTGGTGAAGGCATTCCAGAGTTGCTGATGGTACTTGCAGGGCTTGCACAGCGATTTCTCGACCAGCAGCTCAACACAGAAAGAACAGATGCAGCAAAAGGCACCGTGCTTGAAGTGAAAGAAGAAAAAGGCCTAGGCACAACAGTTGATGCAATCATTTACGACGGCTCATTAAAGGTAAATGATACGCTGATTATCGCTGGCATCGAGAAGCCGATTGTGACAAAAGTACGCGCACTGTTCGAACCAGAACCGCTGACAGAGATGCGCATAAAAAAAGCAAAGTTTCATCCATGTAAAGAAGTGTGTGCGGCAGCAGGCGTAAAAATTGTTGCGCCCGAACTGGACAAGGCAATTGCTGGCATGCCGATGAGAAGTTGTGCACCCACAGATATCCAAAGAGTTTCAAAAGAGCTTCAGGCAGAAGTCCAGCAAGTGCTGATGAATACCGATGACCAAGGTCTTATCATAAAAGCTGACACATTAGGAAGCCTTGAAGCATTGATGGTTCTTTTAAGAGAAAAACAAATTCCAATAAAATCCGCATCGATTGGAAAAATAACAAAGAAAGACATCACCGAAGCAGAAGCAGCAGGCAACGAAAATCCATTTTATAGCGTGCTCATCGCGTTCAACACCGACCTGCTTCCCGACGCAGAAGAATACCTCACAGGAAAAAATATAAAACTGATGAAGCACGACGTCATTTACCATATAATTGACGAATACACTAAATGGAAGGACGAAAAGAAAAATGCGATGGAAGCAGCAGAGCTTGACTTGCTTGTCCGTGGTGGAAAAGTCCGCATCATGGCCGGCTACATTTTCAGGCAGAGTAATCCTGCTGTTGTGGGCATCGAAGTAATGGCAGGCAGGTTAAAAGCAGGCGAGCCGCTGATGAATGATAAAGGCAAGCCATTAACGAAAGCAAAAACAATCGAGGAAGAAAAAAAGCCGATCCCTGTTGCAGTCGCTGGAAGCCAGATTGCATTATCGATGGACAACGTTACTGTTGGCCGGCAGATCCATGAAGGGGATATTTTATACACCGACATTCCTGAGGACCATTTCCGCAAGATGAAAGAGTTGAAGCATTACCTGAATAGGAATGATGTTGATCTCCTCAAAGAAATCGCTGAAATAAAGCGTACAGACAATCCAGTATGGGGGATATAAATGGGAGATAAAAAAGGCGATATAATGAAAATAGTTGTAGGCAGCACAAATCAGAATAAGATTGACGGCGTTGCAAAAGCATGTGCGCGATTCTTTTCAAATGTAAATGTTATTGCCACCCCAGCAGAGAGTGGCGTGCATGAGCAGCCGTTTGGCTTTGAAGAAATAGTAAACGGAGCAAAAAAAAGAGCAATCAGCGCATACACTGCATACAGAGAGTGCCAGCTGAGTATTGGCATCGAGGCTGGTTTTGTTGATATAAACAAGAAACACATGAACATAACCGTTGCAGCAGCATACGACGGAAAAAAGGTTCATCTCGGCTGCGGCCCGATGTTTGAAGTGCCCGATAACATCACAGAAAGGGTTGTAAAAAAGCGGGAAAGTTTTGGAGAGATGATTAATGAGATAAGCAATAACAAAAGAAACAGCACGGAAGACGGTGCGATAGGCTTTTTGACAAACAAAAAAGTGCTGCGCCACGAGATAAATGAATGGGCAGTATGCATGGCGCTTGTGCCATTGATAAAAAAAGAAGTATACCAAAATGAAAAAGTACGGGAGAAACAAAAATCCATATGAAACAGCTCAAAATCCTCAACACGCGTGAATCCCGCGATATTATTGATAAGATAGAAGCGCAGTACGGCTGTAAAATGGTATTTAACGGCTCACTCTTGCGCGACAGTAAAGATAATATTTACCTCATAAGCAGAGAAATCGACAAGATAAAATTCGAAAACTTGCGTATTAATTCAATGGGGTTATACCTTGGTGAGATAAATAAGTTCCAGCAGTTTCGCCTGAGCATCGAAGGAAGCCAGATTGTCGGCGTAAAAGCAAAAAAGAATGTCATCGAGCTCACCGAAGCGCAGGTCAAGCAATACTTCCACAGTGAAGAGATTATTCTCACAAGCGAGCAGCAGGCATCAGTAAAAAGCGAGCCATTTCTCCTGCTGAAATATAAAAACGACTTCTTTGGCGCAGCAAAATACAAAGACGGGAAAATTCTTAACTATTTGCCGAAAGTGCATCGGACAGAAGAATTGATAATGTAATAGTGGCAGTAATGGCGGCAGATCATACAGTGATGGCAGAGATCATACTGTTCACTTCATCCGTCGTATCCCAAGTTTTCGAAGATCAAGCTCAGGCGTTTTGATAGTCTTTGCTTTTTCCGCTACTTTCCCAACATAAACCGTTGCCGCAACCGCAATAAGGGTAACAACAACCGCATAAAGAACCATTGCACTGATGGAGCTCTGCTCGCCAAAAAGATCTTTGAAGATGGTGGTAACAGTATTATTCCATGCAAGCGCTGCAACTAATCCAAACGACGCAGTGACGAGTGTTGCCATTTTTTCGATGACTTCAGTTTTCATAGGAACACACAGATACGATGACAATTGTTGCAGGATCACGCAACCGAGTTTTGAATGCACGGCTCAATCGTGAAGCACTTGTATCAGCGTGAACTGCAAACGTTCGTTCTGACATATATCCGCCAATTCGAACAACCATTTCCCGCTCACTCGCAAACATGGAATTGGGCTGCGCAATAATCTCCTCAGTAATACCTCCTGCACGAAGTGTTATTTTAATTTTTTGTTGGCACAAAAATTTCTTCAGTTCCTTGATGTCAAACGTCGCATTAACTCCAACAATGCAGTCGCCGTTAAGCGTCACAGAACTATCTTTCGTAAATTCAAGCGTCGTTTTATGCAACGCAGTAATATTTTCATGTCCAGTTGCAGTAAAAGAGTAGCTCATAAGTATGACAATAATAGATGAGAACTTACTTCAGCATGTCTTCAATCGGCTTCTTCGTCTTTGATTTCGCCTGTTTTGCGAGCTTCTCTAAATCCACACCGAGCACTTTCAATTCTTTGATGTGCATCTGCATAAGCTGCTCAACAATACTAAGAATTTTGAGCATTTCTTCGCGCTCTTTGGACAACGTTGCCAACGCACCTTTATGAAAGCCTACTTGTTCATCTTTGCTTGCTTTGTCTGCCATAGCACAAAAGATATATGCAACGCTTTTAAACCTTTTGCCTATTAAGCGCAAAATGGAATTATGGAATAAAAATGGCAAGCTTATCTCACAGCATGAATGGGAAAAGCAGATAGACCTGCTCAGAAAAGAAACCTCAGCATTGATCGAGAACAAAAAAGAGTGTTGCTCGCTCATAACAGAAAAGCTGCTCAACGCCATAGAGCGCCGAATTCCAAAAGAGACGTTCTGCATTTTCCTGTCGGGCGGTATCGACAGCTCGCTTCTTGCATTGGCTGCAAAAAAGTTCAGCAATAATTTCATTCTGGTAACCATAGGAACGAAAGGCTCACCTGACATGATAAACGCAAAAATAATGGCAAACGCATTGCAGCTGCCATGGAAAGTGCACGAGTTATCAGAAAGGGACTGTGAAAAGTTAATAAAAAAAACAGTCCACCTTCTCCCTGCAAGTCTTCACGAACCCGTGAGTGTTGGCATCAGTGCAGTAGTGATCGCTGCAGTTGAGCTTGCAAAAAGCGAAGGGATAAACTATTTCATTGGGGGTCTTGGCGCAGAAGAAATATTTGCGGGCTACCAGCGCCATCTCACAACGGCAGATGTGCATGAGGAATGCTGGCAAGGTTTGCGTGCAATGTGGGCAAAGGATTTGCAGCGTGATGCAGCACTCGGAAAAACATTGATCATAAATGTTGCAACGCCATTTCTGGACAGCGAGCTCATCAAGGCAGCGATGCGTGTTCCGGGAAAATTCAAAATTGCCGATGGAGAAAGAAAAGTTATTTTGCGTGAAATCGCCGAGCAGCTGGGCATTCCTCACGAGATTGCGTGGCGCAAGAAGCAGGCAGC
>DATDXM010000108.1:0-7750 GCA_035289325.1 Candidatus Nanoarchaeia archaeon
ATGCCATTTTATTCAACATTTCTCAGCGATGTCATTGAGCGTGATGGCAAGCCACAGATAATGGGACAAGGGCTTGAAGCGTCTGCTGTATTGAATTATATGAGGACTCTTGCACGCGGTGTTGCGGAAATGCATCACAAATTTCATCGTGTGCATGGCGATTTGAAGCCAGACAATCTTGCAATAGATAATGACAGCAATATATTAGTGTCTGATTTTGGAACAGCGACCTATGCAGTTGCACAACATAATAATCCACGCGACAACATGGGCTGCAGACTCGTACGTGCGCCTGAGTGTTTTATACCAGGAAGCCATCCAAGCAGGCCTTCTGATGTCTACTCATTTGGATCACTCATCTACCGAATGATTACTGGCAGGTTTCCATTTCAAAAAGAACGCGATGATGGAACGTTGTCAGATATTGTTGTTGAAACCTATAAAGACAAAGATGAATGGAATACATTTGTCGATAAAAGAACCGCTGTATTGCCCAAACCGTTCAGAAATCTGGTGCGCAGCTGCATGTATGATGATGCTCAGCGCATTCAGCACGGAAAAGAATTAGTTGAACGTGTGGATGAGATGATCGATCAATACGAACGAATGCAGCCTCGCAGACGGTTGAAACGCGCAGGAATGATAGCTGCTGGAATTACGTTGATTGCTGCACTTGGTTTTGGTGGGTATGAATTGAAGAAGTCGCGTGATGCGTCTGCAACTGAGCTTGCTGAGAAAAAAGAATATTGGAGCCAGCAGCAGAAGCTAGGAATTATTCGGCTGTATGATGCGGGTGATAAATATAATCCTGATTATGGGTATTATTTTGAATTGGCAAAAATTGCGCATTGGGAAGTCAATGTAAAAGATAGGAAGACTGCTTATTTTATTTATCTCGATCCTGAAAGCGCGAAGAGAGTAATAAAAGAACGTGGAACATTTAATTTTGAGAAACTTAAACCTGAGTTTGATACGCCTGGCTGGGGAGCATATTTACACATTGATAGCCTTCGAGGGGGAATGGACAGTTGGATGTATCACGAACGAGCGGGACGTCAAAAAGAAATAGACAAAGAGTATCAAGACCTCAAATCTCAGATGAAAGAAGCGCCATCGCCAAAATAGGGCTTGTGCAGATCTGCACCAACCTAAAAAGCTCTCGAATAAATGATAAAACAACTGTCTCGGTGCTTCTGCTCTTTTCTAAGCCGTTCAAAAGCGTTTCCATATGATATGCTTTTTTCATTGAATTTATCTTATTGAGAAGCTTGATATCCTTCTTGAAATATGCCTCATATAATAAGTCATAATAATCAGCAAGCTTCGACAGCAGTTCGAGTGAAGCTAGATTTTTTCTTAATTTATGCTCAGAAAGATACTCATAAAGATAGTAATAGGAATGCTCGATATGCATCAAAAAGGTGAGCAATTCCCAATGAAGAATTTGGTTTTTGCCGCTCCGAACAATAACGCGCTTGCAGAACATGACAAACCGATCATGTTGTTTTCGTAATTCTGCAATATCTGCAAACTTATCAAAAGTGTTTGTTTCACAGCTTTTTTGAAGCGTCGTGTGAGTTTCTTTAATAATAAGAAAAACGCGCCGAAGCAGTGACTCAAATTTTTCATCACTTGGCTCAGATACGCTGTCAAGAACACACACATTGTCGTGTGATTCTGTAATTTCAAAACCAAGCAATAAGTCGTGAACAATCGAGCTTATGTAAGATATAAGGGACGGCGGAATATCTTCCAGGCGAATAGACGGCGTGCCCATCCTATATAAGTGAGTCAGAACGGCTTGCACATCATCTTTGGTATAGTTTGACAGCGAAAGAGTGACTGATTTTTTTTGCGGCCGCTGGTGGCCAGCCCAAATACGCAATCCTTCGGCAGATTCCTCAACTTCAAGCTCATCGCCTTGTGCAATAGAATGCTGCTGCACCCACTGCGATGGCAAACTGAGCACTAATGTTGATGGGCCAAGACGAACAACTTTTCGCTTCATACGCTGTTGTAGAGGTAATACTTATATATAATACTTCCTAGATATATATTATAATCACTAATTAATATAATATTAACGAAAGATATATATTTAAGAGCTTCATTGCTCATATAGAGGTGGAGGGATACACATGAAAAAAATAATGATGCTCGTAATGGTAAGTCTGCTGCTGCTTGTGGCATGCGAGGAGACTGCGCAAACGACGCAGAAAATGCAGAAAGCTGATCCTATAACATTTGGATTTATTATGCCACTGAGTGGCGATCTGTCGTGGCTAGGACAGAACATGAAATTAGGCGTTGAATTAGCCGTTGAAGAGATTAACGCAAAAGGCGGTGTCAATGGAAGAAATCTCCAAGTCATCTATGAAGATGGTCTTTGTGATGGAAAGGGTGCATCGAGTGCTGCAAATAAGCTCATCAATATTGATGGTGTTCACTACATTGTTGGTGGTGCATGTTCAGGTGAAACGATTGCGGCGGCACCTTTAGCTGAAGCAAGTAAAACAGTATTGTTTTCACCAACGTCATCCAATCCTTCAATTACAACAATTGGCGATTTCGTATTCAGAAATTATCCTTCAGATGCATTTCAGGGCGTTGTAGCTGCTGAATTTGCATATGAAAAGTTGGTCGCACGCAAAGTTGCTGTACTTGCTTGCCAGAGCGAATGGTGTGAAGGCCTGCAAAGCGTCTTCATAAAGAGATTCAAAGAGCTTGGCGGGAAAGTGCTTATCGTTGAGCGAACTGAAGTAGATGCGAAAGATCTGCGTGCTCAACTGACGAAGATAAAGCAAGTGAAGCCTGAACTGATCTATATGGCTGCACATCCGACTGAAAGTATTGCAGGCTTGAAGCAGGCAAAAGAGCTTGGCATAACCGCACCATTCCTTGGTGGAGACGGATGGGCAGATGAAACAATCTGGAAAGAAGTTGGCGCTGCTGGAAATGGAGCAATACATCTTGAGCCAGTAACTGATGCACCGGAATCATTCAAGACAAAGTTCAAGGCGCGATTTGGAGATGCTGGAGAAATCAGCTTAGGCGTGCCTCAAGCATATGACGTCGTATATCTGCTTGCTGAACACATTGGCAAAGTGGGCGATGACTCAGTAAAAGTAAAAGATTCGCTCTACACGGTGAAAGACTGGGTAGGTGTTGCAGGAAAAACAACGCTTGATTCCAACGGTGATCTTGTTGGCGCAGCATACGACATCAAGGTCGCAAAGAATGGAAAGCTGGTGGATTACGAATAGTTTTCTTTTTTTTTATTGTGGCATACAAAGAATAAATAGTACAACATTATAGCCCATTCAAATGGTTCTCACACAAATCATCGCAAATTCAGTAATTATCGGCAGTATTTATGCGCTTGTTGCGTCTGGTTTTGCTATCATTTATTCTACAAATCGATTTATTCATCTCGCGCATGGCGCAGTTGTTGCTCTTGGAGCATATTTATTGTACACGTTTTACTCAATTCTTCAGCTTCCATTTCCTCTTGCAGGCATTTTAACACTCGTTTCAACAGGAATCGCAGGAGTGCTCATGGTTTGGCTACTCTATTCACCCCTGCAGAAAAAGAAATCCTCAAATGTTATACTCCTGATTGCTTCAGTGGGGCTGCTGCTCCTCATTGAAAATGTGTTCCTCCTATTATTTGGCGCAAACGTGAGAACGATAGGGTATATAGCAATAGCACCAGGACTTGAAATTCTTGGCGCGCTTGTAACACCAATACAGATCGTGATCATCATTGTCACGGTTATTCTGTTTATTATTCTTTACGCACTCATGAAATATACGAAACTTGGTCGGATGATGCGCGCAGTCGCAGATAACAAAGAACTTGCAAGCGTTTGTGGCCTGAATGTTAAAAAGATAACCTATGTCTCATTCATGATTGGAAGTATTCTTGCGGGTGGGGCGGGCATGTTAGTTGGACTTGAACAAAGTATCCAGCCAAACATGGGAACAAGCCTTATCATCAGAGGTTTTACCGGAGCAATCATTGGCGGCGCAACCTCCGTTCCAGGAGCAATTCTGGGTGGATATCTCCTTGGCTTTGCAGAGAATGTTGGCATTTGGTTTCTTCCTTCTGGATATAAAGACGCAATTGCGTTTACGCTTTTGTTTATCTTTCTGTTAGCCAGACCAAGCGGCATTCTTGGACTGAATAAAGGTGTGCGGTCATGATCAGCTCTTATTTTATTCACATCGGAATCCTGATTGGCATGTACATCATTATTGCAGTGAGCTTGAATCTTGCGCTCGGCTATACAGGGCTGCTCAATCTGGGACATGTCGCGTTTTTTGGAATTGGTGCATATACGAGTGCATTGCTCACCAAGCAAGGAGTGCCATTTCTGGCTGCATTTTTGTGTGCAGGACTAGTCGCATCACTTTTTGGATTGATTCTCGTCTGGGCAACACGAAAACTCAAGGGAGATTATCTTGCACTCGCAACGCTTGGATTTTCTTATGTCATCTACTCATTGATGATAAATCTCACGGAGATTACCCGCGGACCATTAGGCATTCCCGGCATCAGCAAGCCCGTGATATTTGGCTTCATGTTAAAGTCAAATCTTGTCTATCTTGTATTTGTTGCAGCTGTTGCAATTGTAACTGTGCTGGTGATCAAAAGAATAATCACATCACCATTTGGCCGTCTGTTGCAGGCAACGCGCGATGATGAGTTGGGCCTCAATGTATTAGGAAAAGACACAAGAAAGCTCAAGATGAAAGCGATGATGATATCTGCATTTTTTGCCGGGATTTCAGGCAGTCTTTTTGCACATTATATTGGATATATTGAGCCTGGGTCATTTCTTCTCACTGAGCTCATTGTCATGCTCACTATTGTGATTGTGGGCGGCTTGGCCTCAATAAAAGGAAGCATCGCTGCATCTTTCATCATTATTATTCTCCCCGAGTTCATTCGCTTTCTTTCATTACCAAGCTCAATCGTTGGTCCAGCACGACAGATTGTATACGCGCTCATCCTCATCGGTATTCTTCTCGTCAGACCGCGCGGCATCTTCGGAAAGGTTGATTTACAATGATACTCAAAAACATCTCAAAAGATTTCGGCGGCATAAAAGCGTTAGACAACTGCTCGCTTGAGATTGCACAAGGAATAACCGCAATCATCGGGCCAAATGGTTCAGGCAAGTCGACACTGTTTCATGTTATTTCACGGCTGGAACAGGAGGATAAAGGCACCATCATTATCGACGGTGTTGATGTGACTAAACTGTCTGCGTCTGTTGTTGCAAAAAAATGGATATCACGCACATTTCAGGACGTGCGGCTGTTCAAGCATTTAACCATACGGGAACATCTTTCAATTGCTGCTGCGACGGAGGATGAGAAGTTGTTGAAATCATTTTTTGGACGAGTGAAAGAGAAAAATGATTATAGCGTGCTTGAACTTGTGCATCTTATAAAATCAATTGATACAACCGTGACTGAGCTCAGTTATGGCCAGCGAAAGCTGTTGGATTTAGCGATCGCTATCGTAAAGCCGCATTCTATCCTCTTATTGGACGAGCCGGTTGCAGGCGTCAATCCAAAAGTGCGCCACCAGATCAAGCAGGTGCTGAAAAAGCTGCGCGAACAAGGACAAACGATTGTGATCATCGAGCATGACATGAATTTTGTGATGGATATTGCAGACGACGTGTTTGTGCTGGATGCCGGCAGAGTGATTGCCCACGATAAGCCTGCACAGATAAGAACAAACAAAAAAGTGCTTGAGGCGTATCTCGGAACATGACATTATTATCGATGAGTGGCGTGCATGCAGGGTATGAGTTAGAGATACTGCATGGCGTTACAATCCACGTTAGGAAAGGAGAGATTGTGTCGCTTATCGGCCCAAATGGCGCGGGAAAAAGCACCGTGTTAAAAGCAATTTATGGGATTGCAGCTGTTTCGAACGGCGAGATTAGATTTAATGGCCAGCGGATAAATAGCGTGAAAACGCATGAACTGTCGCGAAAAAGATTATGTTATGTGCCTCAAGGGAAAATAAATTTTGGCAATCTGACCGTTGAAGAAAATTTAACGATTGGCAATCAAGGTGATGTTACTGATGCGTATCGGATGTTTCCTGTGCTGCAGGAGAAAAAGAAAAAACTTGCATGGACGCTCAGCGGCGGACAACACCAGATGCTTGCACTTGGGCGAGCATTGATGCAGAAGCCTGAGCTGCTGATGCTCGATGAGCCATCGCTTGGCTTAAGCCCACAGTTGCAGGCTGAGCTGTTTCGAAAGATTGAATCGCTGCGGGACGAAGGCATGGCATTGTTGATTGTCGAACAAAATGCAAAGAAAGCAATCCACATATCTGATCGAACGTATTTACTTGAGGATGGAAAAGTAGTGCTCGAAGGCGGGAAAGATATTATCAAGCATCCGAAAATTGTTGAGGTGTATTTGGGGGGAAGGTATTAGGTTATTTCTGCTCGAGAATACTCATTATTTTATCCATTCGCTCAGGATTCAAACTAATCTGAAGTCCGTAGGATGTTGGTTTTGTCAAGGTGCTTGATTTTTTAATAGAAAACAAAGAGTTTGACTATAGTTTAACAGATATAGCCAAAGGAGCAGAAATTGCATGGAGCACGCTGCATCAGTTCTGGCCTGAGTTTTTGAATCTGGAAATTGTCCAAACTCAATACCGAAAATCCATTAGTCAAGAAATTACTTGAGATGGACATGCTTGTATCTCGGCAGATGATTGAGAAAGAAGTAGAACAGCAGAAGATTGTTGCATGAATTATTCGAATGGATTCACTGCTTTAATTGGAAAATGAGAGAAATCAGAAATGTTTTCTGTGTAAATATGATGAATGCCATGTTCAAGCATTGTTGCAACTATCAAAGCATCCCAAAAATGGCTTTTAGTCTCATTAAATAAGGAAATAGCTTTCAACATGGTACTTTCAGTATAAGAAATTTTTTCCCAGTTATTAGAGTTAACAATATCAGTTATTATTAATTCTCCCTGTTTAATTGTTTGCAAATCCTTTACCTTGCTAATTAAAACAAACATAAATTCTGCAAGATTTTGGACAGATATGCAATAGACTTTATTTTCTTTCCATGAGTTTTGAATTAATTCCATAGCAATTTTACGTTTGTTATGTGGAGCTTTCAAATCATAAGCATACACTAAAATGTTTGTATCTATCAGAAATAAATCAAAACTTTCTTCCATATAAATCATCCCTATTAAACTTTTTTAAACCTATTGGTAACCCTTTTTTCATTAATTCTAACTGTCTTTTTCTTATCTCGTGTTGTTGCTTATCTTCAACCCATTTTTTCAGCGCTTCAGTTACAGCTTCTCCTAATTTACCTTTTCCAATCCCTTTCTCTTTAAAAACAACTTCTCTAAATCGGGTTTCAGTTTCGCCATCTACATTTATTGTTATTGTGCCCATGGAAACATTTAGATGAGAGAGATATATAAATGTTTCGAGGTTATGGCTTGTTTGCAAGTTCGAATAATTTAAGTGGGTTTCCCCACTTCGTGTATTTGGAAAAGGAACACGATGGGGTGGGGAGCGCCCACAATGGTAATGTATGTAGTAGACTTAAAAAAGCTTGTGAAAGTAACATTTCGTTTGATACGTCGCTTCGACGTCAAAGAACACTTTAGCAAGTCTAAAAATGAGCAATTTTCCGTTCATCAAATGTTGCTTCTGTTTGTGTTATTTTGCCTTTTAGAAAAACC
>DATDXM010000109.1:0-5993 GCA_035289325.1 Candidatus Nanoarchaeia archaeon
TTGACAACTTCATTGTTTGTGTTAATCATATATAACTGTGTTCTGCCAATTATTCTTGTTTTTTTTACGATGCCCTGCGTGATAAGCTCCTTCATCACAACATAGGCAGTAATACGATTAAGCCTAGTTTCACGTGCCAAGTCACCAATGCCATAGTCGATACCTCGTGTCTCTAATAAAAACTCAAGTATTCGATTCTTGTGTGTAATGCCAATGACTTTGCAGAACTCCCCAGGCTCGGATAAAATATCGTTTTTCATTTTTATTCTCCATTTTTTATTGCATGCTCAACTTCGGACAATTTTTTCGGATTAAGAGAAACATGCCATTCGCCAGTCTTCTTCATGCGAAGAACCCACTGGAGCTGTTTTATGCAATATTCCCAATCAGCTCTTATTGCATTTTGCTCATTTTTCGGCAAGTGCGTGATTCGTTTCATCAAGCGCATTTCAGGCAGATGCTTTTCGCCGATGATATGCCGCGCAATCATGGTGCGCAAGATTGTACCCGTTTTTTCATTCATAGCTTTACCCCCTCATTCTGGGTAAAGCAAATACTCAGGAATTGAATCAAGAATATAAATGTTACTAGTTTTAACATAATGTTAATTTTTATAAACATACTGAAATTGTTCATAGACCGAGATTGTCATTTCAAGTTCTTAAATATGTGCTGTAGCGATCGCCACAGCAGAGAAATAAAAAGCTTAGAAATAAAACGATTGCATGCTTGACATCTTTATTGCAATGCTGCTGGGTATAGCGTGCGGTATCGTAACAGGTCTTGTGCCTGGGGTGCACGTCAACATGGTGTCTGCGCTGCTGCTCAGTGCTGCGCCTGTGCTGCTCAAGATAACAGATGCGATGCCGTTGTCTGTCTTTATCATCAGCATGGCTGTCGTGCATACATTTCTCGATACAATCCCGTCCATTTATTTGGGCGCAGCTGACGTTGAAAATGTGATGGCGGTGCTGCCTGGGCAGCGAATGCTGCTCGACGGCAAAGGGTATGAGGCAGTGAAGCTGACAATTATGGGCAGTTTTGGTGCACTGTTGCTTGTGATTGGCGCTGCACCGATGCTTGTTGTGCTGATGAGCGTGTTACAACCCATTGTTGAGCCGTGGATTGGATGGCTGCTGATTGTTCTTGTGCTGTGGATGATCTCACGAGAAAAGAAAAAGATGATGGCGCTGTTTGTTTTTTTGCTGAGCGGTGTGTTTGGGCTGATTGTGCTGCATCTTGGAATCGAGCAGGTGTTGTTTCCGATGCTCTCGGGATTGTTTGGCGTATCGTCGCTTGTGCTGAGCTTGCAGGAGAATGTGAAGATACCAGAGCAGAAGATTTCTCGCACAATGAATTATGATGTTCGACAGCTGGTGAAGACGACAACGGGTGCAAGCGTGATTGGAAGTTTAGCAGGGTTCTTTCCTGGACTTGGGCCTGCGCAAGCTGCTGCGCTCGGAACGGTTTTTATGAAGGGCGGAGGAAAAGAATTTCTTGTGCTTGTCGGTGGATTAGGAACGGCAAACATGGTAACAAGCTTGGTGACGCTGTATACATTGGACAAGGCGCGCAATGGAGCAATTGTCGTTGTACGTGAGCTGCTTGATGCGGTTAATGTGGTGGATTTTGTTATATTTTTGCTGGTTGCGCTGACTGTCGGATGTGTGGGTGTCATGCTGACGCTCTTTTTTGCACGGCGATTTGCACAATGGCTGGGTAAAGTGAATTATCGCATGATGTGTGCGAGCGTGATTGTATTTATTGTGGCTCTTGTACTGCTGATACCAGGGTGGAAAGGTATAATTGTGTTGGCAGTTGCGACACTGTTGGGGATGATAGCACCATTGTCGAACACTACACGAAGCCACGCAATGGGATGTTTGCTGCTGCCAGTGATACTGTGGTTTGTGATGTAGGTGCAATGCATGCAACGCAAACTTAACTGGCACAACCTTTTTAAACAGGCTCCATTTTTGCGCTCACATGGACGGAATAATTGCAGCATTTCGGGGAAGCCAGAACACACAGCGAGGCAACCAAGTGATTGTGCACGTTGATGGCGTTGCAACCCGAGAGAAGGCTGCTGCTCTTGAAGGGAAGAAAGTAACATGGACAAATCCTGAGGGCAAGAAAAAAGTACAGATTTCTGGATATGTCAGCAAAGCACACGGCGGAAATGGTGCATTGCGTGTTGTTCTTGAGAAGGGATTGCCTGGGCAAGGATTGGGAACGAAGATTGAAGTTTTAAGTTGAATATCGCTGTCTTATCGGATGCGGCGGGGTTTTTTTTACCCAATCTCTTTTTGCATTTACCAGAGAGATATCTTCTGTGATATAATGAAGTGCAGCAGCACAGCGCGCAAGCTCGTCCTGGCAGACAGCCCAGAGTTCAGTGATAGTTGCTTTACCATATTCCAATAGAAGAAATGTGTTGATGATTTTTTCTGATGCGTCGATCAGAGCGGTGTATTGTTTTGTGTCACCAAAATCAACAAATGCACGGCGACAGCCTATCGCGCTAATCTTTAACTCAAGAATGTGCTGTTTTAATTGAATTCCGTTTCTCTGGTGAAATGCAACCGTTGCTTCGGCGAGATGCTGCTCGAGCTGATGAAATGCTGTTTCGACGTACAAGAAGCGTGCGTACGGTGTTTTTGCGTAGGGAGATACACGTTCAACTGCAACAGTTCTCTTTATGAGAGTTTTTAACGGGTTCCAGCTCATCACCAGATCAGCCGCAGATGAATCCAACTGCTGGCAGGACTTTTGCGCTGCAGGACAGTATCGCGAGGATAACTGCACCAATCAATCCAACGATGAGACCGCCGAGAAAAAATTTGAATTCAATCCAACCAAGCTGTGCTTTTTTGTTTGCAAACAATTCCATGAATATCACCTTTTGGGCTGGGAAAGGGTTGAGGTTTTTATAGTTTGTGGCGTTTAGACTTTTCGACGGAGTTGATCATATTCTTCTCGACCAATTTTGATTTGATGGAGGATTTCGAGCAAAAGCCCCTTGCCCAGGTCTTCGTTAGCATGAACAGGTATAGTTGTTTTTCTACCGTCTGAATGAATATAGCGAGCATGACTGCCGACATGATGAACTTTCTGGAAACCTAATTTCTCAACGAGCTTGCACATCTGCCTGCCAGAAATAGGAATGAGCTTCATTGTGCTACTACAACACGCTGAACACCAATAAATTTCAAAGGCACTATTTCTTCATTTTCTGCTTCGAGGCAAACCTGAATTGCTTCTTTTACACGATCAAGAACTTCGGGTATAGTTTTACCTTGTGTTGCACATCCTTGGATGTCTGGCACTTTTGCTACAAAGATACCATCTTCATCTTGTTCAATGATTACTGTAAATTCGTGGACTTTGGCTTGCATGGGAGGATTAAGCAATGCTTGTTTTTATAGTTTGTGGATAACGAAATCTTTAAATAGTATTACCCCAGTATAACGATTGGTGAATTACAATGGAAGCAATACCCGCGAAAATGACGCCAAAGCTCGTTCAAGAGATGGATCAAATAGTAAAAGAAGGATGGTATGCAAACCGCTCAGAATTGATGCGCGATGCGCTGCGTGAGATGATACGCAAGCTAAAAACAGAACGGTTAGAAGCAGCAATAAAAGAAGATGTTAAATGGGGATTATATGGATAATTCTGTATTTGACGCAGGCCCATTCATTCATCTGCATGAAGTACAAAAACTTGAAGCTTTGAAACTATTTAGGGCTGTTTTTACGACAGCTGAAATACTTGAAGAATGTAAACGGATTAAGAGACAGATTCTTGGCATAAAAAATGTTACGTTAAAAGAACTCAGCCCTCACAGCAAAGATTTTGCTCAGTATGCTGCTCAGAAGTATGAAATCGATCTTGGTGAATCAACAGGCATTGCTTTGTGCAAACAAGAAAAAGTTTCATTGTTTTTTACCGATGATTTGGATGCTCGAGAAGCGGCAAATAATCTCGGATTTGATGCACATGGGACGATTGCGCTGCTCACACGTGCGTTTAGGGAAAAATTGCTTGCAAAAAAGGAAACTATTGAAGCATTGAAAGCACTGCGTGAAAGCAGCTTATTTGTTACAAGCGATTTAATTCTGTTCACCATACAGGAAATAGAAAGGTACAGCAAAGCTTAAAAACAATAGCATATTCATTCGGCAGATGAAAAAGAGTGGGTTGATTCTGATTAGTTTACTTTTTGTTGTACTATTGTCCGTTGTTGTCGTTGCTGAAGAAGGTTTGACGGATACATTGAAAGTAGCAGGTTTAGCTGTGCTGAATTTTTTCAAATTTGAATGGCTCTTCGGATTTGAATGGCTGAACGGCAGTGAAGCAAGCCTTGTTGCGTTTGTTCGCATCCTGTTGTTTTTGGCGGTGTTTGCGCTGTTTTATCTCGGAACACAGGCGCTTAAACTTGGCAGAGCTGGAACGGTTGTTGCGCTGCTCATGTCGTTCATTGCTGCATTGTTTATCCCTCCTGAGATTGTATTGTTGATTGGTGTTGTTTATAGCAGTGTAGCAGCATGGGGATTGATTATAGCGATGTTAGCGCTCGTTGCAGGAGTCGTCTATTGGATTCCCGCTGATGCAGAATATGCATGGCTGCGAATTGGGCTGCTTGTGGTGCTGTTTTTCCTGCTCAGAAGCGTGTACATGTATACAAGATTTGTTTCGACAGGCGGCGTGACACTGGTGAGGGGCGGCCAATGAAGAAGTGGAAATTAATTGGCTTTAGTGTGTTTTTATCGTCCTGTAGTGTTTATGATCGTGTGCCGATTGGTTCGAGTGGAAGCGACAAATTATTTCAAGACACACCTAATGTTGCGGCGAGTTTAGGCGGTGCAGCAGAGATTGCAATGTGGTTTGTCGGTGCATGGATTGTGTTTGAAGTTTTGCGCCTCGGATTTCGTGGCTTTGGCATTGGAAACGGAGCAAGTGGCATATTAGGAGGATTGAATAATTTCTTTAATCGAGCGCCGGGGAGTGGGGGGGGCGGACATCCGACGGATTTGGCTCCTGTTGTAAAAGAGATTCAAGAGCTGCGGAAAGAGAATAAGGAACATGCAACCCATCTGAATGAGCATATGGAGGCAGTGCGACGGGTGCTTGATGACGTGAAGACGCTTGCGACGGAGATACGAGATGGCATCGCGGGAATTATTGCGTCACTCGGTGCATGGGATGCGTATTTCAAGGCAACAGTGCAGCCTGCAATTCAGGGAATTTTAGATGAAGTGAACAGTTTAGGAACGATTGCAAAGGAGCATCGGGATGATTTGCGCGCGATTAAAGATGCTGTTGTGGGTAAACTTGTTCCGACACTTGAGCAAGTACGAGATATTCTTAAAACTCAATTTGAGGCGCTTCAGATTAAGCTTGATCAGTTGTTGGGTTTGGTGACAAATATTGAAGCAGAAGTGAAGAAGGTTACTGCTGAGATTGTAAAAGTCACTACTAAGTTAGAAGAGGTTAAAACTGCGATAATAGCATTGCCGGAAGGGATTCGTGCAAAGCTTGATGCACGACTTGAGGAAATAGTGAATGCAATTAATGCAATAAAAGTTGATTTTGATGATAAAGAGATAATAAAAGCAGTTAAGGCAAATGCTACTGCTATTACAAAGGCAATCAACGGTGCAAAAAATGGAATAATAAAAGCAGGCGAAGCAAATGTTTGGGGAGCTGGCTCGAGCAGTATGATTACTAAATTGCTTGCTGCAATTGAAAAGTTAAAAGAGGGATTGGATAAGGGAGCTACAGGCGGTCCGATTGCGAAAGATAAAGCAATTCAACTGATACTTGAGATTAAAGGTGATAACAATCATGTTCATGATCTTATAAAGAAAGGCAACATAGACATTGCTGGGCTTGGCAAAGCAACACTTGATGAAGTTGCGAAGAAATTCCCAAAAGATGCATTCGCATTGCTTCAGAAGATAATTAATGATACTATTGCGCTGGACAAATTG
>DATDXM010000110.1:0-4312 GCA_035289325.1 Candidatus Nanoarchaeia archaeon
AGGACAGCTAAAAAATTTCAACACCTATGTTGCAGTCA
This sequence comes from Candidatus Nanoarchaeia archaeon, assembly GCA_035289325.1. GTDB lineage: Archaea > Nanobdellota > Nanobdellia > Woesearchaeales > JAGLXL01 > DATDXM01. Next base: position 39 of record DATDXM010000110.1, read on the forward strand.
CCGACAAGTTCATGGACGCAGTCGAAAAGCAGATAACATACAATCTGATAAACCCGCACACAGGAAAAGCAGTCGCAAAACAATCAGCGCATGACATTTTCAGGATGATTGCTGAATCAGTATGGAAATGTGGCAATCCAGGAATTGTTTTTATTGACGCTGCAGAAAAAAAGAATCCGTTGCAGATTCCAATAGAAGCTGTCTCACCAACAGGCGAGCTCGTCGCACATGCGAACAGCGCCATCGTGATGGGCAGTATTAATCTTTCGCAGATGGTTAAAGATAAAGCAATTGATTACGAACGCCTGAAGAAGCGTGTACATCAGGCAATCCATTTCCTTGACAATGCACTCGATCTCTCCTCACTGCCGCCTGAAATTGAGCAGGTAACGCTCACAAATCGCCCGATAGGTCTTGGTGTGATGGGCTTTGCTGACCTGTTGGTGCAGCTCAAAGTGCGTTACAGCTCTGACAAAGCCGTGCAGATTGCAGAAGAATTAATGTCATTTATCAACACACAATCACTTGAAGCTAGCCGCGAGCTTGCAAAAAAGCGAGGCGTATTTCCGGGTTGGAAAAAAAGCATCTATGCGCGAAAAAATGACAAGGTACGCAATTCATCACGCACAGTGATCGCTCCGACGAGCATGATCAGTGCAATAGCAGGCTGCAGCCAAGGCATCGAACCATTGTATGGTATTGTATTCACACGCACCATTAACAAAAAGAAGCTGCTTGAAGTGAACGAGCATTTTATTGTTGCGATGAAAGAAGAGAACACATTTTCAGCAGATTTAGTTGACAAAATAAAAGCACAAGGCTCACTGCATGGCTTGTTTATTCCTGCGTGGACCAAAAGAATTTTTGTTGTCGCGTCTGAAATACCGCACGACTGGCATGTCAAGATGCAGGCTGCATTCCAGAAACATTGTGATAACGGCGTTGCAAAAGTGATAGCGTTTGCGCCTGACTCAGATATGATTGCTGTAGAAAGTGCAATCAAGCAGGCGCACAAGAGCAGCTGCATGTCGTTTACCGGCTATCGCTACGCAGGCCGCCAGGAGCACATCATTTCATTTGGCACGCGCCATGGAATTCTGACAGGGCAGTTATGCCCTAGCTGCAACATTGCGTTGGAGCGCGAAGCAAACATTGAGATCTGCAGGAATTGTGGGTATGGGATTATAGAGTGATAGAAACCCACCTAGCGATACCCCTCTCGAAATATTTCCAAAATTTTCTTCCCCGCATTCTTCGTATTAACTTCACCGCCAACGCTCAGCCGCAGCACTTGTGATGCTCGAACACCAGGAGGAAATATTTTATCAGCAGGCACCATCTTCACACCATGTTGAGCCAACAGCGCCGCCACTTCAGCAGCAGTCATTCCTGTCGCTTCACAAAAACCGTCAACCACCAGCAGCCGATAGATTCCTCCGTCAGGTTTCGGAGAAACAACGCCATAATCACCCAATTTTCGAAGCGGCAGATCAAGCATATCCTGCCTTTTTCTGATTTCATGTGCAATATGCTCAGTAAGCTTCGTCTCAAGCGCTTGCTCGACAACATAATCTGCAGTAAGCGCGGTAAAAAGATTGACGCCAACGACTTGATTTGCAATAGGTGCACGGAAATAAGGAACAATCTCTTTTGGCATGCGAGTGAATCCGAGACGAAGCCCGGGCATGCCAAACCGTTTTGAAAATGAATCAGCAATAACAAGTGAAGAATCGAACGATGTCCCTAGCCATGGATGCTCGTTAAACGAGCGATACACATCATCAAGTACAGGCTGAATATGTTGCTCATCACAAGTATCACGAAATACGCGAACCTGCGCTTGCTCAAGATGCTTGCTGATAGGGTTGTGTGGCTCGCTGATCAGTGCAAGTTTTATTTTAGAGTTAAGCCGTGCTTTCTCAGCAAAAAGATCACCATATGTTGTCGGGTAATCAAAGGGATTGCGATACGCAACAAAACTCGAATAAATGCCTGCTTTGTCTGCAACACTCCAATAGGGAAATGACGGCACAGAATAAAAAACATAGTCACCGGGATCACAAAACGCATAGAACAGCCCGTACATGCCATCGATGCCGCCATTCGTCAGCACCAATTCATCTGGGCTCACATCCATTTTTGTCTCTTTTTTGATGAGCAGTGCAAGTTTTTCATTTAACGGATAATACCCCTGCGTGCCTGGATAGCGTGTCAATCTGCTGAGCTTGTGCTTTGCAATGTGCAGCAGTGCATCTCTCAGCACATCGTGAACTTCAGGAATCTTGCAGACATTGCCGATGCTTAAGTCAAAAGCAGCAGCTTGAACAGGCGCATCGTATTCTCGAAAGAAGCTGCTGAAGAATTGAGTAAGATCACTTCGCATATTGAGCTGTGCTCGTGCCGAAACTCCGTGCAATTGTCCATTCATTTGTGTCTGTGCTATTTCAGTCATACGTATCACATCAATCATGATTGATCGAAAGCGGATGTGTGAGGAACTCCGTCAGCAGCATATCCTGATGCCGCAAATATACATTCAGCATGGTGCTTGGCTTGTTATACATCAGCATATGGCATTTCATCGTAAGAAGCTTTTTAGTGCTCTCAGGCATCGCACGATAAAAATCATCGAGCGTGAGATGAGGGCTAAACACAGAAACAGCCATGCTCATCCCATCATCAAGATTCTGAGACGCAATGTTGACTGCTGCGATTGCATCATCAAATGTTGCGACAGGAACAATAGTCAATGTATACGGCAGCTCCTGCTGTAACAATGGACTGTGAAGCTGTGACGTTTCGAGTAAGAATGGAGTATAAGAATTGCCACGGCATTCAAGTGTTCCAAAATGGAGGGTAGCATACTTAAAATCAATAAGACCTGTGATAGTCTGAACGACGCGCTGTGCATCTTCAACAGATCCTATTTCAGTATGCTCATCAAGAATGCTGCCCATCCGCGATGACTTTTCTTCAAGCAGTTTTTTCACCGCGTGAATGAGCCTGTGTTTTTGTTCACCGACGACAAATACTGTTTTCGTTGTAACGCAATCGCGTGTCCATTCATACGCGCCCTTGACAAGCAGCTCTGCCACAAGCTCAACATCACATCCTTCAGCGACAATCGCTTTAGAATTGCCTGACGAGAAAATACAATTGCGCCCGGTCGAATAGTGCTCTTCAACAAAGTTCCCATCGTCATCAGTAACTTTAAGCAGCATGTCCGCAGTTTTCTTTCCGCCCATGATGATGCGGTGGCTGCTGCATTTCACAAGCTCAGCGCGCACGCTATTTCTCGTAGCATCGCTGGTATCCCAATGAATAACCGAAAGTGCGCCCGCAGGATATCCCGCATCAGTGAGAAGCTTTGCTATTTTCATGCTGAAATAAGGTTCAGTAGCGCTCGGCTTGATAATGGCTACACCGCCGTACATTACAATATGCCCAAAGAGAAAAGGGATTTCCGCGGGATCATTCGGCGGCACAAACGCCGCAATAATGCCATCAGCAGCACGGTGAGTTTCATATCCAGTGACACGCAACACATCACTTCCATTCCTGAGCAATTCACGGGTGATGGTGTCAAACTTATGACCGTAGCGCAAACGAAGCATTGCTGGGAGTGATGATAAAATACTTTTTCCAAAATTGACACGCTCGCGGACATATTTGATAGGCATGCCTGTCATTTGCGCAATATGGTGCATCTCATCATCATCAACAGCATACAGTTCAGCTGCTTTCGTAAGTATTGCGCAGCGTTCATCAAACGACAGCGACGCAACACGCTCACGGGCTTTTGTTGCACAGGATAATGCAAAGCTCATGTCAACCGATGACGAATTGGGAAGCTCGAATGAATAGGGTGTAAACGGGCTCTTTACAGTAAATGCTCCAGAAAAACTTTTTTTGAGTTCTCCATTGATGAAATTAGAATTGAGCGCTAACAAAATCGACACCCTCCTTCAATGATTTCCGAGGGATTATCAACGCGATGAATGTTTCCAATGATTGGTGTAGTACGCCCACAGTCACAGGTAGTTGCAATAACAGTTGCTTTATCGCCGATGGCGTAATTAAAAAACAACGTCCCTTGGCGTGCAATCGTGGTCACCAGCACAATGCCGGTCTCACCAACCTTTGCTGGCACAAGCACGCCATCCTTGATCGTGACAACCGACAAAAGATGTGGTCCCATAATCAAATGCTGATTATTATATTGGCATGTCCGAGTCTTCGGACCGAGTACCGTTGACGTTGCACCCGGCAGCGCC
>DATDXM010000111.1:0-3397 GCA_035289325.1 Candidatus Nanoarchaeia archaeon
AAAATATTTCACACCTACATCAGTTTGAGGCAGCCATGTCTTCATTAAAAAAAAGAAAGTAGAAACTCCTTAAAAACCTAACTATCAAAATGCTGCACAAACTCCCAAGGATGTGGTCTTAATCGAACTTGGTCCCACTCGCCTTTTTTCAGCTCAATCCAAGTCTGTATAAATCCTTCGCTGAAAACATTGCCTTTGAGCAGAAAGTCATGGTCCTTCTCGAGTGCAACAAGCGACTCTTGCAATGAGCCCGGCACGCTGGGAACCTGCGTTTTCCTCTCCTCGGACAGATGATATGTATCCTCGTCAAGCGGTGCACCAGGATCAATTTTATTTGTTATGCCATCAAGCCCCGCCATCAGCATTGCTGCAAATGCAAGATAAGGATTGGCGAGGGGATCGGGCGGGCGGAATTCAATTCGTTTTGATTTTTCTGAATTGAAATACATCGGAATCCGCACTGCGGCACTTCGGTTGCTTTTTGAGTAAACGAGATTTACAGGCGCTTCAAATCCAGGAACAAGACGCTTATATGAATTCGTCGTTGGCGCCAGAATCGCCATTAATGCTGCTGCATGCTTGAATAGACCACCCACATAATATCGAGCGGTCTGACTGAGCTGTGCGTACTTATCGTTTGCGTCGTAAAAGAGGTTTGTACTATTATTCCATATACTTTGATGGGTATGCATGCCACTGCCATTATCGCCGAACAATGGCTTTGGCATAAATGTGACGACTTTTCCCTGCTGATGTGCGATGTTACTTACCACGTACTTGAATTTCATAATATTATCCGCCTGGCGGGTGAGCGTGTCATACATAATATCAATTTCAGCTTGCCCTGCGGTTGCAACTTCATGATGCTGGCGCTCTACTTCAATACCAGCTGCATGCAATGCACTCATCATGTCATTGCGGATGTTTTGCTGCTTATCAACCGGAGGAACGGGAAAATAACCTTCTTTATGCCGCGGACGATAGCCACGGTTGACGCTGCCGTTGGTTTCAACGCCGCGGTTCCAAATGCCTTCGTCTGAATCAATAAAGTAAAATCCTGCGTTTGCAGTCTGGTCAAACCGCACGCTGTCAAGAATGAAGAACTCGACTTCAGGACCCCAAAAAGAATGTGTGCCGATGCCTGTTGATTTAAGATATTCTTCTGCACGAATTGCAATGCTTCTCGGATCACGGTCGTATGCTTCAAGCGTCCCTGGATGTGCAACGGTGCAGATTAAACTGAGCGTTCGCGGCGAGCTGAACTGGTCGATAAAGCCACTATGTGCATCGGGAATTAACATCATGTCACTCTTTTCAATGCTTTGAAAGCCGCGAATACTTGAGCCGTCGTATCCAATGCCCTGCGAGAAGACGTCCTCGGTTAATTGTGAGCTAGGAATGCTAAAATGCTGCCATTTGCCAAGTACATCAACAAACTTGAAATCAACGACCTCGAAATCACCGTGCGTTCTCTTTAAACCTTCAACAATAGGATTTGTTTGGACTGTTGCATTCATGCTCAACCACCCCAAATGCTGCGAGCAATGAGGTGTATAAAAAAATAATGATGAGAATTGTAAACAAATGGATGATATTTTGTGATATTATTAGACATTTGTTTAGAGTTTAAAATAAAGAATGAACGGAACGTAAACGGTTGCTGTAGAGGGTAAACGGCGCAATGCTTAAAAGCGATGAGTGATGGGACTGTGTATGGCTGGACTTTCGGGCAAGAGTGCTGCGGTTATCGGACTTGGCGCATTAGGCAGTGTTACGGCTGAACTTTTGGCAAAGAGTGTTGGAACAATTGTTCTTATCGATCATGACATTGTCGAGCAGTCGAACCTTGAGCGGCAGCCGTTTTATGATAAAGGAAATGTCAATAAGCTGAAGTGCGAAGTGGTGTATGAAAAACTGATGAAGAGGTATAGTAAAATCATTATTGTTTCACGGGCGGTGCATATCGATCAGCAGACTATAAAAGAGGTAAACGCCGATATTATTCTTGACTGCACCGACAACTTTGAAACACGATTTGTGATCAATGATTACTGCAAGAAAAATAACATCCCATGGGTGCACGCAGCGGCGGCTGGATCGATCGGCGTTGTTGTGCCATTTACAGGGAACTATTGTTTTGGCTGCATTTATGGAAATAAGAAAAAAGGATTGACATGCGATGATAGTGGCATAATGATTGAGGTTGCACGAAAGACTGCGCAGATACAGGTTGATGAGGCGCTGAAGATTTTAAATGGCAAGCCCTGCACGCAGGGAATGATACGGTTTGTGGGTGGTGTTATTGATACGCTTGCCATTAAAGATGGTTGTAATTGTATGGGCAGGAAAGAAAATAATGTACAATTTACTCTATCGAAATGTACGACACGTGCAGGATACTCGGCAAAGCCGTCGAAGAATATGAAGCTGAATTTGAGCAGAATAAAAGAAAAATTTACGACGCTTATTGAAACACCAATTGTGCTTGTTATTAAAGAAAATGATATTGAGATTGTTGTGCATGAATATGGGGAGCTACTGTTTAAAAGCGGTACTGATGAAGAATTGATGAATAAAATTGCAAAGAAAGTATATTCATTTAAACTTTAATAGTCAGAGGTTCATGCTTATGCTTAAACCGTTCCATAAAATCCATTACAGTAAGCCCTACTATCTCATTGGTCTTCCGATCAAATCTCACGCCAATATCATTCACTTCTTCTGTTAGTGCTTCTTTCGGCTCTCCAAAAGTTATGTAAAGCACATCAGCCTCTCCATCGTAATCCAGTGTTATTTTTTTCATATTTTTCTCGTAAAGTATGCTGTCATGATAAAGCCATGATGGTTTAATATCCTAACGGCAACCATAAGGAAGCATCTTTCTTCTTTTAAGTAAGAGTAATATTTAATTTTTTTGTTATTCAGTTCTATTATTTTAAGACATCTGCTCTCATAAGATAAGCTCATTTCATCCGCAACATTTAAAATCGTGCTGTAGCGATCACCACAGCATGAAAGCAATACTCCTCTTATCTGGTGGGATTGATTCGCCTGTCGCTGCACACCTCATGCAGCGCAAAGGCTATGATATTGCTGCTGTCCATTTTTATAACAAACATCTGGGCAGTGTAAATACTATCGATAAATGCAAAAAAATTTGTGATGTGTTAGGTATCAGAAAATTAATTGTGATACCATTCGATGAGCAGCAGGCAGAGATTGTACGGAAATGCGCGCATCGATTTTATTATATCATCCAGCGCAGACTCATGTGGCGCATTGCTGAACAAGTTGCACTGCAAGAACATGCTGAGTATCTTATCACTGGCGAGAATCTTGCGCAGGTTGCATCACAAACATTGTCAAATATGCAGACGACACAGCAAGCGGTGAAGAT
>DATDXM010000112.1:0-3787 GCA_035289325.1 Candidatus Nanoarchaeia archaeon
ACATTTCAACAAAATCATCAAAACAGACAGCGACGGCAGCTTTTCGTTGGATATGAGCTATTTTGATTTTCATTACAGACCATGGATGCCGAGCAGAAAGTTATGCAAGTTACTGTGTAAAACACGAAAGCCCGATGAGCAAGTTACACAACAACACAAGGACATCGCCGCTGCACTGCAGCAAAAAACAGAAGAGGTAATGATCAATCTGCTGAAACACGCAAAGAAAGAGACAGGAATGGACAACATTTGTCTTGCAGGGGGTGTTGCACTCAACAGCGTCGCAAACGGCAAGCTGCTGAAACAAACAGGATTTAAGAATATCTGGATACAGCCTGCTGCAGGCGACTCTGGCAACAGCATTGGCGCAGCGCTCATGCTCTATCATCATGTGCTTGGCAGCGAGAACCGACAGCCGCAAGAAACAGCATACCTTGGCCCATCTTTCAGCGACACAAAGATAAAAGAATTTCTCGATTCACATTTCATAAGATACACAGCATTCAAAACAAAAACAGAGCTGCTCAAAAAAGTCGCAAAACTAATTCACGGTAATAATGTCATTGGCTGGTTCCAGGGAAGGATGGAATGGGGTCCACGCGCACTGGGCGCACGGAGCATTTTATCAAATCCCTGCAACCCAAAGATGCAGGATATATTGAACCTAAAAGTAAAGCATCGCGAAAAATTCCGTCCATTTGCACCCGTTGTCTGCGTTGACGACGCGTTGACATATTTCGACTGCGACGAGCCAATTCCGTTGCCCACCGACTTTATGTTGATGGTTTATCCGGTGAAGAAGGAATGGCACGCAAAGATTCCTGCAGTAACGCATGTTGACGGCTCAGGGCGGTTGCAGACAGTGCGCCGACAGCAAAACCCATTATATTACGAGCTCATCAAGGAGTTCGGCCGCTTGTCAGGCATCCCAATCTTGATTAACACATCATTTAATATCCGCGGCGAACCGATTGTTTGCAGCCCAAAAGATGCATACTGGTGCATGATGGGCACAGGAATAGATTATCTGGTCATGGGCAAATTCTTGATAAAGCGTGCAGATAACCCTGAGGACATGTGGGACAGTGAAGCGATTGCGGGGGACTAATTTTCGCCTAATGATTCATTTATTTTCTGTATTTGTTTTTTGAGTTTTGGAAGGTCATTTCTCAGAACATTCCACACCTTGTCCAGCTCAACACCAAAATAAGCATGAATCAGTATATCCCTCATACCTGCAATGTTCTTCCACGAAACATCTGGATACTCATCTCTGAATGATTCAGGGACATTTTTTGCTGCTTCTCCGATGATTTCTATACGTCGCGTGACCGCATCTTGGATATCTGTCTTTTTTGAAAAAGTTATAAAAGTCATATGGCTTGTATATTTTTCTATAAGTTTTATTGATTCAAAGATATCATTGAGAAGGAGAGTTACATCTCTTTTCATAGTATAGCAACCTCTTCATTGAGAATTTGATCTTTAATCTTTGGCTTAATCATGCTATACTCGACCAAATCAACTTCACGACCAAGGCTATCTTCGAGCTCATACTTCAGCTTCACTAAATCGAGAAGGCTTTTACCTCGCTTCATTCTAATGAGAAAATCAATATCACTTGACTTCTTTAGTTCTTTCCTTACAGCTGAACCAAAAACGCCTGCCTTCAGTACATCATTTCTTTTAAATATGGGAACAGCAATTTTTGCTATTTGCTTTACAGTAAGTGGTCTACGCGATTTTGCCATTATACAAGATAAGCTCTTTATCTTTTTAAAGCTACCTGGGAAGGCGCTGTGAGAATCACACCATCCCATTCCCCTTCAAGCACATCCACGCCGCTTTCGCCATTAACCGATTGGCGAGCGCATTGGGATGTGCGTCATGTTCTAATATCAATTCGTTCGGGTCATAGTTGCTTGTCATCGTGCGAGCATCAAATGTTGCAATGCCATACTCGACACAATATTCTTTTAATTTATCCATGATAAACCAGTTGTACAGCACCGTTGGATTGACATTAGGCCAGACAAACATCACCAGCGAAATGCCATGCTTCAAACATGTCGCACGCATGTCATCGAGATACTTTTTATTTAACTCCCACAGTTCTTCTCGTGACTTATCACGAACAACAAACGGCGACCGCACGCCTGCAAACCGCCGCGGCTTTATTTTCGAGATATGATACAGCAGATGACTCCAATTTTTCAGCCGCTGATAAAACAGCAGTTCTTTTTTCCCTGCCATGACTTTTTCTTCATTCAGCGGAATGCGTTTAAAATCAAGCAGCTGAACGATTGCAATTTTTGGTTTATATCGAGCAAGAGATGAAAGCATTGCCGCTTTTTGAAACGGCCCATAGCCGCCGATGCCCGCGTTAATCACTGTATATTTCTTATCGAGAAAGCGTTCAAGACGCCCAGTAAACGTCTCATTATCTGAATAGTACGCGCCTTCCATAAATGAGCATCCAATACCAAGAATGAGTTTGCGCCCTTTTTTATGCTCGCGTTCAATATCGCCGCGTATACCTTCAGAATAGGTGTGCATAACCGCTGGTTTATCCCAACCTTCTCGCTCAACAAAATACGCTTCTTTTCCCTGCGCATTTTTTGGCCTGCGATAATATGGAAAGTGTTCAACATCAAACGAAAGGACACGCGACGCTTGATAACGTAACACAAGTTCAGCTGCAGCAACACCAGCAACAATAAGAGGAATTACGAGAGCCATAATCAGTCCATCACATAACGGAATTCCGAAGTTTTTTCGGGGTGTTTCTGTTGAACAATGCGGCGTGCCACCGCGTCGAGCGACAAGATAAGAATGCCAAATACCGCAGTTTTGGGATAAAGAGAGCAAACATCAGTTATTTTCATTCTATCCTCGCCTCATACGCTTTTCCAACCTCAGTTGTTTTTAATTCTTTAGTAAGCATCCGCTTGACACAATGCACGATAACAAGGTTGTGAACATCTTCAGAAATTTCCATATCATCAACAGGAGAATGGATTGAAATGTCAGCAATTTGCTTTATTTTGCCGCCTTTGAATCCGCACACCGCAATCGTCCGTGCGTCATGAGATTTTGCATACTCAAGTGCTTTCACAACATTGACAGAATTGCCGCTGCCCGAAATGCCAATAACAAGATCATTCGGACGTAAAAAATTTTTGAGTTGCTCGATAAAGATGTCATCATACGATGAGTCATTGGCAATCGCCATCATTGACGGAATATTGTCATTCAGGCATAACGCTTTGAACCGCTTCTCAAGGCCAAAGGAAACGCCTTTAATCAGATCCCCGCAAAAATGAGATGCAGTTGCCGCACTGCCGCCGTTGCCGAACACATAGACTGTCTGATCATGATAATAAGCGTCGAGCAGCATGCGAACAAACGATGAGATGTCACTTTTTTCCATGCTGCGCAGCGTGCTGTTGACTGCAGTAAAATACTGATCAATGTCATGCTCATCAGCCTGCTTGTAAAGGTCCTGAACAAACGAGAGCAGCATTGGTTTTGTAATGCTCAATTTGTTGCCCATGATGGTTACTTTGATTGCACCCATACAGTTTGAAAGGAATCCAACAAGCGCTGGATCAACATCGCCATACGCAAGCAGCGACGCTAACGAGAACACAGCATCGCCTGCGCCAACGACATCAGTGACTTTTGATGCGACCGCAGGTGCTTGTGTTGCATTGCCATTGCTAAAATAAGCAACGCCATCTTTTCCAAGCGTCAAAAGGAATCGTGGAAACTTTTTTAGTTGATAGAA
>DATDXM010000113.1:0-5671 GCA_035289325.1 Candidatus Nanoarchaeia archaeon
CCGCCGCAGATATTCTGTGACGCGCGTTCAAGGTTTCTTGTGATATCAGCAGCAGTTTGTGCCGCACTAATGTCAGCATAAGATACGCAATCTCCATAGCTTTCAGAATCATAACTCCCATAATTGATAGGTTTGCCGATGAGATCGCCAGCCGCACCGCCCGACTTCGGTTCATTCAAACAGAAGCGAACTGAATGAATACCTCCTTCAAAAGATTGGTACAAAATCTCTGTGGGAGATATGGTCGCATCGTCAGGCAGCGTGTAAACATCACCTTGTTCCAACTTCCCAGTATGCTTGCCATTTACATTAAAACTTACTTGATCTTCATCAATATAAGCAACCTCAACCTCATAAGTATTAAAAAGATAATTAACAATTTCACCTTCAAGCTGAACCGCATCCACATCACAAGCTGCCTCAACAGCCCCACCCAAACACCCACCCAAATCCGGATGCGTATAATCCACACCAGTATCAATAATTCCAATCTTTACACCAGAACCCGTTAAACAAGATTTTTTAGGAGAACTATTCGAGCCATTTGTACCATTGACGTCATCACCAGTACATAAATCACCATCCACATCCAGCTGCCACACTTTATCCGCACCAATCAACGGCACAGAATCAAAGAGCGTCGCATGCACTTTATAGTTCGGCCAAATCTTTTTCACCGCAGGCAGCCGTGCAATCTGCTGGATTTCTTCAGGTGTCGCATCAACTACAATTGCATTGACTGCAGTATCAAACGACGCAACTGTCACCGCACCAGCGTCTATAACAGCATCAATCACATCTTCTTTTTGCTCGGCAATTTTGTACTTTGCATCTGCAACAACATCAGCCAATTCCGACTTAAGTTCTATTGCTTCATCAAAAAGCTGTGTCGCCTGCCCCACAATATCACTAGACGCCGTTTCAGCAACGACCTGTTCAATCTCCTGTGTCAATTCCTGAACTTCTGCATTCTCCAAAACCGCAGGCTCCTGCAACTGAACGATATAGCCATCAAATTCATTTGAAACAGACGGAACAATTTTCTCAGCAAGAACATCCGTTGCCAAACCAGCAATATCACGCGATGGAATTATCCCAGCGAAAAACAATCCGAGAGCAATAACTACAAATACTGCTAACGAAGCTACAAACGTACGAAATTCATCCCTCTTTTTCACGGAATAAAGGAAACAAAACGCCACTTATAAACTTGATGTGCATCACAGCGTGTCTCAAATAGGATAGACTGCTCGTCTATCAGTAGCCAATGCCAGTGGTTAGGAACAGCCGAGCTATCCATTATCCACCCGTCAGCGCGAGCAAATCAGCGAAAAGTTTAAATAGTTCTTATCTGTAACATATGTTACATAATGAAACCAAATGTTACAAAAAGGTACCTTGAACTATTTATTCAAAATTCTTTACAGAGAGTTCTCGAGGTACTTTTCCAATATCCCGAAAAAGAGTTTAGCCTTTCTGACTTAGCCAAAGAAGCCCGAGTAGCCAAGCCGCACATTGGAAAAATTCTTTCCAAACTCGAGCGACTAGGCTTCATAACGATTACAAAATTAGCAAAAATATGGAGAATTAAAGCAAACCAGCAAAGTGGGAACTTCATTAAGAGCAAAATTGTATATAATCTCAACTTTATCTGCCAAAGCGGTTTAGTAGAATTTCTGACAGATTATTTTGGAAATCCCAAAGCGATTATTCTCTTTGGAAGCTTTAGACAAGGCGAAGACTTTTCAACATCTGATATTGATATCGCTATAGAAAACGAAGAAACAGAATATAAAACGAGGAGATTGCGAATTCTTTCAGATTACGAAAAGGCAATAGGTCGAACAATACAGATACACCTTTTTAATAGAAGATATATTGATACACATGTTTTTAATAATATTGCAAATGGCATTGTACTTTCAGGATTTTTAGAGGTAAAACCATGAGAAAAGAACAAATAGAAGAGATGATAAGAAGAGATTTTTTAAGAAAGAGATCTTTAGATAAAGAGAAAGTAAAATCTATGATTGAATCGTCAACGATGAACATGACGATTGTTAAAACGATACCTCTTACAGAACAAAGCGCAATTCTTATTTTCAGAGAATCTTACGAATCCATACGGCAATTGGGAGATGCGCAGTGGTGGCTCTCAGGCTACGAACCCAGAAACCACGAGATAAGTATGGATATACTAAGAGAGATGGATATTAAAGAAAAAGTTCGGCTTTACCATCTGAATCGTTTCAAAAACATCAGAAATGACACCAACTATCGTGGATTTAAAGTTACTATGGCACAAGCAAAAGAGATCGTAGAGTTTTGGGATGCTTGTTCTCAAGAAATAATTTTATTATTACAGAAAGGATTACAAAGAGTATGAAGCCGAATGCAATAGTGAGAAAAAGGAGAGTGATTAAGCTCACACTTCTGTCGTATCTCTTTTCACAAACAAGTCCAGCGTCCATTCATAAGCGGTTTTCAACTTATTCACCGTTCCAATAATTTTGAACAGATAGATAGTTCTCATGAACCACCAGGCGATAAACCCTCGAATAGGCAGCCCGAATACGACGCCTGCACCTTTTCTCCTGCCGAGCGATAGGAGGATGCCATTCATGGCAGGAACAAACGGCCTCATCTGTTTACCAGAATAATCAAGATAGAGATTCAGCGCAGCATGTTCTCCTTGCTTCGTCGCAATCTGCGCTAACATCGGCAATGGCTTGTCGTGTCCCTCAGGCACACATGATGCACAGTCGCCAACAGCAAACACGTGAGGCTGCAGCTGCAAATACTTGTCCACCACAAAGCATCCGCGCTCATCAGCAATCGTTGGCACAGTAGCAACAGTATTCGGCTTCACGCCAGCAGTCCATACAATTGTTGCTGCATCAATAACAACAGAATTATTCATTTCAACGCTATTCTTAAAAATTCGTGTCGCACGGCTTTTCACCAGCAGCTCAATGCCATGCTTTTGCAACGCTTTCATCGCTGGCTTTTGGAGCTGAGGAAATTGCGGCAGCACGACATCACCGGAATGTACAAGATAAACATGCGGTCGTATTGAATTGGTGGCATTGCTTTTCAGTATCTGATCGATAAATTCTTTTATTTCCAGTGAAAGTTCAATGCCTGTCGGCCCTGCACCAACAACAACAACAGTCGCAAACATCTGCTTGTCTTCAGATTGTGCATAAAAGGAGTGCTCAATTGATGTGATTAAATGATTCTTCAATGCATATGCATCATCGCCATTTTTCAGTGTCAAGCAATGCTCGGCGCCCGGCGTGTTGAAAAAATTGACCGTTGATCCAGTTGCAAGCACCAAGTAATCATATGGCAGCGCCATGGTCTCGGTCTTCACTTTTTTCTTCTTGAAGTCAACAGAAAGCGCACGCTCGCGGACAAAAGAAAAATTCTTGCCATGCAATATTTCCCGCAGTGGCTCTGCAATATTGGCAGCAGCAAGCGAGCCGGTCGCAACTTCATGGAGCATTGGAATAAATAAAAAATAATTAGTGCTGTTCACTATCGTAATATGAACATCAGGATTGTTCTTGAACAGCTTTAAAATGGTGCGAGCAGCATACACACCCGCAAATCCGCCGCCGATGATTACTATATTCATTTTATGCCTCGATGCCATTCAAAATGCCCGTAAAGTTTTTTGTCTACCTGCGAAATCGTATCATTTAAGCTGATGAGATAGCCGCCGATGCCAAAAGTTATTGTCAAATTGAGAACAACAAGAGCTAAAATAATGTCTTCGATGAGCCAAGTGCCACCAAAGATGTATCGAATAAGCTGTACAAAAACCAGTGCTACAAGAACCGCAAACGTAATCTTAAGCAGAACATCCCCTCTCTTATCCATCGAACACCAAAAGCAGAAGGTATATATAAAATTCACGCATGTGTGCCATAATCACACCACTTTTGTATCGGGCATTCTCCGCATTTCGGCGTCCGTGGCAAGCAAATAGTCTGCCCGTGCACCACAAACAGCTCATTCACATCAAGCCATTTATTCCGCGGCACAATCTTCATGAGCTCTTGTTCCGTTTCTTCAGGTATCTTCGTCTTCACCAGCCCAATCCTATTTGAAATCCGATGCACGTGGATGTCAACGGGTATCGCCGGCACACGAAACGCATACGCCAGCACACAATTTGCTGTTTTACGGCCAACACCAGGCAATGTAAGCAGCTCATCAAGAGTGCTGGGCACCTGCCCATCAAATTTCTCAATGAGTATCGCACAAAGTTTCTTGATGTTCCGTGCTTTTGTCCGATAGAATCCAACAGGAAAGATCAGCTTCTCAAGCTTTTCCACCGGCAACCGTACAAAGTCAGCAGCAGTCTTATATTTCTCAAACAATTTCTCCGCCAATGGCATTGTCGTGCTGTCTTTTGTGCGTGCGCTCATGACTGTCGCGATAAGAATCTGAAATGGTGTATATTTTGAGCGAAAATCTTCAAGCATCGTCTTGCCTTGGCGCTCACGAAGAGCCTCGATTATTGGAATAATATTCATAGGAGTTCAAGAAACTCTTCCCGAGTAAGTCCTGCTTGGCGCATAATTTCAAGAAGCGTGCCTTTGTCAATCTCTTTATGCAACGGAACAACAGTAGAGAGTTTCTTTAATTGAGTACCTTTAACAAGAATAACGTGACTTCCCTTTTGACGAACAGCTGTAAAACCACAACGAGAAAGTGCTTTAATTACTTCTTTACCCGATAATAGGGGGAGCTTTCCCATGATGTACCTCGATACTTGTCACAAGAGCATCTTCACTGCTGATACCTTCAGGGAGACCCATAACATCGATATGAAGTTCGACAGCCTCTTTCAGGTTTGAAACTGCTTCTTCAATTGTTTTTCCTTGGCTAACAACATCTAACTCAGGACACAGCGCAACATATTGACGTTCGCCTTTTTTGATAATAGCTGTAAGCTTCATATGTACCTGAGGAGAGAATTGAGTTTAAATATCTGTCGCTAATTTGGCACGAGAGCATCACACTTCTTCGCACAAACACCGCCGCAATCGACGCCTTCTTCCAGCCCATTTTGTCGCCCATCGAGGCAGCTGACACATGATGCAGGTACATCCTCAGACTCAAAACAGGTTGTGCTAAATGGGCAGAGCATCTCATGCGTGCGGATGAGTGAGCGATAATTGCATACCCCTTCCTCAATCTTATAAGGCCTGCCAGAGATGCAGCGATCAACAAATTTTTGAAAGACAACGCCCTCAAGCCGCAAGCGAACAATGCCCGGCTGTTCTGTCTCGATGCCATCATCGCTATCAGTGCATGTCCGCTGCGGAATTGTGCTCAATGCCATGCCCGACAAATTTGAAATGCTTGATGATGGGGCAACAATAACTGCAACAAGAGCAACAAATACACCGATGAGAAAAGCGATTGCGCTAGACCTCGAAATAAGTGAACGTTTTGATTTTCGACGTTTCATACAACCTCTTTTAAATTGAGGAAAGTTTTTAGCTATTTAATTGTTACGATAATAAGCCGCCAAAGAAAAATTTTATAAAGACATTCAATCTGCCTAACTTTGGTGGTTTGAGGCGCTGAGCAATTGCTGGCGTCTCGGAGTATAACTCTGAGGTGAGATTATGACAAGATTTATGTGTTCTTCGTGTGG
>DATDXM010000114.1:0-6422 GCA_035289325.1 Candidatus Nanoarchaeia archaeon
CCATCGGCCGCGGCTGAAAGAAGTGTTTGAGAAGATTGTTTCGCAATAGACTTTGACAATCCTGTAAAAGACGTAAAAAAGAGGTTGACAGATGAGAAATTTAGTACGCATCATCATTAAAGATTTGAAACTCCTTATCCGTTCGCGAAGCTCTGCGCTCATCATTATTCTTGCGCCGCTGCTCGTTATTTTATTGCTAGGCGTCGCATTTGACAATGCAAATGTTTTTGGCATCACCATCGGCGTCCACTCGACATCGTACAGCCCTGATGTTGAATCCTTGCTTACGAAACTCACGGAGAAAGAAATTCATGTCGTTAAATATGACAGCCAAGAGGCGTGCATTCAAGATATCAAGCTTGGCTCGGCGAACACCTGCATTGTGTTTCCTCCAGATTTGAGCTTTACTTCAAATGAACAGCTTGTGGTCACATTTCACGTCGACCAAAGCAAGATCAATCTCGTCTGGATGGTCATGGATACGGTGAATGAGCGCTTTGGGACGGGTGCGCGTGAAGTAAGCAAAAATCTTGTTACTATATTAATCAATAAATTAGATGCGTCGAAGAGTGAATTAGAAGGTAAAAAAGCAACGCTGTCTTCACTTCGAACGTATACAGTTGATGCGCAAACCAGCGTCGGCGGCATCTCAGGCGATCTCCAAGGCCTTGACTTCTCGTATGTTGAAAATGAGACGTTTCCGACCGATGCGATGAGCAAGGAAATTGCAGCGGTCGAGCAAAATCTTACTGTTTTTCTTGATGATGCGGAAGATCATGTAACGTCGGCGAAAGCATTGACAAATACGTCGAGTATTGTGATCAAGCTGGATAGCGCATTGGAAGATGTTGTGTTTGCGCAGGAAGTTGTAAAAGGATCCGCATCACCAAGCATCCTTCGATTGCAAACAACACTTGATGCGTTGAAGCTGAATATTGAAACACTGAAAGGGCAGCTTGTCAAAGCTGAGGAGCTGAGAGACAGTGCGACACCTAAACTTGAGCTTGTTACTGAACAGTTGAACACGGGCTTAGGTGATATTACTGCTCTTGAAAGCTCGTTTGATGCCATCGTTAATGATATTAAATCTATTCAAGTAACAAATCCAGAAGCGATCGCACAGCCATTCGTCACTGAAATCAAACCTGTTGTTGCTCCAACTACCTATCTTAATTATTTATTTCCCAGTTTGATTATTTTGGTTGTCATGTTCATCTCCATGCTGTTGAGCACGACGCTTGTCATGATGGAAAAACATAGTCCTGCATATTTCAGAAATTTTATCAGCCCGACGAGAAACATCACATTTATCATTGGGACGTATCTGACAAACATGTTTCTTGTTTTAATCCAGATTGGCATCATTCTGCTTGTTGCAGGTTATTTCTTCTCTGCTCAGATTGCGCCATCACTGCATCTTGTGGTTCTTGTGCTGCTGCTTTCTGCAACATTCTTCACGCTGTGGGGAATGGGCATCGGCTATGTTTTCACGTCTGAAGAAACAGGAACGCTTGCAACCATTTCGAGCGGCAGCGTCTTCTTGTTTTTATCTAGTGTTATTATTCCTATTGAGAGCATGCCAGCGCTTGTGCGACAAATTGCGGCGTTCAATCCGTTTGTCATCTGTGAGCGCGTGCTGCGAAGCGTGTTACTTTTCCAGCCGGAAATATCTGTTGTTCAGAAAGATTTGCTGCTGATCGGCGGATATTCATTAGTGCTGTTCCTGTCCATCCTTGCGTTTGAGCAGGTGCTGAACAGACATTTCATCCAGAAACTGGCGTATATGCACCATAAACGGATGCGGCTTGCACATCCTTCCAAAAAGATGCCTGAAGTTGTGCGTGCGGCTGAGAAAGAGCTGAAGCTTGAACGGCAGGTAGATGTTCCTCATCAACCTCAAAAAAGCCTGACGTTCGGATTGGGAATAAAGCAGCGCAAGACGGATTCTGTTGCAAAACTCAAGGAACAGCATTATCAGTTGAATAAAAAATTGGAAGAGATTAATAATGAGCTGAGAAAGGCGAAGAGGTGAATTTGTTCTAATTCTTTCATCGAGTTCATGACATTTGCTCAATCACTATCTTGTTTCCTACCTTTGAGATTGCAATTTCTTTTTTTTCACTCAATTTCATCTGTTTTTCTATGTCACTCGGTATTCTAAATACTAGGCCGTTTCCACTTTTTGAGAGATGCCTGTACATTTTTAGTGGTTCTGGCCAAACTCCTAGTTTTTGGGCAATTTTTATTGTTTTCTCTGTTTCTTCTTCGTAAGGGAACTCTTCATTGCATTTTGTGCAGCGTTCTCCTTTGATGATAAATACATAACCTTCTATTTCGAGTGTTATATCCTCTACTGGGATTAATTCCCCTGCATCGCAATTAAGGCATTTTTTCATTTTCCTTCAGCTCCGGTGATAATCAAGATTTCTTTATATTCTTCATCTTTAACAAATATCAATTTTCTGCCGCCGCTTTTTGATTTTGTGTACACTTCATATTTGTGTTTGCCAACCTTTTCTGTTTTGTACGCCTGCTCTATTGCCTCTCTTAGCTCATCAATGCTATAATTCCACTTTCTCATCCATGATATGATAAAATGCTTACTTGGCCTTATTTTGTAACCCTGCGTATCCATTACATTATCACTACAGTTTGTAATGTTTTTGTTATTTATATGCCTTTCGGCCGTGTTGATACGATTAGCACTCAATCCCAATATCAGTTATAATAGAAGACCTAATTATTTGATGCAATTTGTTAGGTCTTCTAGTATATACAAGAGGACAATAAATATTGATTATTTATGTCCTCTAGTATACATTTAATAGTACTATCCTCCTTTCTTCATCCTATGACTGTCATTATCGTCACTGGAACGCCTGGTACGGGGAAGACTCGTGTTGCACGATTCTTGTCCAAGCTTTGCTATCATTACCTTGATGTTCATTCGCTTATTCGTACGATTCATTCGGGATATGACCGGAAAAAGCGCTGTTATACAGTGGACAAGAAAAAATTTGTTCGGATGATCGTTGATGCGATTAAAAAATATCCTGATGTCATCATTGATTCGCATATGAGCCATTATCTGCCAGCGAAGCATGTTGATGCCTGTGTTGTCACGCAGTGTTCGATAAAAACTCTTCAGAAAAGGCTTCAGAAAAGAAGTTATTCCCAACAAAAAGTACGTGATAATCTTGATGCTGAAATATTTGAAAACTGTTTAGTTGAAGCACGAGAGTATGGGCATCGAGTTATCGTTCTTGACACTACTCGCGGCTTCGATAGACTTAAATTAATTGCGCGGATAAAGAGGCTGCTATGAACATCATTAATCCTCAGCTGTCATCCATTGAGCTTCGTGCGGTTGTGCTGGAGATGCAGCATTTGCGCAGCGCAAAAATCGATCAAATCTATGAACAGAATGGAGAATTTTATTTCCGCATCCATTCATTGCGTGGTAAAGAGATTCTTTGTGTCCGACCGGGGAAATATATCTATCTCAGTGCTGAGAAGCCTGCGATGGAACAGCCCAGCGGCTTTTGCATGCAGCTGCGGAAGCATCTTGCGCAGGCGCGAATTTCTGCTGTAACTGTTGTCGATGGGCAACGAATTGCTGTATTTGATTTGGATACGAAAGATGCTCCGTATCGGCTGATTGTTGAATTGTTTGCGAAAGGCAATATTGTTTTATGCAAAAGAAAAGAGATTATTGGATTGCTGAACCAGATCAAGATGACATCCCGCGAGCTTTTTGTCGGAAACGATTATGTTGAGCCGCTCCTTGATAATAATGTTATTGGCATGTATGATACTGAGTTGGGGCATGTTCTTGCACAGAGCACGAAAGATAGCTTGGTAACAGCGATTGCAGCTGATGTAGGGCTGGGCGGACAGTTTGCGGAAGAAGTTTGTTTTCGCGCCACCATTGATAAGAAGAAAAATCCTCAGACTTTGGCTGAAAAAGAAGTTCATGCTGTTGCTCGTGTGATTGATGAGCTGATGCGTGAGGCCCCTCGCGGATATATCTATGAGCACGGTGTTTGCGCGCCTGTTGAATTGCGATCGCTGAAGCTTGTTGAAACTTTGGATACGTTTAATGCCGCGCTTGAGAAACTGTTAGCACAGCTTGGACAGCATCGAGAAAAGATCGCTCATGAAGCAAAGTTCGGCGCGAAGATGGAAAAGCTGCATCATATTCTTCAGCAACAGGAAGAGAAGCTGCATGAGATTGACACGCGTGTTGATGAATTTACTCGAAAAGGTGACTTGGTTTATGAGCGCTATAGCGATGTGCATGCATTGCTTAGTGCTGTTGCTGAGCTGCGAAAAGATGGATGGGATAAAGTGAAGACATTTCTTGCAGATAAAAAGTTGAAAGCGGATTTGAAGGAGAAGAAGGTTGTGATGGAGCTGTAGGGCGCGTTCTGCCATTCATTATATGACAATCCCTTCTTTTCGTGCGTTTCGCACAATTGTTGCAATTTTGGATACTTTTTGAAACTCTTCTGGTGTGTAGCACAGGAAATCAACGGGGTAATCGAGATCCCACTTTTTATAGAGATTTATCCCTCTTTTGAATGATACTTGCTTTCTAAATGCTGGACTTACTATTATGAGATCAATATCACTATCTTTCGTGGGCTTGCCTATCGCACGTGAACCAAAAAATATCATCTGTTCCACCTTTGTCTTTTTAGAGATCCTTTTCTTAAATTTTCTTAGTTGCTCAATAATTTCTTTCTTACCCATTCCGTCACCTCCCTAGCATTTTCTAGGAAAGTTTCTGCATCTGCAATTTTTCCGCAGGAATTACTGTGCTTGCATCAGGATATCTTGTTTCAACATAGACTTGTGTGAGCACTGAACAAATCTCTTTAATTTTTTGGGGAGCACCAAGTTTTGTTGAAAGATATGATAAATCATGGACTTTTTTGATATCATCAAACTCCTGTAAGAACAATGCTTTCAAAACTTTTTCAACTGTCTGCTGCGCATAAAAAGCAACTCCATCATATTGCTTGCCGTCAAATAGAATCTTGGCTTTCACATAGTCTCTTTGTGCCTGCTCCCACCAGTTATGTATCTCTTTACGCATATATTCTCTTGTTATTTAGGAGTATTTATATATTTCTTTTTGTTTCTTATTGTCATGAAAAAGAGGAGAGGATATAGGGGTCGCTCTAGTGCTCTTCTTGTTCTTTGGATTGTTTCATTGATTATTGTTGCTATCATCCTTTATTCTGCGGCTGATTTTTCTAAAGATTTGGCGGGGAAGGCTTTTACGGTTACTGATGTCGCTGAGATTGTTCCTTGTCCACCTGAAGCAGAATGTGAAGGGTACATCGTTGAGTTAGAGGAGCCTGCGGTGCTGGAGAATGCGGAAGTAGTTGCGATTAAAGAGGAGATTGCACAGATAGGGAGTGGAATTGCAGAAACAGGTGATCTCGCAGGGCATGCTGCTGATACTCTTGCAGCAGAGCAGCAGATTCAGGTGTTGGAAGCTGAACTTAATGAGGTTGCTGAAGCTGTTAAACTCGAGATTGTTGAAGGACAACAGGATGCTATCGAACAGATTGAACAGACGACGACAGTTGTTGCTGGGGAGATAAAATCAGTTGCTGATACGGTGATTAATGCAGTTGTTCTCGAGGAGACAGTGACTGAACAAGAGATTAAAGAAGTTGCTAAACTACCTGAAGTGAAGAAGATTTGGCCGAATGTGAAGGTGCATGCGCTTGAAGATGTTGAAACGAGAATTTTTGTTCAGAATGGTATTGATGCTTCACCTTTCGTTCTATCTTCAGATGGGGCGGTTATCGGAGGAGAAAATGCACAGCAATTTATTGTTACAGAAGATGGCATTGAAAGAGTAGGGAGTATAGAGGAAGAACAAATAGATGTGCTTACTTCTGGCGATCCTGTTGATGCTTTATTACATGAATCTGTTGATTTAATCGGTGCAAGTTCACCTGGTGGTGCATGGGATCAAGGATATACGGGACAAGGAGTTGCTATCGGTATCATTGATACAGGTGTTGATTATACACATCCCGATTTGGGTGGCTGCTTTGGACAGGGATGCAAAGTTGTTGGCGGCTATGATTTTGTAAATAATGACCACGATCCAATAGACGATCATGGGCATGGCACACATGTTGCGGCGACTGCAGCAGGAAAAGGAGATTATAATGGCGATAATGTGCGTGATGCTGGTGAGTTCTGGGGAGTTGCGCCGGATGCGAAGATTATGGCGTATAAGGTACTTGATGCCTCTGGTTCAGGGACTATGGCGGGTGTGATTGCTGGTATTAATAGAGCTGTTTCTGATCACGCAGATATCATTAGCTTAAGTCTCGGTGGTCCTGGTGACCCAGATGATCTAGTTTCTCGTGCGATTGATAATGCTGTTGACAATGGCG
>DATDXM010000115.1:0-4157 GCA_035289325.1 Candidatus Nanoarchaeia archaeon
ATCATGGCTGTTCGCTATAAACAAAAATGCACACGATGCAGAAAAAATTATGTCTCTGTCACATGGCGCAACAAATTTCCCATCTGCTATGACTGCGAGAAAACGCAGCTTGATGGCGAGATAAAAGATCCAGAAATGAAGAAGATGTTCGACATTCCTATCGAGTTCTATCGAGAGAGCATGTTCTTGCGCGATATTAAAATAAATTACCTTCGTTTCGGCAAGCTGAGCGACAAGCAGATTGAGGCGTTTAAAAAAGTCGTCGACAAGATGAAAAGTCCAAAAAAGAAAAAAGATGTTGTCCTGTCATATGATGTATAGATGGATGCTTATTGCGCTGCTCGTAACAGCATGCGCTATCTCTCCGCAAGTCAACTTTCAGGCGCGCATCGAAAGCGATGTTAATGGCACACTGCTGCCAGGACATCTGGCATATCATCCGATTGCCGTGCAAGACAAGCAGCTTCAAGCCACCCTAATCATCAATTCAACTCTGCCGCTCGATATATACATCGTTCCCTCGCAGGATGATTTAAACAAAGCACTGAACTCCGAAAACTTCAGCGTCTTTGCAGGATGCTCTCGTGAGGAAATATCAAACGCGAAAATTATCTGCAATGTTCATGATGGTGGCATTATGCTCCAAAATGCCGGCATCAAAGAAACAGCTTATCAGCTCCATTTTGAAGCTGTTGAATCTAATAAAGAGCCATCTATAGAAACCGCTGCACAAAAAACAACGCCGCTCCGCTGGGATCATCTGCCAGTCACATTCACATTCGTTAACAAGGAGTGTAAGCTCTATCAGGCAAGCCGCTTCCGTTCTGCAGTTGCTGAAATAGAGGAAACTACTCCACTTCAATTTACAGAAGTGTCTAACAACCCAGATATTTCCATTCGCTGCACACTGCTGGATGATTGTTATGAAGAAAAAGTTGATATTGACCGCGAAAAAGGCATCATCACAACAACAGAAACGATTTGTGAGCATGCCGCAGGGCTTGCGCAAATAACCGAAACACAGGCTCATATCATCAAAAAAGCAACGATTGAATTTTTCGGCTTTGCAGGCTTCGCAGAATCTGGCTATGCGAAAAAGCCTTCTGGTTTCAGCATTGGCGACTGCGGTCATACGACAACCGAGATTCATGAAATCCTGCACGTTTTTGGCTTTGAGCATTCGCCGGACAACGAGAGCATCATGTACCATGAGCAGACTGCAAATGTCGGTTATACGTTACGTGAGCCGAGCGACTGCCTAAACTCGAAGAAAGAAATTGATGATGATATCGTAAATCAGCTGAACGATTTATATGACCTATATGATTAAAGCCAGCAAACATTAAATATCAACTCTTCAGCGCAAAATCATGGAAATCGATGCAACCGACAAGAAAATTCTCAATGTGTTAAGCAGTGACAGCAGGCTTTCTTTTCGTGAAATTGCAAAGAATGTCGGCGTCTCGGTTGCGACTGCGCTTCATCGAGTTCGTCACCTCGAAAAAGAAAAAGTTATTCGGAAATATACGGCAGCAATTGATTACGAAAAAGTCGGATATGATGTTGGCGTTCTTATCCATGTGCGCGTCTCAAAAGGCAGATTGATTGATGTCGAAAAAAAGATTGCAACCGATCCTCACGTTATTGCATTATATGATACAACGGGTCCATTTGATGCTGTCGTCATCGCTTTTTTCAAGAACCGCCGAGGCCTTGACAATTTCCTAAAGAAAATACAAACCTATGATTTTGTCGAGCGCACAGAAACAGTGTTAATTCTTAATGCAATTAAAGAAGGAAACTTGGAAATAAATTAACTCACAACAAAAAGAAAAAATTAAAACCGCTCTTTTCCGATGACTGCTTTCTCAATACTTGCTTTCTTCGCGCCATACGCAAGAGTGGCAATAAATGCAAGCATGAACAGCAGCGCAGGTGCGCCTTGGTTTACTGCAGGATTCCAGCCACCAACTGCAACATGCCCCATGAGATAGCCTACAAGCATTTCAATGATGCCAAAGAATGATGCAAGCCGTGTCAATACTCCAGTTACGAGCGCCAATCCTATCAGCAATTCACCCATACCTGCGTACCATACTAATGTTCCAAATGCCGCAGCTCCGCCGGGCATGCCCCACAATCCAAATATTTTCTGCACGCCATACATCAGAAATAATGCACCGATGCCGATGCGGAAAATTGCATACAGATGATCGCCATATTTTGTTTCAAGATATGCCATGTGTTGCCTCCGTTAAATTACGTATCGCAGTCCAAATTACTTATGGTGCTTATTAAGCTTTCTCAAAACCAATAAATACTTGGCATCAATCAATCCACCATGCGCTGGCTCATTTATGGAATTATTGGCTCACTATTATATGGATTTCTTGGCATATTCAACAAGCTAAACACAGCTGACCCCGTGTTCGCAAACCTCATAATTCAATCAGTGTTTTTCTTTTTCGCTGTCTTCTTCATCCGAAAGAATTTCCGCTGGTCATTTGACTCATTTCTTTCAGGAGCGTTTGGCGCTGCAGGCACAGGCATCATCATTGCTGCGCTCAAGAGCAACCAGCTTATTGTTGTCTATCCTTTTGCTGCACTCTCTGTCATTGTTTTCCTTGCGCTGAATGTGCTTGTTTATCATGTGAGATATGCGGGGAAAAGGCTGCTCCTCCTTCTTATTGGCCTTATTATCAGCTGCATAGGGTTATTTTTTGCGTCGGTGGGCGGCTCCGGCGGCATTCAGCAGTTTTCGCATATCAATACACTCTTTCTTGCACAAGGCATTGCCGTGCTTATATGCTGGGGATTATTTGCATTTTTTCTTGCACGTGCACGCGTGGTAAAAAAACAAGACGCCAATTCTGTCTTATTCTGTAATGGCGCGGGCGCATTTCTTATCGCTTCTCTGGTATTTTTTTACCATCCATTTACAGGAGATTATTATTATCCTCTGCTTGGCGGAATCTGCGGATTCATTGGCACTTATTTTGTGGTTAAAGCGTTCGGGCAGACCGAACAGTTGTCATCGATAAAGAACATCGTTCTCACAATCCTATCTACCGGCGATATTATTCCAGTGACATTTCTCGCGCTTGTAATCCTGAAAGAATTTTCGGTTGAAGGAATTATCGGGTCGCTGTTTGCAATCATTGGAATTGTTGTCCTGAGTTTGGCGGATAATGTGTAGGGTTGCCATCACCGAAAAGAATAAGTATAACATCCAATATAATAAAAGAGATGACTGAAACAATTCAGCTGGCAAAGAAAGTGGGTGGTTCCATGATGGTGAGAATCCCTAAGAAAATAGTTGAGATTGAGAACATCAAAGAAGGGGAAGCTGTACAGGTTGATATAAAAAAAGTAAAGAAATATTTCTTCGGCATAACTCCTGGTCTTTCACCTTTCAATAAATCTGAAGATAGGATGAGATCCAAATACGAATAAATTAGTTCTCGACAGCTCCGCATGGATTGAATATCTTTCGGGTAGCACAAATGGCGTAAAAGTACGTGATTCGATTAAAAACTCAGTTATAGTAAAGTGCATAAATAATGGAACATTTCAAAAGGCACTTTATCTATACTAGCAAATCTCTATAAGTACCATAATTTATGAGATTTGCTATTATATATACGACCGAGATTATTGCTGCTGAAGTTTTCACAAAATACTTTAAAGATAAAAAAGATGTCCATGACGCGATGACAGCTTTGCAAGTATTGGCCACTCTTTTAAATCTGGATTTAGCCGACGCAGAAACGTCAGCACAGATCTACATCGCGCAAAGAAAATTAAAAGAAAAATTCAGACTCGCTGATGCACATGTGGTCGCAGCAGCAAAAAAAGGTGGAGCAAAAATTCTCACCTGTGATCATGATTTCGCGGGCATTCCTGAAGCCATGATAAAGTAGTGTTAGAATTTACCGTTTCGCCACATCATCTCAAATTGTTTCAGATATGTCTGTGCGACTTTGTTGCTGTCGATTATGATCAGATAATATGGATTTCCCCAAATAAAGATATACACTTTTGACTGAAAAATAACAGTGGTCGTATCGCCCAAATATTTCTTATCAACTTCTTTATAGCTGATATTTGGATGTGGCGATTTTCTACCTCCTTTCGCGATAATCACTTTTTCTTTGACG
>DATDXM010000116.1:0-5333 GCA_035289325.1 Candidatus Nanoarchaeia archaeon
AGGATAGTGCGGATCCTGAATATCGAAATAATCTCGAGCTTCAGCGGTCTGTCTTAGAACAATTAGCTGATCCACAGTATGCTCAACAAAGAGACGCTGTTTCTCAGAAACTTCAGCATTTAGGCACTTGTATAGAGCCACCAAATCAACCCAACTGATTTCTATTTAATCTCTTAAAGATTGTATCAACAATGATGCTCTTCTACCCTCTCCCCGTCAATAACTATATAAACGCTCCCGCTTAAAAGAGCATATGAAACATCTGCCGACAACGCTGGACGAAGGGAAAGCATACTACCCAGATTTCAGTACATTCGACGTCATCTTCGTCACCGGCGACCCGTATTACGACCATCCGCTGAGCGGCGTCGCTATCCTTTCACGGCTTCTCGATCGAAAAGGCTACAAGGTTGCTATTATCGCGCAGCCCTTAGAAGACAAGGATTATCAAGCGTGCGGCACGCCAAAATACTTCTTCTGCATTACATCGGGATTGCTTGACTCAATGCTCGCAAATTACACGCCCATGCTGAAACCGCGCGAAAATGTTCTTGTTCCGGAGCGTGCGTTGATGGTCTATACTCAAAAGCTGAAACAGCTCAACAAAAGTGTCATGACCATTATCGGCGGCGTTGAAGCAACTATTCGGCGATTTACCCATTTTGATTACAAGGAAAACAAGCTCCGCAGAGGCATCCTGAACGACACGAAAGCGGATCTGCTCTTGTTTGGCAACGCTGAACGCTCGCTTCTCACACTCCTTGAGCGGATGAGTAAAATGCATTTTCCTCTATTCCAAAAAATAAAGCCGCAGCTTGACTTACTTTCACTTGAGGGTGCATCATTCCTCATCAAAAAAGACGAAGTAACGAAAGCAATGCGTGCGCTTCCGAGTTATGAAGAATGTGTCGCCGACAAAGATAAGTTTAATCTGCTCACGAGAATTGCATATCTCCTTCCCGACGATGCATTCATTGAGTCCTGTGGTTTAGGCATCGTTCGCCATAATAGGCCTTCGCACACACTAACGGAAGAGGAAATGGATTTTATTTATTCCTCGCAATTTACCCGCGAGCTGCATCCCAATACAAAAAATCTTGCATTCAACCAGGAGATGGTGGGCTATCTTGAATCAAGTGTAATTATTGGCAGAGGCTGCTGGGGCAGCTGCTCATTCTGTGTTATCCCGCTTGTCCAAGGCAAAGAAGTTGCGCGTCGAAGTAAAGAAGGCATTCTTCATGAAATCGAGACACTGTACAAGGGCGGCATGAAAAAAATCAATGACCTCACCCTGCCAACACTTAATATGTACGGCTCGCGCTGCAGCCTATACACCGAAAAGCAAACCATCTATTCTCCCATCATCAAAAAAGATGTCACTGTCTTCAACAAGGTAAAATACTGTAACCAGCAATGTGTTGGCTGCAAATACCGCGTGTTGTCTGATGATCTTATTCCTGTGCTTGAGGGCGTTGAAAAGCTTCAGCAAAAATACAATGGATCGCTTGAACTGCGAAGTGCGCTTCGGCATGACATCGTATTGCAGCAGAAAGAATTGTTCAGAAAAGTCATGCTTTTCACCTCCAGATTAAAAATTGCGCCAGAACATATCGTTGACCATGTGCTGAAGCAGATGAACAAAGCAGATGGCAGCGCGTTCAAAGAATTCCTTAAAGAATTCCGCGCAGTGAATAAAGAGCAGGGAACAGACAAGCGTCTTGTGCCCTATTTCGTCGCAGCGCATCCTGGCTCGACGATGGATGACATGGAAGTGCTTAGAAAATTCTGCAAGGATGAAGATATTTTTATCAATTTGACACAAGTCTTTACACCCACACCGGGCACGATGAGCACTGCGATGTATTACACAGGAAAAGACCCGGTGACAAGGAAAGCAATCCACGTGCCGCGCGCATTCCGGGAGAAAAAAGACCAGAAGAATGTGTTGTTTGCTCAAGAAGTCGTTGATGATAATGCGTGATTTACCTTAATCGTTCTCTCAGGTGTGCAATACATCTCCTTTCAAGATTTCTTGCGCTTGACTCATGAATGCCAAGCATATCACCCACCTCCTGCAGTGAACGGTCTTCCCTATGATGCAGCAGCCCGACACGTGCCCAGCTCTTATCAGGCAGCGGCAATTGCCGTCCCTTCATTCTTTTTGATTGTATTCTGTCGACGGGTGGTGCAATCCCTTCGAGGTAATCAAAAATTGTCTTTGCATCAAGCAGCATATCATAACTTGTTATCACAACGGGTTCGGTGACAGCATCGAGCGGTAGTGCTCTTTCTCTGCCTTTCTTCGGTCCATTTTTTATTGCACGCCATTCATCGTGCATCGCACCTTTTATTCTGGTGTATGCATACGTCGTAAATTGAACGCCTTGGGTCGAAATTCCGTGCCGCTTCAAATACCGCAACAAGTCCTGCCGCAGTTGATCGGATGGTACTGCTTCAGGAATTCTCCATCGCTCATTGTAAAGAACGCCATTGATAGTATGCATCATTTCACGCTGCAGCTGCTCAAATGCAGCACATTCTGCTTTGTATGCTGCGACGAGTGTATTAACATCCATGCTTTTTCTTTAGGCTGATTATTTAAGAATGTAATGCCACTGGACACAGAGAAACATGGTTTCTGGTGTCTTGTGGGCTTTAAATAGACCCACAAGACATTGATAAGCTCCACAAGACAAGTGTCCGCGTGAGATATATAAAGCGAATTCTGCAAACTGATGTTATGATAAAAAAAGAAAAAAGCCGCACAAGCGGCAGAGCAGAAAACTGAAACCCTCCCGCCAGAAATGGCTTCTGGGTTCGAATCACTGGGTGAAACTATTAGAAATCCGCTGATTTCTGCTGTGCCAGAAATCACATTTCTGAGCATCCCAGCCGCGGGGACTTTCATGCCCATCCTCCACATTGATATGGACTGTTTTTTTGCAGCCGTTGAGGGGCGTGAGCACCCCGAATACAAAGGCAAGCCCGTTATTGTCGGTGCATCCCCTGGGGGGCGTGGCGTTGTCTCAACTTGTAATTATGAAGCAAGAAAATTTGGATTACATTCAGCAATGCCCATCTCGAAGGCATACGGCCTATGTCCTAATGGAATTTTTGTTCCGCCACAATTTGAGCTCTACTCAAAAGTCTCGCGAAACCTAAAATCAATTCTCAAGAATTATTCAAAAACGATTGCGTCAGGAGGAATTGACGAAGCTTATCTCGATATTTCGTATGTGGATTACGAAAAAGCAAAAGCTCTTGCCGAAGCCCTCCAACATGAAATCAGAGAAAAAGAGCATCTGAGCTGCTCCATCGGCATTGGCCCAAACATGCTTGTCGCAAAGGTTGCGTCTGACTACAAAAAGCCTGGCGGCATTACAATCGTTCGGCCCGACTCAGTTCGTGCATTCTTAGCGCCATTACCAATACGAAAGCTTCCTGGCATCGGCCCACGCACCGAGGAAAAGCTGCATAAACTAAATATTGTTACCATTGGTGACATCCAGAAATCAGATCAGCATGCTTTATACTCACTGTTCGGCAAGCATGGTAGTTATCTGCACACAGCATCGCACGGCATTGGGAGTACAATATTTTACACAAATCGCGATCCAAAATCAATCGGCTGCCAGCGAACATTTCACGAAGACACGAGCGACATAAATAAAATCCATCAAGTGGTGTGCAAGTTAGGTGCAATTATTGTCGATCAGCTCCGCGAGTCAAAACTATCATTCAAAACAATTACGGTTGTCGTGCGTTACGCAGACTTTGCAACATTCAATCGCTCAACAACATTAACAATATTCTCAGACAGCGAACAAGTGTTGATTGCAGGGGCACATCGTCTTATTCGCCCGTTCTTCAGCGACACGCGCGCGATACGTTTGGTTGGGCTGAGAGTGACGAATTTATGGAAGTGGAAAGAGAGGCAAACAGAATTGTCAAGCTTACTCTCATTATGATAACAGTATCTCCGAATAGGATTCACCTTTTTTAAATGACGAGAAAAACATTTAAAGAAAACAAGCAACACGACGAGACTTGAATATGCTCATATTGCGAAACTAGACTGCGTGTCAATTGATGAACGCACAAGCCTAGCACTTGGTGTGGCCACCCCGCGTTTCTGGTGTCGTAGGCAATGTTTTTGCAGGTACAAATATACTTATTGCATTTTCATTCGGAGATACTGGATAATCCAATACTCTTTTAACCCCCACCGCTTTCTCTCCCTCATGGCAACCGCGCTCATTACTGGTGCAACTTCAGGCATCGGATTGGAAATCACAAAAATTCTTGCAGCGAAATACGATCTTTTTCTCGTCAGCCGAGATAAAACAAAGCTTGCAGCGCTAAAAAAATCACTGGAAAAACAATACGATATCAACATCCAAATCCTGAGCATTGATTTATCCAAAGAGAACGCCGCTCAAAAAGTGTTTGCACGTGTCAAGCATGCAGACGTTCTTGTTAATAATGCAGGATTTGGTGTCGCTGGAGAAAGCGTTGACGCAGACGCATCAAAAATAAATGCCATGCTGCATCTCAACATTCTGACATTGACACAACTCAGCGCACTGTTTGGCCAGCAGATGAAAGCGCAGCGAAAAGGCTACATTCTCAACATTGCATCAATTGCTGCATTCCAGCCTGTGCCATATTTGGCGTCTTATAGCGCATCAAAGAGTTACGTTCTCAATTATACCGAAGCCTTGGCCAAAGAGCTCGAGGAATACAATGTCCATGTCACTTGTCTTTGTCCAGGTGTGACCGCAACGCATTTTTACACTGCAATGGGTTCTGCTGTCAAAGGCGGTTCTGCCCGTGATGTTGCAGTTGCCGGTGTTAACGCGCTGTTTAAAAATAAGATGACTGTCGTTCCAGGCTTCAAGAACAAGCTGCGCATACAGTTTGAGCGTTTGTTGCCGCGTTGGCTTATTGCGCGGTTGTCGAAGAGGGTGATGCGATAGTCAAATCTCTATCTTTTTGAAATTTATCCATTTTCTACGATTTTCTTCACTCTCAAGAATCTGCTTCATCATCTCAGGATCCTGAAGTATCTCAATAGTTTCTTTCCTTCATATTCTTTCTTTGATATCATGATTAAGTCGGACATAATTCAGCTATGTGAAATGCTGTTTATATCTCTTTTGGGGGATTCTCCGTCGCATTCATTTTCTCTTTAGCAGCATCCCAAACCCTCTCAAACTCCTTCAAATACAACTCCGCAATCTCCTTATCCTTAATAATCACCACATTCTCATCATTCGTCTCATCGCCATTCTTCGTCGGATTCATTGAACCAGTCACCACGGTCGAATTATCAA
>DATDXM010000117.1:0-8244 GCA_035289325.1 Candidatus Nanoarchaeia archaeon
GTTCCAACTGAGGAAATCGATATAGTTAAAGAAGATTCGGATGATAATATTCTATTTGAAACAGCTATTTCTGGAAACGCTCAGTATATTGTAACTCAAGATAAAGCAGTGCTTAAGATCAATAACTTTCGTGGAATAAAAGTTCTAAAGCCTGAGGATTTCTTGCGTTTGTTCAGTTGAATTTTGTCAACGCCTTTCCAATCCTCTCAAACCCTTCTTTAATCTCTTCAACAGGCCGTGTATATGATATACGCACGTTCTTTGGCGCGCCAAATGCCTCCCCGGGAACGACAGCGACACTAGCTTCCTTGAGCAGGAACATACTTAAGTCTTCTGCGGTCTGTTTTCTCATTATTTTTGAAACGTCAGGGAATAAAAAGAATGCTCCCTGCGGCTTGATGCAGTCGAATAATTTTATCGCTTCTTTATATGCAATATTCCTTCGCTTTTCAAGCTCTGCGATTCGCTGCTGTATGAATCTCTGGCTCATGGTGTATGCTTCGACTGCGCCGTACTGTGCAAATGTGCATGCGTTGGATGATAAATGGTCCTGCAGCTTTGACATTGCGCTAATCAATTCCTTTTGCGCTGCACAATAGCCCAAACGAAAACCCATCATCGAATATGGCTTTGAAAAACTTTGAACTGTGATTGTATGCTGTTTTATTTTATCGCTGAATGATGCGATGCTTGTATGCTTTAATCCATCATAGATGAGCATTTCGTATGCGTCGTCTGCGATGATTGTGATGCCTTTTTCTGCAGCGAATGCTGCGATTTCTTTTAACGTTTCTGTTTTGTATACTGCGCCTGTGGGGTTGTTTGGCGTGTTGATAATAATTGCTTTTGTTTTTTTGGTGATTGCTTTTTTTATTTTTTCAATGTCAAGCTGATGCTGATCAGTCTGAACGAATACGGGTGTTGCCACTGCAAGCCTCACTTGCTCAGAAAAGCTTACCCAATAGGGCACGGGAATAATTACTTCGTCGCCTGGATTGCAGAGCACCTGAAAAACCTCGTACAGTATTTGTTTCGAGCCGTTTGACACGATGATTTCGTTTTCAGCGTAGTCAAGATTATTGTGCTGCTTTAACTTTTTGCAAATTGCCTGCTTCAGCTCAGGGATTCCTGCGGTTGCTGCGTATCTTGTTTTATTGCTGTCTAATGCTTTTTTTGTTGCAGCCTTAATTTCGTCTGCTGCATCAAAATCTGGCTCGCCCATAGCAAAATCAATTATATTCTTGCCCTGCGACTGAAGCTGCTGAATTAACGGGCGGAAGCGAAGGGTTTTGGATTCTTGGACGGATTGGATGCGGTGGGCGAGATGCATGTTTCTTTAGAACAAAATGTCTCCTTATTAAGTTATTTGTTTGAATTATGTTATCCGCTCAATCACATCTGCTTTTGAAATCAACCCTTCAAGCTTGCCTTTGCTCACGATAAGAACGATGGGGAAATAACGCAACAGGTGAGCAAATACACTTATCTTTGTCTGCGGTGTGATTATAGGTGGGCAATCCTCCATAATGTCTTTTGCTTTCTGCTGTTGCAATGCGACACCATTACTGAGACTGTCAAGTATGCCATGTTCGCTAATCATGCCAACAGGCTTTTCGCTGTCAACAACGGGCATCTGTGAAATTGCATGCTTTTTCATGATTTTAATAATATCTGCGACGCTGTCATTTGCCTTTGCAGTCATTATCTTTCTGTTCATGATATCTGCAGCGGCAAGCTCTTCGTTCTGTGTCAACTGCTCGAGCGCGTCAAATATCTGCTTTGTCTTGCTGTAGCCTGGATCGAGCTTTTCTGCCTCGATTTTTGCTATCAAACTTTGAGAAACGCTTGCTTTTTTTGCAAGCTGTGACTGTGTCAAGCCAAGCTTTTTTCTTATTTTTTTTATTTCTGAAAGATCATGCGTTGACATGAGAAGACTTATTTCTATTTCATATTTAAATCTTCCTATTTATTCTTATCGGAATAATTTAAGCAGGAAGGTTTATAAATTTCTGACTGTGGTAATTGCTGATGGCTGAACGAACTTTTCACACCTTTGAAGTCAAGCGCCGTGGGGGTCCAGATGAATTGGATACTATTATCGCTCATGATGTAAGCGCCTTGCTCGCAACAATCAATCCTTACACACGATGGAATGTGCGTGTCTCTGGAGGTTTTTCACACGATGCAAGGAAACCCGTTGTTCGCCTCTCTGGAGAAGTCTCTGAATCGCTTCTTGATGTCGGTGATTTAGATGCGCGGCTCAAAGAAGCTGTTGCGCGTCGATATAACAGTATTCATCGGTCGAACTTAGATGCTGATGATTTTATTTTTTCTATCCGCTTTAATCGCCAATCAGAGGCACTAGCAACTAATGGTCATGCGGGTGATGCCGGCACTCCCATTGGTTATGCATTTGGTGCTTTTCCATTGCAGCTTCCGATTGAGCGTGTGGTTGCTGTTCGTATTCGTAACATTCTTGACACTATCTATCAGAACGATGGCATCGTGCCTGAGCCTGTCGCTCAACTTTCAGGCATCCATTCGCTTGATGGTCTGCGGCCTGATGGAAAAATTGGTGTGGATGCATCGTATCATGATGCACATCTTCTTGGTCTTGATAGAATTGTTGTTTCAACACAGCATGATGAACGCCTGAAGCTTGCTAATCTGCGTCGTGCTGTAGGATCAGTTGTATCTGGATATCTTGCTCTGCTTCGAGATGAAACAGGAAAAGATTATGGTCAATCTCAGATTGTTGTCAATTCTGGCACGAATCCCTGGCTGGTTGGTGGATGGGAAGCGGATGAAGGGAGTAATGAAGCGAAGCCGCAGCGTGACTTCTATGGTTCGCATGGCACGAACGAAGATAGTGTATCGGGTGAGGATTGTACAAAACCCAGCGGCACCGGTTCATTTCTCGCTCGTCATATCGCGGTGACTGTTGCTCAGCGATTTGCACACTATGCACGAGTGAGCCTTCGGTATACTATCGGAACAGATGATGTTGTGCTTGGCATTACTACGCATGGCTCGTCTCCGTTTTCCCAGAATCAAATTGAAAGTTGGGTACGCGATCACATTCCATTAACCATCGGTCATGCCGCAGATTATTTTGGTCTCCGTGATCCTGCTGTGTTTCGCCTTCAGGCAGATTGTGCAGATAGTTTTCATGGCCCATTCGTTTGGAATAAGCCTTTTCAAGAAAGTGAGCTCTTAATTCCTTCACGTACTCCTGCACTCGAAGATAAAAATGCTTATAAAGCAACTGAAGTCGCCACTGTGAGAGGTCATTGAGATTAATATGAAACACAGAGTTCGTCATCAAGCGCTCGATTGTACATCCTTATATTCGTCTGTTGAGCCAATCTTGTTTCCTTCTCATAATGATAATAAATCTCGGGGGGGATTAACATGAAAAACCATTATTTCTTTACGTCAGAAAGTGTAACTGAAGGACATCCAGACAAAATCTGCGATCAAATTAGTGATGCGTTGCTTGATTCAATCATCAAAGATGATCCGAATGCGCGCGTTGCAATCGAATGCTTGACAAAAACAGGATTTGTTGTTGTTGCAGGCGAAGTTTCAACACGGACTTATGTTGACGTTCAAAAAATTGTACGCGAGACTATTCTCGGTATCGGATATGACAAACCCGAGTATGGATTTGAAGGAAGCACCTGCGGTGTTTTGGTTGCGCTGTCTGAGCAATCTCCTGATATTGCAGTTGGTGTCAATGAAGGTGAGAAGAAAGAACAAGGTGCAGGCGATCAGGGATTAATGTTCGGCTATGCAACAAATGAAACACCTGAGCTGATGCCATTGCCTATCATGCTTGCACACAAGCTGACGAAACGGCTTGCTTTTGCACGAAAAAAAGGCGAGATATGGTATTTACGCCCCGATGGAAAGTCGCAGGTTACTGTTGAATATGCCGATGGAAAGCCAAAACGTGTTGATACGGTTGTCGTGTCCACGCAGCATCATCCTGATGTCAGTTTAGAATCGATCCGTAAAGATGTGATTGAAAAAATTATCAAGCCTGTATGCGGCAATTGGATTGATGAAACAACTAAGTATTTTGTCAACCCTACCGGAGTTTTTATCCAAGGCGGACCAGTTGCAGATGCTGGTGTTACAGGCAGGAAGATTATTGTTGATACCTATGGCGGCATGGGCCATCATGGCGGTGGTGCATTCTCTGGGAAAGATCCCAGCAAAGTTGACAGAAGCGCATGTTATTATGGCAGATATGTCGCAAAAAATATTGTCGCTGCTGGGTTAGCAG
This sequence comes from Candidatus Nanoarchaeia archaeon, assembly GCA_035289325.1. Lineage (GTDB taxonomy): Archaea > Nanobdellota > Nanobdellia > Woesearchaeales > JAGLXL01 > DATDXM01. Next base: position 4,289 of record DATDXM010000117.1, read on the forward strand.
ACAAATGTGAAATCCAAGTTGCGTATGCTATTGGTGTTGCACAGCCGGTGAGCATTTTGGTTGAAACATTTGGCACGGGCAAAGTTCCAGATGAAAAGATTGTTGAGGTTGTGAGAAAAGTATTTGATTTCCGACCAAAACAAATCATCGATCAGCTGCAGCTGCGCAGACCAATCTATAAAAAAACAGCTGCATATGGACATTTCGGTCGAGATGATCCTGACTTCACGTGGGAGAAGACGGATAAAGTTGATGCACTGAAGAAAGCGATGGTGTAAATGTGTTGGTATGGGCTCTTTAATAGTTGACGACGACGAGCCGGATGATGAGTTTCATCGGGCGCTGCGAGCAGCTGATGATGCTATCGCAAAATCATCAGGAAATAGTTGTCAAAACCCGTCAGATCGATTGGAAAATTTGCTTGATATTACTCAAGTGACTGCTTTTTGTGATATAGGGGTAGCGATGCTTGAAATTCAGCACGAAGAAATTTCACGACCTGATGGTGCGCGATGGAAGAAGACGCTTCTTACGGGCTTGGAGGCACTTGTTCGTGATAAGCATAGTTTTGCACAGCAATTTCTTTTGGTCAGTTATGAACGCACGGGCATCCAAGCTATAGGATTAGCGCTTGCTTTTTCCTATAAACAAACATCTTCATTCGATCGTGCGGTCGGCATCTATGATGAGATGATCGAAAATGATCCAGGTAATGCTCGTATTGTATGGTGCAAAGCCGAATGTCTCGAACGTTCGGGAAACAGAACTGCTGCACTTACAACGCTCGAAGCAGGTCTTCGTCATCAAGATGATTCTGTAAGTCTCTGGCGTTATCATGCTCTCTTGTTAATGAATGATGGAAAATATCAACGGGCGGTGAGCAGTGCAAAAAAGGCGTCATTTTATGATGAAGAGACGGCTTCATTGTTTCTTGAAGCTGATTTACATGCTCGATTGAGTCATTTTAAAGCAGCAAAATCCTGCTATGATGCAATTGTCGATCGAGACCCACTGGATCCTGTTGGTTGGTTCTCCCGCGGAATTACTCTTCTCCGATTGGGGAAAGCTGCAGATGCACAAGCAAATTTTTCTTCTGGGCTTTCTCACCTCCCTGAAAATGCTTCTCTCTATTATGGTGTTGGCATGGCGTCTGAACAGGATGGTGATCTGAGGCGAGCAAAGCGTTTCTATCAACGCTGTCTTGAGCTCCATAATGAAAATCCTTGTATCATTCTGAGACGCTTAGCTTCTGTTCATCATAAGCTCGGTGAGTCTACGCAAGCACTGTATGCGCTTCGTGATACTGCGTTCTTTGATTCTAAAAATATGCTCGGCGTGCAAGGTGTTTCTTATCCTTATATGATGGCTGCATGCCTCAAATAAGAGAAGCACACAATTTCTTTTTAAGTCACTAATAAGTAGTAAAACTAGAAACATTTATAAACCAAGCATTTCTCGGCAGCTTATGGTGTACAATCCAAAACATTCGCTTGCAGCGTATGCGATAGATTGGCCTCTTACGAGTAAGCAGCTCAGTGGCTTTCGTCATGAATTTGGACGATTTGCGGTTGCAACTGTTGGTGGTCTGGAAGTTATTTTTGATGATTCTGATATGCGTGCGTTTCTTCAGTCTCATCCTGGAGTCGATCCAGCTGCCGTTCAGCCTGCTGTTCTGTTGGATTATGGCGACTTTTTTCATGGAGAAGTCGGTTATTCTTTAGATGCATCTAAATTTCCAACAATTATTGCGGCACGCATGGGCACACTATCTGCTGTGAATAAACCTGAGTATGAAATTGTCGTCGTTCGCGGAAAAAATATGCACAAATTTAGGACATATGAAGGGCAGCGTGGCGTTTCGCGGACAGCTGGCTATCGCCCGTCTGCAGCAACTCAACCTGTATGGACACCGCCACAGGAAATTCCTGGTGCACGCTATGGTTCAGAACACATCAGCAAGATACTGAAGCGTAAGGGTTGGGATTTCCCAAAGAGGTAATATGCAACCCTATAAAATGAGCTTCACTCACACAATCGATCACCTTAAAGACGCAGCGCTTGGAGCAGCAGTTGGCTCTACGCAGGCAATTGCAGCAGGTTTTGCGCCATTTACTGCGTTACGAACGATGGCAAAAAGTGTTGTTAATCGCTCAATTGACGTCTATACTGCTGCACAGTATTCAGCTTTTGCTTCTATGGCTGCAGGTGCCATATACAGTGCGGGAACGTCAGATGATCCTCTATACGCTGCTGTTGCTGTTGGCGTTCCTGTTGCAAATGCTCTGTTTGAGATCCAAAACTTGAGAACGAATGGCGCGCTGGAGCAGCGTGTTTGTGATGCGGTGAATGATGCTATACCCATCGTTTATGATGTCGCTGCTTCTACGCATGATGTTCGTGAAGTTAAAAAAGCACTGCAATCATATGGACGTGCTGTCGTTGACTATTTCCATGGCACTTTGAGGAATCCTTTCTAATCTTGCGCCAATCTGTTCAACAACTTTTGCTGCGAGTGTGGATGCTAGTTTTCCTGATTTTGACAGCGGCCAATTCTTGATGCAGCCGTACAAGAAACCGCCCGCGTATGCGTCGCCTGCGCCTGTTGTGTCAACAGCCTGCGCTTTGGCTGCGGCTATTTTTATCAGATTGTTTCGCTCTGCAATTATTGAGCCGTTGCTGCCGCACTTTACTACTGCAATTTTTGCATGTGCAGCAAGCTCGCGTGCTGCGGCTTCTGGTTCCTTGCCAGTCAACTCTTTAGCTTCCTGCTCGTTTGCAAACAGAATTGGACTGTATGTCCTGATCATATCAATGAACTGCTGCCTGTTTCGCTGGATGATGCCTGGATCGCTTGCGTCAATCGATACTTGCACCTGATGTTTCTTTGCAAGTGCGAGTGCATGTTTGCAGATTTCTGGTGCTTGCTCAATCAAGTAGCCATCAAGATGAATGATATTGCTTGCGGCAATGTCTGCTTCAATAATATGCTCTTTTTTCAACAGCACCGATGCGCCAAGGTTTACAGCAAGCGTGCGCTCGGCATCAGGCGTAATCAGCACTGCAACGTGGCCAGTGATTGTTCTTGACTTATGCAAGCGCGCATAGACTCCTGCTGCTTTTGTTTCCTTTTCATATTGAATGCCATATTCATCATCGCCGACGCTTCCATAGAATATTGTTTTTGCGCCAAGCTGTGCAAGCAGTGCAATTGCGTTGCTCGCGCCTCCGCCTGCTGTGAGCTTCGCGTGGGTGAATTTTATTTTTTCCAATACTGCTTTTGACTGCTGCTCACTGAGTGCATGTTGTCTTCCTTTGGTCAGCTCCAGGTCTTGAATTACCTGATCGGGCACTTCAACGAGGATGTCAATCAGTGCGTTGCCGATGCAGAGTGCGTCGAATGATTTCATTTGTATGTGGCTCTACGTATAAACTTATAAATCTGTATGGTATTGTTTAGTTCATGCAAAGACGGTGGTTCGTACGGGTGTAAGTTTTATTCGCCCACGAGTTTCTGAAGAGGGCTTACGTGAGTTTATTCTGTCTTATAGTAACCCCGCGGTTGCATGCATTGAGGCGACAAATGGATCGCCGGGCAAGAAACATAAGAAAGATCAAGTTAACACTGCCCGTTCATACATTCATCAGCTTGCTGGCGATGATGTTTTCGTTGTTCGTGGGCTAGCGCGCATTAAAAATCCTGAGATGGGTGGCGATGGCTATGATTTTCTAGTTCATTTCCCAGAGTATGATGAACGGCTATTTATTCAGGCTCTCAACGCAATTCAAACCTATCCTGCGTCTCCAGAATTTTGTGCCGAAAACATGAGCTCTCTCCTAAAAATCTTGATGTTGTTCGGCTTGTTGAAAATGTGAGCAGAACACTAAAAATTCCTTCAAAAGTTTTTTATGAAAATGTTCATGGAAGTGTTGAAAAGCATGAATCACTGCTTAGGCGC